>JAHDFA010000022.1:20927-26298 GCA_020628495.1 Hellea sp.
TTGAAGACTTTGGCGCCTTTGGCTTCGTCCATCGCGGCAACCCAATCCGCTTGTGGGAAGGGGAGGTCGACGGGTTCAGGAGCAGGGCCGTTTACAGTTATTTCACCCGTCGAGTAAGCAATTTCTTCTCCCGCGCTCCCCATCATCACACCGGGTAGCTTCATGAGCAATAGCATGCCCAAACCGGTGGCGAGCACGGCGCCCGCAATTTTGTTGAAACCTAAATCGTCCATGACGAAATCCTGTCTAACGCATTTTACGGTCATTGCCTTAAATGCGGCCTGACCTTTTGGGCCATGTCATATAAATATGTGCCACGATTGCAAATAGAAAACACCTTGCGGCGAAGCGTCGCGAGGGGTTTATACAGGCTTTTAATAACGCATAAACGCGTTGAGTCATATCAGGCAGTCAAAATGACGCAAAAAATCGTCTATCAAGGTGAACCCGGGGCCTATTCCCATCTCGCCTGTTCGCAGTTTTACCCCGACCATGAGCCTGTGGCTTGCCCCAGTTTTGCAAAGGCTTTTGCGGAAGTGAGATCGGGCGAGGCACATTGTGCAATGATTCCCGTGGAAAATACCGTGGCAGGACGAGTGTCCGATATCTATCATCTGCTCCCTGACGGGGGCTTGTATATTATCGGGGAACGTTACCTTCCGGTTCATCACCAGCTTTTGGGGGTGAAAGGCGCTCACCTTGCCGATATTCGAAGCGCTCGGTCCCATCATATGGCACTGGGACAGGTCAGAAAATTTCTGGCAAAGCATGGAATCGACGCCATTGCGGATGTCGATACGGCAGGAGCTGCCCGCAAAGTTGCGTCTGCCGAAGATATCTCCGTAGCCGCCGTGGCGTCCCGATTGTCAGCACAGACCTATGGTTTGGATATTTTGGCGGAGGATATTGAGGACGCCGCGCATAATACTACTCGGTTTATCGTTCTGGCCGATGCGCCGGTCCTGCCCAAGATTGATGTGCCGAGCGTCAGCTCCTTTGTCTTTAAAGTCAGATCCGTGCCGTCAGCGCTTTATAAAGCCCTTGGTGGATTCGCATCCAATGGCCTGAACCTGACCAAGCTGGAGAGTTATATGGTCGGTGGATCGTTCACGGCGGCGCAATTTTATGCGGATGTCGAAGGGCATATTGACAGTCCCAATATGAAAAATGCGCTGGAGGAACTGGCTTTCTTTTCGGAGAATATTACCCATTTGGGGACTTATCCTATGGACAAGGCCCGTCTCGCAAAGGCGTGAATTGTGGAGAGTAACCGCGCTTCCTATATACACGCTATGATGAAACGAATATTAGCTGCTCTATTCGGGGCCGGGCTCTTGCTCTCACCTTTGGCGGCTGCCGCTGACACCAATCATGTTTATACCAATTGGCGCGATAATATCGCCGCCGATGGCTATGATGTTGTGTCGTTTTTTTCAGGCAAACCGCAACAGGGTAAATTGGAATTCTCGACGCGCTATGAGGGGGCGGATTGGTATTTTTTCAACCAAGCCAATAAGGATCTGTTTTTGACCAATCCGGATTTGTTTGCCCCGCAATATGGTGGCTATTGCGCGTGGGCTGTCGCGAAAGGCAAGCTGGCACCGGGCAGTCCGGACTACTGGCATGTTGAAGACGGGCGGCTTTACTTCAATTATAATGCGCGGATTAAACGCCGTTGGCAAAAGAGACGCGCAAAGTTCATTCAATCCGCGGATGAGCGTTGGCCGTCATTAAAAGCCAACTAAGCTGTTTCAGCCAGCCAATGCCGTAAGAGTTGATGCGCAATTGTTTGGCGCGGCGGGCACATAAAGGCCTGACCGCGTTTTTCGAAGACCGCCAAAACCTCATCGCGCGTAAACCACCTTGCATCCTCCAGCTCTTTTGGGTCAATCGTAATGTCAGTTGTGACAGCCTCCAGCATCAGACCAATCATCAATTGTGCCGGAAAGGGCCAAGGTTGAGAGAAAACATAGCGTGGATTTTTGGTCTTGAGACCGACCTCCTCCGTGACTTCACGCTCGGCGGCACCTTCCAGACTTTCGCCAGGAGAGATAAAGCCTGCCAGCGCCGACATAAAGCCTTCGGGCCAGCCCGGACCGCGCCCTAATAAAACCCGGTCGCCATCCGTAACCAACATAATGGCGACGGGATTGACGCGCGGGAAACTTTCCGCGCCGCACCCTGTACATTTTTGTTTTACCCCGCCATCACGTGCCACGGTTTGTCCGCCGCATGTGACGCAGTGTTTTTCCAAATGGTGCCATGCGAACAGGGATTTAGCGCGCCCGGCCAGCGCCAAATCTGTGGGACGCATATTCCCGCCTATACCGCGTAGGGATACAAAATTTTCTTCCGGTAGAAAGCTCTCCGGCTTTGCAATGCTGAAAGCAAATATAGGTCTTTCGCCTTCCAGACCTAAAAAGATTGGGCCTGGGGCCATTAAGTCATGTCCAATCAAATCAGACGGATGAAGGCGGTGAGGTCGTCCGCCATCACCGATACCGATACGCCCTTTAAAAAGAAGAACTGCGCGGGCAGAGGTCTTGCCAATGAGAGCTTGGAGCTGTTCCGGGCTGCGCTCATTTTCAGCGTAATCCAGAATGTCTCCTGAAAACGGGATGGGTGTGTCGGCATATATATCAGTCATGTGGCCCGACATGGAACCTGTCGCGTCTGAAATCAAACCGTAATTTTAGCTGCGGTTTATTCATCCCAGTGTCATCACTGTGACAACTATGTCAGAAACTGTGATAATTTTATCACGCTTGCTGCCGGTTTGCAAATCCTGCGGAACTCCAAGCTTGCGAAAGTCTTACGCTATCCCGACGTCATGCGGCGTCACAAAACACTCCGCTGTCTCCCCTAGGTGACGTTAATGCGGCGGATTGAAAAAAGGAATAAGACATGAAATTTTTAAAAATTGCTCTGGCTGCGACGGCTCTCACAGGATTTGCAGCTTCTGCCCAGGCTCAAGACACCGGCGCTTACGTTAACTTGGGTGCCGAGGCCGTGGAGTTTGATAGCTATAATGTTACGGCCCGTCTTGGCTATCAATTCTCAGAAAACTTCTCTGTTGAAGGCCAAGGTAGCTTCGGCGTGATTGACGACGAAATCGAAGGATTTGACGTCGGTGTCGATAACAGCTTCGCCGCTTATGTTCGCGGATCATTGCCGCTCAACGAACAGTTTAGCCTGTTCGCCAAAGGCGGTTATCACTTCACCAAATTTGGTGTCGAAGGTAACGGCTTTGATGAAAGCCTCGACGTGGATGGTTTTGCGTTTGGTGGCGGCGTTGAATATATGTTCGACGATGTAAACGGCCTGCGTGCCGATGTGACATTCCTCGACAGTGACGATAACACGATTAATGGCGCGGACTTCTCAGGCACCGCAGAAACATATGCCGTTACCTATGTTCGTAAATTCTAGTTCTTAGATTTTGATCTGGACGGAAAGCCTGGCCATTTGGTCGGGCTTTTTTATGCGCGGCTCCCTTGTGTAAGACGCTTTGGCAGACTACATCGCGCCTCGGAAGGTCGGCCTGGACGATATCCTCGCCAACCCGGTCAGGGCGGGAACGCAGCAGCCGTAACGAGTCTTTATTGGGTCAGGACCCGGCCTTCCACCCGCAGAGCGCTCGAAATCGACCCAGTGAATCGATTGAAGTGACGCACCAAAGTCGTGGAACTTTGGAAAGTAGAATTAATTTCTATCAAATATCGCCCAATTTGTCTTGCTTCGGAACCACACCCCTTACAGACCGTATGATCTAAGCATCTGCTGGAGGGTTTCATGCGAGTCTTTTTTGTCTGTCTAGCGCTCATTTTTGCGGCGCCTGTTTTCGCACAGGATTCCGGCTCTACCTCCGAGGCGCAATCCGGCTTGTCAGCGATTTTTGGCAGTACAACGGATATGGCCGACATTACCGTAACCGTCGAAAATGGTGTTGCGACGCTCACCGGGGACGTTCCCAATGCGGAAATCGCGGAAACAGCAGTCGAAATTGCACAGAGCCGTGAAGGCATTGTCTACGTACAGGATCAACTTGACCGCGCCTTGGTCGGCGAAAATAATGTGGCCGATGCTTTGGGAGACTTGCGGAAAGATTTTAAAGAAATTCAAGGTGCATTACCCATTATTGCCCTCGCAATACTCGCTTTTCTTTTTATGTGGTGGCTCGGCGGTGTGGTCTCGCGACGTAAAGCCTTCTGGCGAAAAATCGCTCCAAATCCGTTTCTAGCCGAATTGCTGTCTCAAACCGTTCGGGTTCTTTTTATTGTCGGGGGTTTGATCATTGCGCTGAATTTCCTTGGCGCGCAGGCCTTTATCGCGACAATCTTGGGCGGCGCAGGCGTGGTGGGTATCGCTTTGGGTTTTGCGGTGCGCGATACTTTGGAAAATTACTTGGCCTCGATCATGTTATCCCTGCGTCAGCCATTCAGGGCAGGAGATCATGTCTTGATTGGAGACCGCGAAGGCAAGGTCATGCGCCTGACAAGTCGCGCGACGATCCTTATGACAATGGATGGCAATCATTTGCGTATTCCAAACTCAACCGTTTTTAAGGCCGTCATCCTGAATTACACGACGAACTCTGATCGTCGGTTTAATTTTAGCTTAGGTGTGGATGCAGCGGATGATCCTGTTGCTGCCATGAAGACGGGACTGGACGCGATGCGGGCGCATGAATTTGTAAAGGACAGTCCTGAACCATCTGCATCTATTTCTGAGGTCGGTGATTCCAATATTGTCATTAATTTCTATGGGTGGGTCGACCAAACGACAGCCAGTTTCGGAAAGGCCCGCAGTCTGTCTATTCGCTCCGTTAAAGATGCTTTGGAAGAACAGGGTTTCTCGCTACCGGAACCGATTTATCGCGTAAAACTGGACAATATTGCGGGAACGCAGCTTGATTTAAAAACAGGCAAGTCGGCAAAACCTGTTTCCAAACGCAAAGCCTCAGAGCTCGACATGGATACTGCCCCTGACACCGCAATTGATGAAAAGGTGGATGCAGAGTTGAAAGCTGCAGGTGAAACAAATTTATTGGATGAAAC
Organism: Hellea sp.; assembly: GCA_020628495.1. Taxonomy (GTDB): domain Bacteria; phylum Pseudomonadota; class Alphaproteobacteria; order Caulobacterales; family Maricaulaceae; genus Litorimonas. The sequence goes on from JAHDFA010000022.1 coordinate 25,985, forward strand.
CAAGCCGACAGAATAAGCTCATCGCCATTCGACGCGCATTTTTAGCGGCTCTTCAGGACGCGTCGTAATGCGCATTAAGGGCCAAGGATGCGCCTCGCCATCTATCCAATGCAGACGAACTTTTCGGAATAAGATCGCCATCATGACGGCCGCCTCTTGGAGGGCAAAGCGTTGCCCAATGCAAACGCGGTGACCCACACCAAATGGCAAAAAATCAAACCTGCCAATAGCTTCCCCGCGCTCGCCCATGAAACGATCCGGATCAAAGGCGTCGGGCCGATCCCAGTGAAGCCGATGTCGGTGTAGAGCCCATA
>JAHDFA010000023.1 GCA_020628495.1 Hellea sp.
CCCGGATAAACGCCGTCAATGCCCGCGTATCTACACCGGACAGGCCAATAATTTTCCGCGCGGCCAGCCAATCGCCCAGTTCAGTATCCGACCGCCAATTGGATGCGGGTGTTACGGCTGCGCGGAATATTCCGCCGACGGCCGCTGTTTCAGCGCGCGGACTACTGGCTTCCTCATCCTCAATATTGGTGCCAGTATTGCCGATATGCGGGAAGGTGAAGCAGACGATTTGCGCCGCATAAGACGGGTCGGTCAAAATTTCCTGATAGCCCGTCATCGCCGTATTAAAACAGACTTCGCCAACGGCAGAGCCCACGTGACCAATCCCATCACCGTAAAAGACCTCGCCATTGGCGAGAACAAGCGCAGCTGTAGGTGTGCGGGTCGGCTGATAAGGCGTCATGGCAAAAGAATCCAATTGTCGAGCAGGCAAACTGTCGGAGCTTTTATAGCCCGCGCCGCGATTGGCAAGACCGCAATGTATTAAGCGTTTAAAAATCAAGCTTATGCGCGCTCCCAGTTCAAAATGCTGTCAAAGACTTGGCAAGACCGCCCGATAGGCCTATGTACCGCCACTTGGAAGACACGGAATTGGGGCTCCGGGGTAACAAGATCGCGAATACTATGCCCGATGCTACGACGCTTCGTACGCGTATAAACGAATCAACGAAAACGGCTATGAAGGAGAAGGACAAGCTTCGTGTTTCAACATTACGCCTTGTCGCTGCGGCGGTGAAAGACCGCGACATCGCAGCGCGCGCTGAGGATCGTTGTGAAGGTATTAATGACGCCGAAATCATGTCTTTGCTCTCCAAAATGGTGAAACAGCGCAAGGAAAGCGCGCAAACTTATGAGGATAATGGCCGGCCTGAATTGGCCGAGCGCGAGCGCGAAGAGATTGAAATCATTCGTGAATTCATGCCTCAACCTTTGTCCGAAGACGAGATGAAAACGATCATCGCAGGTCTTGTTGAGGATTCAGGTGCAACCTGTCTGAAAGACATGGGCAAGATTATGGGTCAGCTGAAATCCGGCTATGCGGGTCGCGTGGATATGGGCAAAGCGGGCGCAGTTGTGAAAGCCCATCTTTGCAATACGGCAGGCTAAGCTAGAAACGCTTCCAAACGGTCCATGGCCGCATCCAATTCCGATAGAGACGCGGCGTAACTGAGCCTGATATGGCCGGGCGCATGGAACGCGCTGCCGGGAACGGTGGCCACTCGGGCTTTCTCCAGCAAACGCAAAGCAAAGCCCGCATCATCCTCTGTTACGGCAGAAATATCCGCAAAAGCGTAAAATGCGCCCGGCGGGGTTAAGCAGGACACACCGGGCATAGCGTTCAATCGCGCAATGACTCGGTCTCTCCGCGCGGCATAGGTGGCTCTCCAGTCATCCAAAAAATTCTGATCGCCTTTCAGCGCCGCAACGGCGGCCCATTGGCTCACACTGGCAGGGTTAGACGTTGTTTGCCCCATATATTTGCGCATCGCTGAGATGAGCCAGCTCGGCCCGCCTGCATATCCAATACGCCAACCTGTCATGGCATAGGCTTTTGAGACACCGTTCATGGTCAATGTGCGGTCAGATAAATCCGGCGCGACCTGCGCCATCGTCGCAAAAGAGAAACGATCATAAACAAGATGCTCGTAAATATCGTCACACAGAATCAAAACTTTCGGATGAGCGCGAAGGACCTCAGCCAAAGCCAAAAGCTCACTTGCTGTGTAAGCCGCTCCAGTCGGATTTGATGGCGAGTTCAGCATCACCCATTTGGTTTCGGGCGTTATAGCTGCCGACAATTGTTCTGCCGTAATCTTAAATCCGGTTTTCGCTCCGCAAGGCACAACAATTGGTGTCCCGCGACAAAGTTTGACCATGTCGGGATAGCTGACCCAGCAAGGTGCAGGGATGATGACTTCGTCTGCCGGCCCAATGGTTACGGCCAGAGCATTAAAAATAACAGGCTTGCCCCCTGGAGACACATTGATTTGGCTGGATGAGTAAGTGAGGTCATTATCGCGTTGAAACTTTCGAATAATAGCTTCCTTCAACTCCGGTATGCCGTCCACGGCTGTATAGCGTGTCGCGCCGGAGTTCATCGCTTGCGTCGCGGCCTGCCGAATATGTTCCGGTGTTTCAAAGTCGGGCTCCCCGGCCGATAGCGATATTACGTCCAGTCCAGCCGCGCGCATATCCCGCGCCGTCTGTGTAATGGCCATTGTTGCAGATGTACCGATGCGCGTGATCCGGTCTGAAAGTCTTGTGTCGGTCATAAGAAGGGCATAGGCGCAGGATGTTCGTTTCGAAAGCCTGTAATTATGTCCCTACGTGAATTTTGCGTATTGATGCTGGTCTGCGGTATTTGGGGCCTGCATTTCGTCGTAATGAAATTTACCATCGTCGAAATGGGCGTGCCCCCGCTCTTTTATGCGGCGCTGAGAATTTCCTGCCTCGCACTCATCCTCCTGCCCTTTCTGAAATGGCATGCAGGCCAGATGAAAGCAGTCCTGATTGGCGGGTTGGGGTTTGGCGCGCTAAACTACGCCTTCATGTTTCCAGCGATGCAATTGACAACTGCCAGCGCCGCGGCGGTAACGATTGAACTTTATATGCCATTTTCAATCCTCCTATCCGTCCTGATTTTGGGAGAGCGCATCGGCTGGTGGCGCAGCCTTGGGGCGGGCCTCGCCTTTCTCGGCGTCGTTTTGATTGGGCTCGGCACACCGTCTGAGGCAGCGGGGCAAGGGTTTGCACTGGGAATTGGGCTAATGGCTTGCGGCGCTATGGCAGAAGCCGTTGGCGCGATTAGCGTGAAGTCAGTGAAATCGATTAGCCCGGTCCAATTGCTGGCTTGGTTCGGCGTGGTCGGCTCGGTTATTCTTTGGCCGCTAAGTTGGGTTTTAGAGGACAATCAGATGTCAGCCTTTGCGCCGGACACCCGCGTCAATTTTGGGCTGGCTCTGATTTATTCAGTCCTCTTGGTGAGCCTCGTCGCGCATGGATCCTACTATTGGTTACTGCAGCGATTGCCTATCCATACCGTTGCGCCATCCGGCCTTATGACGACCGTCATTGGCGTTGCTGCCGGTGTTTTGATTTTGAAAGAGACACCGACACCCATTCTCCTGCTTGGGGCGCTCATCACATTGTCGGGCATCGCGACTATTTTGTATCGCAACTGGCGGCTCGCCAAAAGTCTTGCCGCGAAAACCATCACGGAAGTTTCATAAAGGTGTCATTATCTTGCCATGGTTCATCAGGATATACGTCTGTAACGATACAGGTGAACGAGATGACACAAGATTTGAAATTTGAGAAGATGGTACTGGTCGGAACCGCTATTACGGCTCTGTTTCTTTTTGTTGCGCAGGGTATCTCCTGACCGCGCAAGGCCAATGGCAACTGCCTGACTGAAATTTAAGGCAGATACCGTCCCTCTTAACCTTGGCGTCATGCGCGAACCGTCATAGGCTTTTCTCTTAAACGGTGAAAAGAGTGGCAGAACGTGCAGCCCACGAACCCAAAAAATGCGAGCTTTTCGCCTTATCACGATGCAGATCGTCTGTCAGACTTTCTTGAGGATGATGCGCAGCGTCTGACCGCCAACGCGGCAATTGTCTTTTTTGTGCATCTGGGCCTCGTCCTGTCTTTATCGGGCAGCTTTATTGTACCTGATCTCAAGCCTCCGCCTCCGCCGGAGGCCGTAACCGTTGAAATCGTAACCTTTGAACCTCAGCCGGAAGCGGAGGCTGAGCCCGAAGCTATCATTGTCGAGCCCATAGCCGCGCCGCCGCCGCCCGCTCCCGTACCGAAACCTCAGCCTAAGCCACAACCCCGACCGGAGCCAACTCCACCACCTCCTCCGCGCCCTCAACCTGAGCCTGAGCCTGAGCCCGTGCCAGAGCCGGAACCTGTTATCACACTGCCACCGCCGGAAATTCTCGTGCAGCCGGAGACGATTGAACCTGACCCGCTCCCGGAACCTGAACCTTTGCCAGAGCCCGAGCCTTTGCCAGAGCCCGTTCCAGTGCCAGAGCTAGAGCCGGAACCAATTATCGAATTTTTCGAACCGATTCCTGAGCCGCTTCCTGAACCAATACCGTTGCCGGAACCCGAAACGGAACCCATAATTGAGATTTTTGAACCTCTGCCCGTGGTCGAGCCGGAGCCAGAACCCGAACCTGAGCCGCCAGTGATTGAACCTGAATTACCGCCGACTCCCGGTATAATAGAAGCCGAGCCTCTGCCCGAGCCGGTAGAACCTCAAACACTTCCGCCTGAAATAATTCTGGACCCTGTCCTTGAGACGCCACCAGACCCTCAACCTTTACCTGAAATTGAACCAGAACCTCTACCCGAACCGGATCTTATCATAACGGCACCGACCGTTCTCGCCTCGCCGGATGCTCCCGAGAGCCGCGAAGAGGAAATACGCGCAGTGCCGCAGGAACAAAGCGATCCGTTTTTGGATTTGATCAAACGCGACAGAAACTCAACTTTAGACGAACCTCTCATCACGCCGCCGCGCGGAGGCGGGAATGAAGGCCCCATCAGTCAAGGTGGATCCGTGACGGCACCGCCCGGCGGCGGCACACAAATCGGACGACCAAACCCGGGTGCCGGCGGGTGGACGCTTGCCCCCCAACCCACAGGCCCGGGCAAAGCCTATGAAGGTCTCAATCTGGATATACGCTGCCGAGAGGAAGGCCGCACCCATGCTGACTGTCCGGACTATCTGAAAAAATTCAGGGGCCGCGACCGCAGCGGACGGGAGAGTTTTGAAGGAATGGCCGGAACAGGATCTGATCGCGGTGACCGTATTTCCGGGTCGCGGGCGATACCGTCGCGTAGCGCGTTAGGCCTGAATATCGGGGATCCTTCAGTGAATAGCGGTGGTCCGTCGACCAATGCGTTGGATTTTCAAGACACGAATTTTGATCGGGAATTCTTGAACACTCCGCTTAACACCGGTCCGAAGCCGCCGGGATTAATTGACCGCCTGACACCGCAAGGTCCGACCAACGTTGAGCAAAATTGGACATTACAACCGCCGGCTGAAGAGACGGAAACTGACGATTCATTAGATTGGGTGCTGGATAAATTACCGGAGAAATAAGTACGCTTCGCTGTTCAATTCAGAACTCAACCATTTGCCGCAATCCCTCTGCCGCTAAATCCAGAGCTTGTTTCGTCGAAGATTTCTGCCGCAATGATGCGATCCGTCCCAAATACGGAAAGCCGCCTAAATCGCGCTTGGCTTCAATTAGAAAGTTCGTACCATTTTCTCCTTCACTCAGGGCAAGAGAGATTTCCTGCTCGCCCAAGGCGCCGATGGTTTTCACCAAAACAAAACGGCCCGGGTCGGTCTGCAATATTTCCAGCGACCCAAATCGCTCTCCGGCTTGCCAGGCAGCTGTTTGACCGGCCTCAATATCGGCACCGCCAAAAACCCATTGGCTTTCAGGGCCGCCAACACCGCTCCATTCGGGATAGGATCTCAAATCTGAGATAATTTCATAAACGCCGAGCACGTCACTATCGAGCTTGATGCTGGCATCTACGCGCTGCTGAGCGGGCATGAAGGCGCCAATGATGCAAATAGATACAAAGCCCAACAGAATAAGCGCGATGATGCGAAACAGCCATTTCATATCACATCCTAACCCGCGCAGGTCGACAGCGCCAATAAAAACGGATTGCGGCTTCGTCAAAGGAAAGCCATAGATATGCAACGGAGATTTTAAATGCCTATTCACCTCATTTTCGCTGACTCGGATTCCTCCATGATGATGGAGTTTGGGGGGCTCGCTATGTCGGGCCTCTCCCTTTTGGGATCATTGTTTTTGTTTATCGTTGGTATTGGCGTTCTCATCGCCGCAATCCTCTTCGTCATTGATGTCACCCAGACAAAGTCTGCCGTCCGTCGCAACTACCCCGTTATTGGACGGTTTCGATCCTTATTCGCCCATTTAGGCGAATTTTTCCGCCAATATTTCTTTGCACTGGACCGCGAAGAAATGCCGTTTAACCGCGCAGAGAGGGATTGGGTTGACCATGTCTGCGAAGACGGCACTGACGTGGTTCCATTTGGATCGACGAAAGTTTTGGGCGTCGGAACGCCAATCTTCGCCAATGGCCTGTTCCCAAAATTGGAAGATGATATTTTACCAAAACCGGATTTCGTGATTGGGCCGCAAACCCGAAAACCTTACATGCCCGGTTCTTTATTTAACATCTCCGCTATGAGTTATGGCAGCTTGTCAAAGCCTGCCATAATGGCCCTATCGCGCGGGGCAGCTTTATCGCATTGCTATCTCAACACTGGCGAAGGCGGCGTATCGCCCTATCACCTTGAGGGAGGATGCGACATTGTCTTTCAGCTCGGCACGGCTAAATTCGGCGCACGCAATGCTGACGCGACATTGAATGAAGACAAGTTGCGAAAGGTCTGCGAAAATCCGCATATTCGGATGATGGAAATTAAGCTGTCCCAAGGCGCGAAACCCGGCAAGGGGGGCATTCTTCCCGCAAAAAAAGTCAATGCGGAAATCGCGGAAATCAGAGGTATTGAGGAAGGCAAAAGCGCTTTGTCGCCTAACCGACATGTTGATGCCGGAACACCCGAAGAGCTGTTGGATTTGATACACCAGGTTCGGGAGGTCTCCGGTCTCCCGACGGGCATAAAGCTATGCGTCGGGCAAGTTCGCCCAATCATCGACTTGCTCAAGGCTATTAATGCGCGCGGCGATGAATCCGCCCCGGATTATATTGTCGTGGATGGCGGCGATGGCGGAACAGGCGCTGCGCCTCTGCCTCTCATAGACAATACCGGCCTGACCGTCAGAGAGAGCTTGCCGTTAATGGACGATTTATTGAAAGAATTCGGCCTGCGTGAGCGAATCAAAATTATCGCCTCAGGAAAACTCATCACCTCAGCCGATGTTGCGTGGGCGTTCTGTGCGGGGGCGGACATGGTCAATAATGCGCGCGGCTTCATGTTTGCTTTGGGATGTATTCAAGCGCTGAAGTGTGACAAAAATACTTGCCCGACAGGGATTACAACACATAATCCGCGGCTGCAAAAAGGGCTTAATCCTGCCAATAAGGCCGTGCGTGTTCACAATTATATCAAGAATATAATTAAAGAAGTTGAGATTATAGCTCATGCCTGCGGGGTGGATGAACCCCGGGAACTGAGCCGCGAACATCTATTAATTGTACAGGCATCAGGACGGTCCAAACCGTTTGACCAAGTTTGGGATAGGTCCCGCTATCACTAGGCCAAAACGGTCCATTTCAAAATTTGGCCGTTTTTGCCGGATGCAAATGTCTTTAAAATAGTGATCAATCTAAGCGTATTTTTCGCCCAAATAAACGCGGCGGACATCTGGGTTGGCGCGAATTTCTTCCGGCGTGCCCTCAAACAGAGCCTCGCCCTGAAACAAGATTGAGGCGCGGTCAACAATATCCAAAGTCTCGCGGACCCTGTGATCGGTAATCAAAATGCCAATCCCGCGCTTTTTAAGATATAGAACCAGTTCTGAAATATCGGCAATCGCAATTGGATCAATCCCGGTGAAGGGCTCATCCAACAAGATAAAACTGGGGCGGCTGGCCAGAGCGCGAGCAATCTCGACGCGGCGACGCTCCCCACCTGATAGCGCCAGAGCCGGCGATTTACGAATATGACCAATGTTCAATTCGTCCAATAGCGCCGAGACATTATCATCCCATTTACTGCGGTCTTTTTCCGTTAATTGAACAACGGCTTTGATATTCTCTTCAACCGTCAATCCGCGGAAAATTGACTGTTCCTGTGGCAAATATCCAACCCCCAAACGGGCGCGTTGATACATGGGCAGTTTTGTAATGTCTTGCCCGTCAAGGGATATCGATCCGCGGTCCGCCTCGATCAGGCCCATAATCATGTAAAAACTGGTCGTTTTGCCGGCGCCATTTGGGCCCATTAAGGCTACAACTTCGCCGCGTTGAACCGTCAAAGTTATATCCTTGACGACAACGCGCCCGCGATAGGCTTTACCAATACTATTCGCGGCCAGTCCCGTCGCCGGCGGCGTTATAATTTTCGGCTTTGTCATGGGATCCGCTTCAGCCATTAGTTTGTGCCTTGCGCCGTATCGGTCGAGCGAATGAGGATAGAGACTCGGCGGCCTTTCGCACATTTTCGGCCTTCGCAATTGCCCGCCACTTTGGCTTCGCGGGTCTTAAGATTATAATTCAGTTGCTTGCCCGTCACGACACTATCATCTTGTAAAAGGACGACATCACCTGTGACGACGAAACTTTCATCCGCACGTGTATAAACACCTCTATCACCGCGCACCTCTTGGTCCGGTGTGATGTAATAAAAATTTCCGGTCGCAACCATGCGGGTAAAACCGCTTGTGGCTATCAGGCCATTGCCTCCACCCTCAGTATAGATTTGCACTTTATCCGCCAAAAGCCGGACGTCGCCTTGGCGAATATCGGCCTGACCGACAAGCGTAATGACGCCATTGGACGTAAAAGCATCATCGGCATCCAAAATTGTCGGCGCTGAACTGTCAGAAGAAAATTGCGCCGCCGCAATTGAGGGCACGGCCAATACCGCGCTGGCCACCATTAAGGTCGAAAAAAATCGGGTCATGAACAATATCCTAATTCTCAGCGCCGGGCAAAACAATGCGTGTCCGTCCGTCACCGTTACAGTCACGGCCTAAACAATTTCCGGAAAACCGGATTGTGCCCGTCTTGGTATTATAGACCATTTTTTCTGCTCTGACGCGATTACCGCCGGGCTGAACAACCACAACATCGCCCGTGACCGTCATAATGTTTTTATCGCGTTCGTAAACGCCTTTCGCCCCGCGAATATCGTTCTCATCCGTTTTGTAACGGAAATTTCCGGTCGCAACGATACGTCGGATAGCGCCGAGTTTGACGCTGCTCGTATCGGACCTGCCGTTTTCGCGAATTCTGAAAATATCCATCTGGTCGGATGTAATCACAGCCCCATCCTGAACAACACGGACATCGCCGCGAAGATCGGTTTTATCACCTTGATATATACCAGTTTGTGCAGCGACATTGACGGGGCCGTCACCCCCAAAAGCAAATGTTGAGCTCTCTTCGCCCGTTTGACGCTCTTGATTCAAATCCGCCGTCATGCCGTCTTTGAAGATGAACGTCCGATAGCTATCTTCAATCGCGTAGCTTTGGCCATTAACAGTCCCGAAAGCCCCGAAACAGGAAATCGCTTCATCTCCTTCAATCCGTTTTTCCACGTTAAAAATGCGGGCATGCGTTGTGTCACAGCTATTGCCGTCATCTGTCTCCAGATAAACATCTGTGCGTAACTCCAGAATTTTTTCCATATCGTTATAGGCGCCGGTTTTCGCAATCACGGAACTGGTCGACACGCCTTCATCCCGGACAAATTCCAATACCGGATTGGCCAGTAAAACCGTATCGAGATCTTGCATACGTCGAATGGCTGTGTCCGCTATGAGATAAAAGGGCAGCCCGTCACCGGTTCGGCCGGAATAGCGCGGATTGACCATTTTCACACTCTCAGTCGGGTCATTGACAAAATCTGCGCCGCCTCTATCGGACAAGAACTGCCAGATTAAAACGACGACCAAGAGGGCCGACAGACCCATCAAAACATAGCGCATAATTTTAATGCGCTGCGTATGCGCCAGCGCGGCCTCTAATGTGAGGGCCCGTTTGGGCTCCCACAATCCGAGGTCTTCTGAAACACGGCGATCAGCCGTTGTCGATATGGTAGCGGTCGCTGTCATAAGGTGCCTAACCTATAGCGAGACAAATGCGAGGGTGCGACAGGTAAAATGCACCTCTGAAGGTTTCGTAATGCACCCCGAAACAGTCATGCCTAATCGCGCCTAATCATTTCGACGCATGCGGTGCGAGAAAATGTCCACATCGGCCCAGCCCTGCAAATCAAGCCTTGCTCGTGTTGGCAGAAATTCGAAACAACCCTGCGCCATTTCCCAACGTCCCTCACGCATGAGGCGTCCCGACAAAATTGTCTTGAGTTGATGCAAGTACAGCACATCTGACGCCGCGTAATTTAGCTGTGCCTCAGTTAGCTCATCCGCCGCCCAATCAGAGGATTGCTGCTGCTTTGACAAATCAACATTTATCAGTTCTTTGGTGAGGTCTTTCAGCCCGTGACGATCTGTATAGGTCCGCACGAGACCTGAAGCGATTTTTGTACAAAAAACCGGCGCAACAACGATGTCCAAATCGCGCATCATCATTGCCACATCAAATCGGGCGAAGTGAAAAATCTTGGTGACGGACGGGTCTGCCATCAGTTTTTTCAAATTTGGCGCATCATAACTGCCACGGTCCATCTGGACGATATGCGCGTCGCCATCGCCTGCAGAGAGTTGTACAAGACATAGTTTATCCCTGACCAAAGACAGGCCTTGAGTTTCGGTGTCCACCGCAACCGAAGAGCCAAATTCGAGGCCGTCAGGCAAATCGTGTTTATGCAGATGAACGGTCATAGTGTTTCTTTCGCAGGCTGGCGTTGGGCTTAGGCGGACTATCAAGTCTTTTCAAGTTTCCCTTCGCCTTTTGCGTGCAATCCGATTGCCATGCCTGATTTTCGGCGACGCGGCCGAATTTGTCCTGCTATAGATTGCCAATGGACCTTCTCTCACCCAAACGATTAAATACAGACTCAGACCGATATGCGGTCTTTGCTGACGCAAATATGCGCTATGACGGGCATTTATTTTTGGGTGTCACATCTACAGGAATATTCTGCCGACCGGGCTGCCCTGCCCGCCTGCCAAAATTTGAGAATTGTGAATTTTACAGCTCAGCCGCCGATGCGCTGGAGGCGGGGTTTCGGGCTTGCAAACGCTGTCATCCAGCTGGCGGCGAAACCACACTTATCAAAACCCTGATTTCATTGGCCGAATCCGATGTGAAACTTACCAATATCGCATTGAAAGATCGCGGCATCGACCCGTCCACGGCGAGGCGGCAATTTCTGTTACGGTTCGGCATGAGCTTTACCGACTATGCAAGGGCGCGCCGTTTGGCGGTGGCCGCGAAAACACTGACGGCGGGTGGAACCGTTTTGGACGCCCAACTGGACGCAGGGTTTGAAAGCGCATCAGGCTTTCGCAGCGCCTATGCCAAACTATTTGGAACGGCCCCGGCGAAAGGCTCCCCCAATCCGCTATACATAGACTGGATAGACACACCGATGGGCCGAATGATTGTCATTGCGGATGAAGAGGCGCTCTATCTTTTGGAATTCACAAACCGCAAAAATATGAGACGTCAATTTGGCCGCCTGCGCAAAGTGCAGTCAAGGGCGATAGTTCCGGGACGTACGAAAATCACCGAACAAATTGAGTCCGAACTAAAAGCCTATTTTGCAGGCAATCTGACAAGTTTTCAGACGCCGCTCGCAACTTCAGGGACGGATTTCCAGCGCGAGACTTGGCGAGCTTTGCAAACCATACCGCATGGCGAAACTCGCTCTTATGCGCAGCTGGCCGAAATGATCGGTAAGCCTTCCGCCATTCGCGCGGTCGCCTCTGCCAATGCCAATAATGGTTTGGCTCTCATCATCCCATGTCACCGCGTGATTTCAAAAGATGGCGGTTTGGGCGGCTATGCCGGCGGCCTTGACCGTAAACGGCGATTACTGGATTTGGAGTCTAAAGAGGGGTGAGCGTTACCTGAGCATTTATCCCGCCAGAGCTCGCCGCCGTAATCAGAGCCGTATCAACATCAACGGCGTAATTGCTCAAAAGGTCTTCTAGAATAGCATAAAAGGCCTGTGTTGAAGCGTCTTCGACCCAAAGCGTCAGCCCGCCGCCCGCTTGCGGTTGAACCCGGGAAAGGTCGACATCTCTTTTGCGCGCGGCTTCAATTAATGCACCGCGGGAAAATTCGGCACGTACCCCTGTCGCAACACCGGCGCCTAATTTCGGCGCAGCCCGCAACCAGAACTCACGGTCTGTTTGGGCCGCTTCCAAAGCGTCAGATCCTGTCGGTCCGCTTTCGCGGGTTAAGACAAACCAAGCCGCAAAAATAAAGAGCAGCCCCGCCAAAATCAGAAGCAAAACCCGTTCTCGCGGTTCGCGGGATTTGAACCATGTCATCATGACCCACCTCCTAAGCCAAGCGTCGCTTCGCCGACAAAGGCCCCATTTTGTTCACGCACACCGCCTGTGGTCAATTGTCCACCCGCTTGAGCGACCGCATTTTCCACCCGCGCAGCGGCATCGAAACTCGGATAAATTAAACGCAATTGCAGCGTCCCGTTAGCTGAATTATACCGCAATTGATCCACGCGAATATCATCCAGCGCGGCCAAGCCCGTAAACAGAACTGACGACAAATCCAGAAATCCGGCTGTCTGCACAGGTCCGGATTGTAGAGACTGGGCGGCGGCGCGGCCGGGATTTGTCGGCGCACGGTCCCCTGTAGCGGCCAGATATTCTGTTGCAGTTCGTGCCCGCAAATCTTCCGCCTGTGCCAGCGCAGCACGGTCCTGAATCCCGTTCCAAACGAAAAGCGCCAAAAGCGCGGAGGCCGCAAGGGCGGCTAAGCGAATAGCGGGAACCCGCGGCACATCAAAGGCGGAGCGGGAACGATAGTCGCCCTGTAACAAATTCAGGCCGCGCCCGGCGGCAAGGCCTTCCGCACATAACCCCGCCAATTCCGCGTCGCTTGGCTGGGTCAGCGTTTCTTCGGTCCAGTCTAAATCCAAAGCGGCGATTCCGGGCTCGACCGCACGGTCAATGACCAGCAGAGCCGTATCGCCGCTCAGCACATCATAATCCGCATAGGCCGCTTTGGGCTTTAAAGCTGTAAAAGTCTCTGTCAGCTGCGCGATTAAAGCCTCATCTATGACCGCTAAATGCGGGGGCTGCGTATCTGAGAGCGCATAATGAAGACCCTCTGCCGGGCTGGCGATGTCATCCTCTCTCGTGAAGCGCGCCATTTTTAATTGCTGCGCACGCCCGGCCTTAGGTAAGTCTGTTTCAAAAATCCTAACCCATTGCCCCGGCAAAATTAAAACGGGATCACTGATATCTAGCATAGGCACATCCAAGGCTGCCACGCGGCGTGTGACGTAATCCCCGCCGGACGGCGTGGCGAGGATGGCCTCCCCCTCTTCCGAGGCGGGCAATATCAAAAATATCGGTGCAGCCATTAGCGCCCGTCCACTTCAGTTTCTGAACCCGGTTCAGTTGGTGTCTCAATTTCGGGCCGAAATGTCTCCCGCCCCCACCCGCGATATGTCAGGCGCGGGGTGTCCGTGTCTACCCCGTCAAAGCGATAAGTCCGCACCCGCTCCGCCGGACCAACTTGGGTGACGACTTCAACAAAGACGGACTCCACTTCAAACCCGACACGGCTGACAGTCGGATTTTCAATATCTATTGTCGCGACGACAGTATCAACCTGCTGCTGATTATCATAGCCCTCCAGCGGCCTGTCACGCAGCAAGGCTGCTGCAAGAGGCGCGGCCTCTTCACCACTGACATTCCCGGATAAGGCCGCGGCCAGAATGAGAATACGGTCCTGCGTCAGGCTATTTAGATTGACTTTCGGCTTAATGCCTGCCCCGCCCGTACAGACGAATGGGCGAAACAGCTCCCACAAATCCTCATCCATACCGTGCAGAGCGCGTAATTCTTCCGGACCACGAAGGGCTGTATCCGCTGTGCGGTAGGGCGGATTTTTTCTTAGATAAGTGCCGTCTTCTGCGCCATTTGGCGATTGTTGTTGGTCTGCATCCTGCCAATCCATGAGCGCATATGACAATGACGTCGCCTGATTTTCTGCCAAGCCCAATAAGACGCCAATTTGCGCAAATTCCCGGCGTGCATCTTCGTCTTTTTCGATAGCCGTCTCGCCCATAAGGGCGTTCAAATTAAAACACGTACTGGCGTCTTTTAGGGTCAGTGTGATGGCGCCGTCCGGTGTCGGCAGAATAAGCGGCGTGCGCGATTGCAGCAAAGCCGCTTTGGCAGCGGGGGGCAAAGCCGCGAAATCATTCGTCAGATAGGCCGTAACAAAATCTTCCGCCCCGTCAGCCTGCCAATCCGCTTGCGAATAAGCCTGAACATTTATGGTCCGCTTTACCGCCAGTTTGATATCATCCATCAGGGCCAGCGTTATGGCGGCCATAACGGTCATGATGAGAAGCGTCGTCAACAGAACCGTGCCGCCCTCTTTGTCCGCAAAAGTCTTCATGAACCGACCTCGAACAGATGCGCGGTCTCAGCTCCGTTTGTCATGGTGAGTTTGAATTCAATTGCGCCATCTGTGACTTGAACAGGCGCAGTTGGATTGATCAATACCGTCCAATCTTGCAAAGTTAAATTGACGGGAGCCGAGCTGCCGAAGGCTCTTACGCTCCGGTGAACAACATCAATACTGTCAATATTCTCCAAAAGCACGCGGCCCGTCCAGCCTTCGCGCTGCGCCGGATTTTCATGTGGAAGCGTTTCCCGAATAAATTGGCCGTCGCGAAACAAATACCTCACGCGCTCCACCTGCCCGCGCGCACTTCCAGTTGGGTTAGCGCGTCCCAATCGAGAAAAGGTCAAAATAGCCGAAGGTTCCTCCGGGTTACGTGTGGTCACGAGATAATTTTCCGTACCGCCAACGCCGTCACGCATGGGGCGCAATGTCATTGCGTTCATATCCGCGCGTAAAATCGCGCGAAAAGCTGCGATGTCCGCCAATTCGGCAGATGCAATGTTGAGCCTGTCTTTCGCCGCGAATGTCTGCAGCATCGCCCCCATTGTGCCTGCACTAATCAAAGCAAAAATAAATAGTGATATGAGAACTTCGACGAGGGTGAAGCCTGCATCTTTACCAGCGGTCTCCATGGTCAACCCTCCGACAACCAGGCCCGGCGGGTGACAAACACATCATCACCTTGGGAGACGGAAACGCGCAATTCCAATAACCCCTCTTGCGGGGTTTCAACCGTCTCCAATTGCCAATTATAGCTTTGACCGCCTGCCTCTTCTTTGCCGGATTTTGTACCAATGACAGGGCGGCGCATACGCGCATAAATGAGCTGATTATCGGCCACAACGCTGGCATAGGTTTTGTGGGTTAGGCGCTGCGTATGCGCCACGGATTGTGTGCCCGCACGCGAGAGGCCGATGATGGCGACAGAAAAAATCAATAAAGCCGCCAGAACCTCGACTAATGTAAACCCCGCTTCTTTCACGGCGCGGCCTCCATCACGATACGCCCGCGCGCATCCGGGGCAAGCGTGACACTCTCTTCGGGACCATTCAAAGATAGGGTGAAGGGCGTGACAGTCCCTGTTGCATCAAAATAGATAAGCGGCGGGAGAT
This sequence comes from Hellea sp., assembly GCA_020628495.1. GTDB lineage: Bacteria > Pseudomonadota > Alphaproteobacteria > Caulobacterales > Maricaulaceae > Litorimonas. The sequence continues at coordinate 15,375 of JAHDFA010000023.1, forward strand.
CCTTTTTTTCTTTTTTCTTTTCCCGGTCCATCAGATCAATTGACTGCCCCTCAACAACCAGATTCATCCCATAAATATCAGTGAAGTCCTGCTCCCGCGCGACACGCCATTCACCGTCATATTCCAAAATGCTCAATTGCGATGTGGTCAAATCTATCCCCCGGCTTTTGCCGTCAATCATGCTTTCATGCGCGGCCAGATTGAGGAGCGTGGTCATGGCTTGCGCCTCACCGCGAAATGGCGGCGCGGGTTTGGGCAGGTTTAAAACAACCAGCCCGGCCGTTAAGCCCAATAGCGCCAAGACACACAGAATTTCGACAAGGGTGAAACCTGCCTCATTCTGCCGTGTCTGTTTTGGACGCCGCGCTATTGCCAATTCCCAATATCCGCGTCTTGGTCCTCACCGCCCGGTTCGCCATCCGCGCCAAGGGAATAGATGTCAATCTGCGCGCGTTCGCCGGGATTGCGGTATTGATAAGGATTGCCCCATGGGTCGAGCGACATTTTCTTGATAATTCCGCTGGCTACCAAAGCCTCTAAACCTTCTTGCTCTGTCGGATAAGCAAATTGGTCCAGCTTATACATTTCCAACGCCGTCTCAATCGCGGTGATGTCGCCTCGAACTTTTTGCACTTGGGCCTTACCTTGGGCAGGCAGAACATTCAGCACAACAAAGGTCGTCAATAAGCCAATAATGACGAGCGTCACCATAACTTCCACCAACGTAAATCCGTCTTCATTTTGTCGATTTGTCATAATCAATACGCCAATGTGTTAAGTTGCAGAATAGGTAGGAAGATAGCCGCCACGACGAGCAACACAACACCCGCCAGCAGAATGATTATCGCAGGTTCTAACAAAGTTAGAAAGACTGTTGTCTGCGCATTAAATTCATCTTCAAGATAGTCCGCAGATTTTGCGAACATTTTACCCATATCACCCGACGCCTCCCCGCCCATGACCATTTGCGTCACAAGCGGCGGAAAGACGCCCGTTTCTTTTAAGGCTGCCGACATCGGCGCGCCGGAGCGGACACGTTCCACCGCACCGCCGACCGCGTCGCGCATCACTGTATTTTTGAGCGTATGTTGCGCCGTATCCATTGCTGCGAGTGCAGGCGTCCCCGCGCTGACCAATCCGGCCATCGTCCGGGAAAAGCGGGCCGCATTCACGTCACGGTTTAAGCGGCCAAGAATCGGAAGGCGGAGTTTGATCCCGTCCCAGCGGCGACGCATAGCTTTGTTTTTCAGCGCATAGCGAAATGCGATGGGTATCATAATGAATAGCGCGAATAAAATGAGACCGTAGCTTTGTAAAAATTCTGACAGCCAAATTGTCGCCCGTGTCAGAGGCGGCAGTTCCTGCCCAAACGTATCAAATTGCTCCACCACCTTCGGGACAACGAAAATCATCAAAACGACAATCACTATCAGTGCGACGGCGCTGAGCACCATTGGATAGGCTGTTGCCCCTGCGATTTTACGGCGAATGGCCTGCGCCGCTTCCAAATCATCCGCGAGACGTAATAGGACTTCCGGCAGACGACCCGAGGCTTCGCCTGATGTCACCATCGCAACGTATAAATCCGAAAACGCATCGGGCTGGCTACGCAGAGCTTGTGACAGCGTTGCGCCCTCCACGACTTGGGAGCGGATAGAGAGCAGCACGCCCTTCATTTGTGATTTTTCAAACTGCAGAGCCGTGACGCGCAGCGCATCCTCGACGGGCGTGGCGGCATCAATCAAAATCGCTAATTGGCGAGTCGCGCGGGTCAATTCCGCATGTTTGATTTTCCCGCCGCCAAAAGATTTTGAATTGGAAATCTCTCCGGTCTTTATCGCTTTTTTTCGCGACCTGTTCAAATCAAGCGGCGTTAGCGCGCGGGCTCGCAAGAGGTCGCGGGCTTCGCGCGCACTGCTGGCCATTAAGGTGCCGGAGCGCTTCACCCCGCCGGAGTCTATGGCGCTGTAATCAAACGCATCCATTACCTAGATATTTTCCGCGGTTTGGGCTGAACACACCCGTAAAACTTCTTCTGAACTGGTACGGCCTGCAAGCACAGCATCCGCTCCGCTTTGCAAAAGCGTATGCCGGGACTGAAAGGCGTAAGCCGCCATATCAGTTTCCGACGCGCCGTCATGGATCATTTGGCGCAGCGTATCGTCATTTATGACCATTTCATACAGGCCCAGTCGGCCTTGATAGCCGATATTCTGGCATTGCATACATCCGACAGATTTATGGAAGGTCGAGCCGTGCGCGACGCCAAGTTCCGCGCATTCAGAGACTGTGGGCTTATAAGGCGTTTTGCAGTTTTCGCAGAGACGCCGCACCAAGCGTTGCGCGACAAGCGCCGTCACAGTTGAGGATAATAAGAACGGCTCTACGCCCATATCCCGAAGCCGCGCGATAGCTGCAATCGCTGAATTAGTATGCACGGTCGAGAGCACCAAATGCCCGGTCAAAGCGGCCTGCACCGCAATTTCCGCTGTTTCCGGATCGCGGATTTCCCCGACCATGACAACATCTGGATCTTGGCGAAGAATTGCCCGGAGTCCCGCCGCAAAGCTCATCCCGACTTTGTCATTCACTTGGGTTTGACCAATGCCGTCAAGCGCATATTCGACCGGGTCTTCGACCGTCAGCACATTGCGCGTGCCGTCATTTAATTGAGACAATGCTCCGTAAAGTGTTGTCGTCTTACCCGATCCAGTCGGGCCTGTGACGAGTATGATACCGTTGGGACGCGCCAGCATGGATTGGAAATCCGTGAGCATCGCTGCGTCCATGCCCAATTCAGAAAGCGCGATACCTTGGCTGTCTTTCTCCAAAATTCGCATGACCAGCCGTTCGCCGTGCCGCGCAGGTAAAGTCGAGACCCGCACATCAATTTGCCGTTCGCCGAGATTGAACGAAAACCGTCCATCCTGCGGAATGCGTTTATTTGCAATGTCCAGACGCGCCATGACTTTGACCCGGCTGACCAAGACAGCGGCCAATCGCGCTGGCAGTGATAATTTTTCTGAAAGAGAGCCATCAATCCGAAACCGCACGGACAACCGTTCTTCATAAGGTTCGACATGAATGTCCGAGGCGCGCGACCGAATGGCCTCCTGTAATATGCCATTAATGAGGCGGATAACGGGCGCGTCATCCGCATCATCCAAAAGGTCCGAGCTTTTCGGCAGGCCGGACGCCAGTTGAGACAAATCTTCCGGGTCGCCAATCGCGGCGTCGGCAGATAGGGACAAATCCGACTGTGCATAAGTTTTGGCAATCAGCCGGGAGAATTCATCCGCGCTGATGGAGGAAGGAAGAATAGGTCGCCCGAAGACGCGCCGCGCCTCTAATAAGGCCTCGCGCGCCACACCCGGACGGTGCGCCAGGACAGGCATTCCGCGCTCACCTTCGGCGACGACAACGCCGTGTAAGCGCGCAAAGCTGTAGGATAAAGGTGGTGCTGTGGCGGGAATATCTGTTTCCATAAGAAACCTAACCTAGACTGTTGTGTGCGCTCTGAAAAGCAGCACAAAATTATAATTTTGTGACATTCCCACCCCCTGAAAACTGCTTGTCATTATCGTTAATCGATATTTTTTGTTGTTTTTCGATAAATTCTTGTTAAAGGCATAGCCAGTTTACAGATAAATTTTGTGTTCGGGGGAATACCATGCTGTCTATTAAGAATATCTCCAAGAGTTTTGGGGACGTCCATGCCTTAAAAAATGTCTCTCTAGACCTCGAGCCCGGCCTGTTTGGCCTGCTCGGTCCAAACGGTGCAGGTAAATCCACATTGATGCGGACACTGGCGACGCTGCAGAAGCCGGATAGTGGGCATATCACGTTGAACGGCAAAGATATTATCGACCACCCCAATGAAATGCGAAGCGTGCTGGGTTATTTACCTCAAGATTTTGGCGTCTATCCAAAAATGAGCGCAAAAGCGCTTCTCGATCACATCGCTATTCTAAAAGGGATGAACAATAAAGCCGAGCGAGAAACGCAAATCCGAGCGCTCCTTGAAGGCGTTGACCTACTCACTCATTCTTCAGCCAACGTCGCAACTTATTCTGGCGGCATGCGCCAGAGGTTTGGTGTCGCCCAAGCGATGCTTGGAAACCCTCAAATTCTAATTGTCGATGAGCCAACGGCAGGTCTGGATCCCTTCCAACGCCAACGCTTCCTCGACTTGCTTCAAGAAGCGGGTGAAGAAAAGATCATTATCCTTTCAACACATATCATTGAAGATGTCAGAGACATGTGTCCTGACATGGCAATCATGGGCAATGGAGAGATTGTCGTTCGCGACGCACCTGAAAACTTGATTGAAAGTGTTGAAGGAAGGGTTTGGCGAAAGAAGATCGAAAAAAGCGAGTTGGAGGCCGTAAAAGCCGACCTACCTTTCTTGTCCAGTCGATATCTAATGGGTGGAGTTATCGTGTCCGTTTTATCAGACGAAAAACCGGGTCCAGGTTTTGAAAATGAAAAAGTAAAACTAGAGGACGCTTACTTCGCTCATCTCAATGGCTTGGTTCAATCCCCAACCACTGCTGCAAGTTTTGGGTAGGTGAAATATGTTAGCTCGTCTCACAAAATTTGAACTCTCATACCAAACTCGGCAAGTCGGGTTTTGGATTTCTTTTGCCGCAATGCTGTTATTGGGCTTGTTGTTCATGTCCACAGATAGCTTTTCCGCAGGGGAAGTTGGCGAACGCATTAAGGCAAATGGCTCACTTACCGTCGCCAATATTATAGGCGGGCTTTCATTGGGCATCGTCTTTTTTGGAACAGTATTTACAGTAACGGGTGCTATGCGGGATGATGTCCACAAATCGTTGGAAATCATCCATTCTACAGAAGTTAAAACCACGGATATGATATGGTCTCGTTTATTCGGGATCGTTCTCACAGTATTTCTATGCATCGTTGGACTCGTCCTTGGCGCATTTATGGGTCAATTTATGCCCTGGGTTGACGCAGAAGCCATTGGTCCGATCAATCTTATATATTTTTTGTACCCACTTTTCTTGTATGGACTTTTAAACAGTTTTATTATCGGAACATTCTATATTCTGATTGCAGGGCTCACCCGCAATAGAACCCTAGTCTATATCAGCGCTGTTGGCTTCTTCGTCATTCTCAACCTAGTCGGTGCCTTAGGAGGTGTTGACGAATACCGGACATTAGCCGCAATGCTTGACCCTACAGGTGGACAAGCCCTCGCAAATGAAACGCGTTTTTGGCCCCCAGTAGAACAAAATACGCGTCTTATCCCTCTGAGTGGCAACATTTTATGGAACCGGCTCCTATGGGTTGGTTTGGCCTGTATCGGTCTCTGGTTTGCGCAGAAACAATTCACTCGCGGTATCATCCATCGCAAAACGAAAAAATCAAATAATAAGCCCTTGGTCTTAGGTGACAACATTCCGGAAATCCCGTCTGTGACGCCAGCTGCGGCCAATGGCGCTATCTTATCACGGATATGGGTCCGTTTTAAATACGAATATATTACAACAGTCCGCAGTATCCCTTTTGCCATCTTACTACTTTTAGCCCTCACATTCTTCGCTTTGATTTTTCTCATCCGCGGACAACTAACACCACAACCACTCCTCCTGACTGGTGGACAGGTTATGTTTTTGACTATGGGAGGATTTAACCTCTTCCTATTATTGATGATGGTCTTTTTTGGTGGTGATATTATCTGGCGCGAGCAAACGTCAAAAATCACAGAGCTTGTGGACAGTACGCCAGTCTCAAATTGGATTTTGCTGGCCGGAAAATGGCTGGCCCTTATTGCAACAATCTATACAGTTCTGGGACTCATGGTTGTTTTGGCTCTCGGCACGCAAGCCATATTTGGCGTGGGTCAAGTCAAGCCACTCGCCATGAGCGGTCGTTTTTACGCAGAACTCGGTATCACCCTGACCTTCTGGGCAATCCTAATTATGTTTATCCAAAACTTCATGCCGAACCGGATTGTTGGCATGATCGTTGGTGGAGGCATTTTGGGTTTGATCCTTTTCGCGCTTCCTCAGCTACCATTTTCACATCCTCTTATGCGCTTTGGCGGCGTTTCACCGGGCGCTTTTTCTGAAATGAACGGATATCGCTCCGGTGGTCTCCTCGCGATGGTTCGTAATCTGGTGTACTGGCTAGGGTTTGCCGGAATTATGGCAACCGCCAGCATTTGGTTGTGGCGACGTGGGACAGAGGTAAAACTCATGAAAAGGCTGCGCGGCTTGCGCGGACAAATCGGCTGGAAGTCCGCTGTTTTTGCAACGATCTCTGTTGCTGCATTTTTGGGTATGGGCGCAAACATTTTCTACGCCACAAATATCAAAAATACATTCTACACAGACAAAAAGGCGGAACTGCGTCAGGTCGAAATTGAAAAGACTTTTAAGGCGTTGTCAAAAACCCCTCTGCCGAAAATTCGATCTGTAGAGGTCGATGTGGACATCTATCCATCCCGTCAAGACGCAACATTCAAAGGTCAATACGTTATCGAAAACACACTGGATAATGCCATCACTGAACTTTGGATCGACATGCCAGTCCGTCATGAAGAAGATATTCGGCGAATGGATTTAGCTCAAGCCAGCCGCGTAGACACTTCAGAACTGCTTGAGAAGGCTGAAGAGTTGGAATTATCCATGCGGCTCTATCGTTTTGATCCGGCCCTTGCTCCCGGCGCAAAAACTACGCTTGATTTTGAAGTCTATTATCATCCGCCAAGATATGGCGATGGAAGCCCTATCAATAAGAAAGCAAATTTCTTGAACCATACCAGAATGCCACAACTTGGTATTCAATATTCAGAACTTCGTGATCCTGATAAACGCCGAAAATACGGTCTTGAAACACGCGAGAAGCGTGCTGATCGAGATGACAAAGAAGCACGTAATCGTCATTTCATTTCCAACAGTTCTGACTTTGTCGATTTCAAAGCCAATTTCTGTACGGATGCAGGTCAAATTCCAATCGCGCCCGGGAAATTTATGGGCGAGACTACGCCTGAAGAAGGACGCGTTTGTCGCCAATATGAAGCGATAAATCCCATTTTGAATTTCTTTGCCTTTGTCTCAGCACCTTTCGAGGTCATGACCGATGTCTGGGAAAATCCGAATGGTGACGACGTCGAACTGACCATTTATTATCATGAGGATCATCCCTTCAATATCGACGCGATGATGAATGCGATGCAGATATCAATGGATGTGTTCACGGAGACATTTGGTCCTTACCAATATGCGCAAGCCCGCATCATGGAAGTACCCTATGTCCAATTTGCGCAAGCATTTGCCGGAACCATTCCATTTTCGGAAAATCTAGGTTTCATACGCGATATCGAAGAGGGTGAAGATAAAGTTGACTTCATGACTTACGTCACCGCGCATGAGTTGGGGCATCAATGGTTTGCCCATCAAATTGTGCCTGCTGACACAAAAGGATTTAATGTCCTTTCAGAAGGCCTCACAGAGAACGCAACCATGACGGCCTATGAAGAAATCAAAGGCTATCCGATGACACGCCGTATGCGTACGATACGCGGACAAGATTATCTGGCCGGACGCACATCAGACAAAAATCCTGAGCAGCCTTTGGCCTTAGCCGAAGAACAACAATATATGTTCTATAGTAAAGCCAGTATGGTTTTCTGGGGTTTGCGTCATTTGATGGAGCCGGGCGATATGAACCAGGCACTGAAAGGGTTCGTCGAAGACTATGGCTCAAAGGGCGCACCTTTCCCCACAACGCTGGAACTGATTGAAGCCCTACGAGAAGCCGCACCTGAGGAGCTGCAACAGTTCATTACGGATAGTTGGGATGAAATCACGCTATGGGAAACCAGTATCGAAGACGACATCTCGCTGACTACGAATGAGTCAGGTGGGTATAGCGTAACGGCCACAATCAATCTGGCCAAAAAATATGCGAATCCTGAGACAGGTGAGGAATCAGATGCGCCTACCTTGGACGAGTTTGTCGAAGTCGGGTTTTACAAAGAGGATCCTAGCAATAGCTGGGAAGAAACACCCATCCTTATAAAGCGTCTTCGATTGACGGACTCCGAAACCGAAGTGAGCTTCGATATGACCGAAAAACCGGGCTATATTGTCGTGGATCCGCGTGCCTTGCTGATTGAACGGAAATATGACGACAATGTTCAGTCAATCAATACAAAGCTGGCATCTGCAGAAGAGTAATTCCCTCACAAGACTGCGCAGGTAAGCCCATATGGACTTGCCTGCGTGCTGCGCCTTGCCCGCTTGGCGCTGCGCTGTTATGGCCCGCGCGACATCCTCAAATTTAAGGACACGCTGCCATGAAAATGAACGGCAATGAAATTCGCCCCGGCAATATTATCAAGCACCAGGACACGCTTTGGGTGGCTGTGAAATGCAATGCGGTGAAGCCCGGTAAAGGCGGCGCGTTTAATCAAGTCGAGCTAAAAAACTTGCTGGACGGGCGCAAATTGAATGAGCGTTTTCGCGCCGCAGAAACGGTTGAGCGCATTCGTCTGGATCAGAAGAAACACACCTATCTTTATCCGGAAGGCGACATGCTCGTTTTTATGAATGCCGAGAATTATGAGCAGATTATGCTACAATCCGAATTTGTCGGTGATCAAGCGCAATACCTCACCGACGGCATGGAGGTCGAAGTTGAGTTTTATGAAGACCGCCCAATCACCGTCGCCCTTCCCGAGCAAGTCGTTTTGGAAGTCACAGATACAGAACCCGTCGTCAAAGGCCAAACGGCCGCCAATTCATATAAGCCTGCGACATTATCCAATGGCGCGCGAACAACGGTTCCGCCATTTGTAGGTGTCGGCGAGCGTTTGATTATCAATACGACTGACGGCTCTTACGTGAAAAGAGCCGATTAATGTCCGGAATGTCCAATATCATGACCGTCATGCAATCGGCGGCGCGGAAAGCGTCGCGGAATTTGCTGCGGGATTTTAATGAGGTCGAGCACCTGCAAGTCGCCCGTAAAGGCCCGGCGGATTTCGTGTCCCGCGCGGATAAAAAAGCCGAAGAGACCATCGTCCAAGTTCTGTCTGATGCCCGTCCGGGATATGGATTCCTGCTGGAAGAAGGCGGCGAAATTGAGGGCTCTGACAAAACCCACCGCTTCATTATTGACCCTCTGGACGGTACAACAAATTATCTGCACGGCATTCCACATTTCGCCATCTCCATCGCGCTGGAGCGCGAGATTGATGGCAATCCGCGCGAGATTGTGGCGGGCATGGTTTACAATCCCATCACGGATGAAATGTTCATGGCGGAAAAAGGCAAAGGCGCCTTTGTCAATGACGGCACACGCGGCGGGGCCGATCGCCGCCTGCGTCCGGCGCGCCGTGATATTTTTCAAGACAGCCTTTTCGCGACAGGCATCCCGTTTTTGGGCCGTCCGGGCCATGCGAAGTTTTTGAAAGAACTTCACAAAGTCATGGGCTCTTCCGCCGGTGTTCGCCGTATGGGCGCTGCGAGCCTTGACCTCGTTTGGACAGCAGCCGGACGCTATGACGGGTTCTGGGAACGTGGCCTCGCGCCTTGGGACGTGGCCGCAGGCGTGCTCATCGCGCAAGAAGCCGGATGTGTCGTCGAGAGCCTTTCAGGCGGCGACCCAACCTATGACGGCGATCCAATCGTGAGCAATGCCGCCCTTATGCCTATGTTGAAAGAGCGTTTGGCGGGTTAGAGTTTCATCAGAAACAACCTATTTCAAATATTGAAATGAAGTTTGGAACGCTAAAGTCTCGCCGATAATTTTGCGAATTTTCGTTTTTTTATCTAATTCGAATGTTTCATCCATTTTCCGGAGGGCTTCCTGCGTAACAGGTGTCGCTAAGTTAGGATGCGTATAAATCCATCCGCCTTTGCAGTTTGGACAGCATGAGTAATATTTGTCGTGCTTTCTTCCCCACCAGAAAGATTCTGGAAGCCTCTCCCAATATCTGAGTTCGGTTGGCGGAAATATCTCATGGCAATCCAGACACCCGGAGAGCTGTCCTCTAGATAATTCCGAACGTTCTGCCATCACATATCCGAAGTATAGCAATCTGCTCTTCCCAATCCTCTCGATTGCAGTACGGATCTTTTTGCCTTTGCGGCCAATCATTTTGACTTCTTTTCTCTCGTCATCGAACCAGATAAAGACCGAGTTCTTTGTTCTGAAATCAATCCATTTTAAATTTTCTAAACTATGGGCTTTCTTTCGCCAGAATATATCCCGCTCGATGAATTTGGCGTCTGAAAGCCAAAATTCATCTGTTTTGGAAAGCCAGATCCCCAAAAACGCGAATAACCAAACCCCCCAAGTTTCCTTAAAATTAGACCCCCCAAAATTGGCTAGAATGGCAAGAACAAAAGAGCCCATACCGATTATTCCGAGAAACCAATTTGTTCCGGTTTTTAAATTGATAGGAATTTTGTTTCTCTCCATGGGTTAGATGTATGCACTTCCCCTCAATGTGCAAGCGTAGGCGAGACGCGCAGCCAAACTGCATCGCTTACAGCCCATCGCGGGTACTGCCGGAAGCAAATAAATAGGACGTCCGCGCGGGGCAAACTGCGAAGGCTTGCCAAGGGGTAGGTCTTTCATCGTTGTTTACGCGGTTTCACCAGTACATCTGCCTAACGACATCTGCACTCCCCGTATTTTGCCAAGGCGAATTACGAGGCGCGCGGCGGTGTTTTTCTAAGCCCCGGCCACGCGAAGTGACTGCATTTCATTCGGG
>JAHDFA010000024.1 GCA_020628495.1 Hellea sp.
ACGAAGAAACGCGAGTTGTGGATACAGGACAAGCCAACGCGCATCCCTGAAGTCGTCCCGACACAAACCATGTTGTCTGACCTCATGTTTTACTGCCTCATCGGCATAATTGTCGGCGGGCGTCTGGGCTATATCACGCTTTACTCGCCTGAGACTTTCCTGACGCCGCTCGAAGTTCTAAAAGTCTGGACAGGGGGCATGAGCTTCCATGGTGGCTTCCTCGGCGTTGTGGCAGCCTGTGCCTATGCGAGCTGGAAGTTCAAAATCGACAAGTTCCGCATTGGCGACATGGCCAGTGTCGGCGCGCCGATTGGCCTCGGCATTGTTCGCCTCTTCGGGAATTTCATCAATCAAGAGCTATGGGGCCGCCCCACTGATGTGCCTTGGGCCATGCGTTTTCCGAAAGACCCTGATTTCCTCCCCCGACACCCCAGCCAGCTCTATGAGGCCTTTTTGGAAGGTCTCGTCCTGTTCCTCATCCTACGTTTCATGACCGTGCGATATAAGGCGCTAACGAAGCCGGGATTGTTATTTGGCGCGTTGATGTTTTTCTATGGCCTGTTCCGCTTCGGGGTCGAATTTGTGCGCGAGCCGGATGCAATCCCGCAATTCGGGCTGCTGACACGCGGCATGGCCTATAGCTTGCCAATGGTTGTTGCAGGCGCAATCCTCATGTTATGGGCCTATCGCCGAGCACCTGTTTCGCCAAAACGCATAGCCGAGAGCGACAATGACGACCTCGCTTGAGGATAAGCTGAAAAACCGCATCCGCGAAGCGGGCCCGATCAGCGTTGCCGAATATATGACGGTTTGCCTGCTGGATCCGGTACAGGGCTATTACCCCACTCGCGATCCTTTGGGCGCTGACGGCGATTTCATCACGGCACCGGAAATTTCGCAGATGTTTGGCGAGGTTTTGGGCCTGTGGTGCGTGCAAAGCTGGATAGATTTGGGCCGGCCCAACACTTTGCACTTAATCGAATATGGGCCCGGGCGCGGCATTATGATGAGCGATATGCTCCGCTCCGCCGCGCTGGACCCCGATTTCAAATCTGCCGTGCATGTCTGGTTGATCGAAGCCTCTGCGGCACTTGAAGCCGTGCAAGGCAAAACACTGGGCGCAGCGGGTGTGCCTGTGCAATGGGCCGCGCGATTGGAAGATGTCCCTGCAGGGCCGAGCCTCATTATCGGGAATGAATTTCTCGATTGTCTGCCCATTCAACAACTGATCTGCAACGACCCTTTTGCCGGAAAAGACGGCTGGGTAGAACGGAGGGTCGGCTTGGATACGGAAGGCAGGCTTTGCTATGTAAAGTCAGGCGTCCCGGCCGCGGCCATCTTGACCGACCGCCTGCCCAAAGGCGCAAGTGATGCACGCAAAGATGACCTGCTGGAAACCTGCCCCTCCGTCGCGCAGATTGTGGACAGTTTACGCAGCAGGTTTGAGAACCATGCCGGACGCGCGCTGTTTATCGATTACGGTCCTGAAACCACCGAATTTGGGGATACACTACAGGCGCTTAAACGACATCAGAAAGTTGGCGTCTTTTCGGACCCGGGTAATACGGATCTTACCGCCCGCGTGGACTTTGCAGCTCTCTCTGAAACTGCGGCAGCGGCAGGACTGGATGTATCAGCCGCCGTCCCACAACGTGAATTCTTGTCCAAACTCGGGATTGAAATGCGCGCTGTTGCGCTCATCCGGGCCACGCTTGACGCCAAGCCGGTCATTGCGCGGCAATTGCACAGGCTGACTGATGCGGATGAGATGGGCGAGCTTTTCAAAGCGATATGCTTTTCCTCTCCCGGATTACCCGCCCCATTAGGCCTAAGATAAAGATTTGAGATGACCCCTCACCTGACATCAGATTTACTCCCCTTCAAACATGGCTTTTTCGGCTCGAAAGGCGGGGTGTCGACGGGCATTTATACCAGCCTTAATGCAGGTTTTGGTTCAAGTGACGATAAAGGCGCGATAGCAGAAAATCGCGGACGTATTCGAAACGCTCTAAATGCAGACTTCCTTGTCAGCCTAAAACAAGTTCATTCTGATACGGTCATCATCGCGACAAATGAACCGGTGGCAGAAATGCAAGCCGATGGATTGGTCACAACCGTTCCGGGCCTTGCCATTTCCGCGCTCTCAGCAGATTGCGGGCCCGTGTTGTTAGCGGATGCAAAAGCGGGCGTTATCGGCGCGTGTCATGCCGGATGGCGCGGCGCACTCAGCGGTATCATAGAGAGTACAGTCGCTACCATGTGCGAGTTGGATGCATCGCCTGAAAACATGACCGCCGTGCTGGGGCCTTGCATCGGTCCGGAAAATTACGAAGTCGGCGATGATTTTAAGTCGGAATTTTGTGAAATCGACGAGGACTATGCGCGGTTCTTTCACCTGCCGGAAGGTAAGAAGACGCATTTCGACCTTCCCGCCTTCATCCTGTCGCGACTCGCCGTTATGAATGTTCGCGCTGAATGGACCGGACAGTGCACATATGCGCAACGCGACGACTATTTCAGCTTTCGCCGAAATACCCACGCCGGAATTTCTGACTATGGGCGCAACTTATCCGCAATCGTCCTGCCGTCCTCCATGGACTCTGAAAACGGGTAAGGCTAACGGGATTTCAAATTCACCCTGAACGGGACATCGACCATGAAATTGATCAGCGGTACCGCCAATAATGATTTGGCGAAAGGCATTGCGGATGTCCTCGATATTCCTTTGACCAGCGTCGACATTGAACGCTTTCGCGATCAAGAAATTTTTGTTCGTATTAACGAGAATGTCCGCGGTGAGGACATCTTCCTCATCCAACCCACATCTGCCCCCGCAAATGACCATTTGATGGAATTACTGATCCTGATTGACGCGCTTGTCAGAGCCTCTGCCCAGCGCATTACAGCCGTGGTGCCCTATTTCGGATATGCGCGGCAGGACCGTAAGACCGGTGGACGGACGCCTATTTCCGCTAAGCTCGTGGCGAATTTAATCTCTAAAGCGGGCGCCGACCGCGTTCTGACAGTCGATTTACATGCGGGGCAAATTCAGGGTTTCTTTGATATCCCGACGGACAATCTGTTCGGGCAACCCGTTTTCATCAACGATATTCGCGAACAGTTTTCCAAGCGCGACCGCGAAAAGCTGCTCTTTGTATCCCCTGATACAGGCGGCGTGGTACGCACCCGCGCGATTGCGAAAGAATTCGATGCCGATATCGCTATCGTCGATAAACGCCGCCCGAAAGCGGGTGAAAGCGAAGTCATGAATATTATCGGCGATGTCGCGGGCCGAACCTGCATTCTTTATGATGACATTATCGATTCGGGCGGCACGCTTTGTAACGCGGCCAAAGCCTTGAAAGATCACGGTGCGAACTCCGTTTCAGCTTATATCACTCATGGCGTTTTGTCTGACCCGGCCGTTGAACGCATCACCAAGTCCGAATTGACGGAGGTTGTTATCACTGACACCATTATGCAGCCGAAAAAGGTAAAGGATTGTGCAAAAATTCGCGAATGTTCGACCTCTACTTTGCTAGGTGAAGCCATCCGCCGCATCGCAAATGATGAAAGCGTGTCTAAACTCTTCGCTTAGTTTTCATATTTTCATAAACTGGGTGAGAGAGACTCGCAAAGACCCTTGCGCGGTGCACGCCTATTGCTTATAGGGCGCGGCAATATATGATTCAGCCCGACCACAGGCCGCTTCAATTCCATTGGAGCGGTTCGTTTTTTGGGCCAAGCACGTAAATTAAGGTCAGTCCCATGAGTGTTGTTCTCGACGTTGTTGTCCGCGAAGAAACCGGAACAGGAAATGCCCGCGAAGCGCGCCGCAATGGCATGGTTCCCGGCGTCATCTATGGCGGTGATAAAGACGCCGTGTCTATCGGTGTGAAATATAATGAAGTTCTGAGAGCCATCAATTCAGGTAACTTCCTGTCCAATATGGTCGAGCTTCAGCACGAGGGTAAGCCGCAAAAAGTTATCACGAAGGACGTTCAATTCCACCCAGTTACGGACATGCCGATTCATCTGGATTTCTACCGCGTGACCGACAAAACCATCATCGACGTTGATGTCCCGGCCGTATTTGTTGGCGAAGATACCTCACCCGGCATGAAACGCGGCGGTGCTTTGAACGTTGTGCGCTACAACATCGAAGTCAAATGTCCTGCCGGTTCTATTCCTGACAATATCGAAGTCGATATCTCAGCCATGGACATTGGCGACTCAATTCACTTATCTGAAGTCACACTTCCAAAAGACGTGAAACCCGGCATTACTGACCGTGACGTTACAATCGCCACTATCGTCGCATCACGCACGTCGAAAACAACCGACGAAGGTGAAGATGGCGAAGGCGATGAAGGTGAAGCGGAAGCCACAGAGCAAACTGCGGAAGACTAATTGTTTTCCGTCCTGCGTCGGCTGTTCTCACGCCGAGCGGAGGACAATATTATGGAAATCTGGTGCGGCCTCGGCAATCCCGGCGCTAAATATCATGGTAACCGACATAATATCGGTTTTCTGGTCCTCGACGGTATCGCCGAGGATCATGGTTTTCCGGCGTGGAAAACCCAATTCAAAGGCCTGACAACAACGGGCCTTATCAATGGACGCAAAGTCCTTCTCTTAAAACCGTCGACTTTTATGAATGAGAGCGGCAAAGCCGTTCAGGCGGCTATGTCCTTTTATAAACTCGGCCTCAACGATCTAATCGTTCTCCATGACGAACTTGATCTCGCCCCTGGTAAGGTGCGCGCTAAAACGGGTGGTGGATTGGCCGGGCATAATGGATTGCGCTCTATCAATAAGCTGTGCGGCGGTCCCGATTTCCACCGGATTCGCCTCGGCATCGGACATCCCGGACATAAAGACCGCGTGGCCAGCTACGTTCTGTCCGACTTCGCCAAAGACGAGCACGATGTCCGTGATGATATGATCAACGGTATCAGCCGCCACGCCGACCTCCTCGCAGAGGGCAAGCGCGATTTGTTCCAGACCCGCGTGATGGAGTATATTGCGGGATAGAAACGCAATTGCCCCTCTTGTGTCGTTCTGACGGTAGGTTAAACCGCTGTCATGTTATCATTATTCGAAATCGCCGCGCTCCTTCTTGTCCTGTCTGCGGGGCTGTCTTGGATTAACCGCGCCTATCTGAAACTGCCGCACACAATCGGCCTTTTGGTCATGGCTCTGTTTGCCAGTTTCATCTTAATGGCGATGCAGGCTTTTATCCCTTCCCTCGGCCTGACAGCGACGATTTCAGGCGCCATTGGCCAGATTGATTTCAATGAAACCCTGATGAAGGGCATGTTGGGCTTCCTACTCTTCGCGGGTGCTTTGCATGTCGATCTTGGCAAGTTGCGCGACGCTAAGTGGGCGATTGGGTCCATGGCGACTTTTGGCGTCGTCCTTTCAACATTTATTGTCGGCACAGGTTTTTGGGGCCTTGCAAAGCTGTTCGGTTTGGACATTCCGTTTATTTGGGCGCTCGTCTTCGGCTCTCTCATCAGCCCAACCGACCCGGTGGCCGTGCTTTCTATTCTAAAAACCGTCAAAATGCCGAAGTCCTTGGAAACCAAAATTGCAGGCGAAAGCCTGTTCAATGACGGTGTCGGCGTTGTCGTCTTCACCCTTATCCTCGCAATTGCGACAGGCGGCGCGGGAGGACATGCCCTGTTCGACCAGTTCCAAGTCGCTGGACCCATCATGGCAGCGACAAGCGGCGGGTCTATCGGCGTTCTGGATGTCGTTGAGTTATTTGTTGTCGATGCCATTGGAGGCGCAATTCTTGGCGGTCTCGCAGGTTGGATGACGACCCGTATGCTGGCGCGTATTGATGAGCATGCGATTGAAATTTTGATTACACTGGCCTGTGTGGCCGGAACCTATGCCCTTGCGCAGCGGGTTGAAATTCTGGGACATCATCTGTCCGGCCCTATCGCAGTTGTCATTGCCGGCTTGATGATCGGCAATAAAGGCGCGCAAACCGCTATGAGCGAACATACACGACAATATCTTTTCGGTTTTTGGGAAATGATTGATGAGATTTTGAACTCCGTCCTGTTCCTCCTCATCGGTCTGGAAATTCTGGTTATCGGCTTGGTCCCGGAATACGCCCTGATCGGCGCCGTCGCCATTCCGCTTGTCCTGATCGCTCGGCTCAGCGCGGTTTATGTTCCAATGAAAGTCATTGGAACATTTAAGAACTTTACCAAAGGCGCGGTCCCAGTGCTCACATGGGGCGGTGTGCGCGGCGGTATCTCTGTCGCACTCGCGCTATCTCTACCCGATAATGAATATAAATCGCTGATTTTGACAGCCACCTATGCGGTCGTTGTCTTCTCGATCATCGTGCAGGGTCTGACGATAAAAAAGGTCGTCGAAAGCCGGGTGGATGCCGATTTGGTCTAATCCTTCAACTGACTGAAACACATTTCCGTAACATGCAGAAATGGCGAAATAACGGATTGCGTAAAACAATGTGATGGAATAACACTCCGCCGATGACGCGCCACCCGCTCATAAAAACCTCTATGGTTCTGATGGCCGCTTTGTTCCTAATGGTTCAAGGCTTTGGCCAAGCCCATGCGGCGTCCAATGGAGGCATTGACCACTCACATGACGGTGTTGCCTGTGATGTGGCCTTAGTGGCAGCAGAACAAACTGTTTTAACGCCGCCTCCGGCTAAGCCTGCTCCATTTGTTGCAGTTACGCAATTAAAGCAAACAGAGCTTTATTCAGAGCCAGCCTATCGCAGCTTTGACGGCCGTGCTCCGCCGCCCCGAGGACCGCCTCTTTAAATCCTGAACCACTTACCAACGCTTGCCGCGCGACCTGTCGCGACGGCTTCACCTGTTTCAGATTATAAGAGTCATTCTATGTCCCGTTTTGCTTCCGGCCTTTTGGCCTCCGTATTCCTCGTTCCGTCCATCGCTATCGCGCAAGATAGCAAAGATGAGGACGTTATCATTGTTACCGCTTCCCCGCTTGAACGCTCAATTGATGAGGCCATCACAGGCCAATCCATTCTTGCGGGTGATGCCCTGCAAGATCGCCTTTCAGGCACCATCGGCGAAACCCTCAAATTAGAACCCGGTGTCTCATCGACGAGTTTCGGCGCAGGGGCCTCCCGACCCATCATTCGCGGCCAAGGCGGAGATCGCGTTAGGGTATTGACAAATGGCGTCGGCTCGATTGATGCGTCCTCCGCCTCACCTGACCACGCAGTTGCGGTCGAGCCGGCACAGGCCGAGCGTATCGAAGTTGTCCGCGGCGCAGCCCTGCTCCGCTATGGCAGCTCCGGCTCGGGCGGTATTGTGAATGTTATTGATGGCCGTATTCCGCGCGACATGCCGGATGGAAATACGGATGCGACGGTTAGAATTGGCGCAAGCTCTGTCGATGCCGGCGCGGAAGGCGCAGCTTCTATCGACCAACGCTTCGGGAATCTCGTCTTCCATCTCGACGGCACATATCGCCGATCCGAAAATTATAACATTCCGGTTGAAGGCGAAAGCCGCGCCCAACTCGCCGAAGAAGGCGAGGAAATTCCGGACGATTTCGACGAAAATCGCAAGTTGGATAACAGCTTTGTCGATTCATCAAGTCTTTCGGGCGGTGTATCCTATGTTGGCGACCGGGGTTTCTTCGGTGTCGCCATTAACAACTTTAATTCTACCTACGGAGTCCCCGGCGGCCATGGCCATGAGGAAGAAGGTCACGATCACGACGACGAAGATCATGACGAGGAAGAGCATGAAGAAGGTGAAGAAGAGGAAGAAGAAGAAGGCGTCTTCATCAAACTCGACCAAACGCGCTATGATGTGAATGCAGGTTGGGAATTCGATGGGCTGATTGAAAAAGTGCAACTCTTCGGTGGATATGCCGATTACAAACATACTGAATTTGAAGGTCCGGGCGAAGTGGGCACCGTTTTCACGAATGAGGGCTATGAAGTCCGCGCAGAAGTCATTCAGGCGGAACGCGGTAACTGGCGGGCGGCGCATGGCGTTCAACTCCGCGAACGCGATTTCTCGGCAGTCGGTGAGGAAGCCTTCGTTCCGCCTTCACTGACCCAAACAATCGGCGCTTATACCTTTCACGAATTTGAACTAGGCAATATACATCTGGAAGGGGCCGCGCGTTATGAAAGCACACTCCAGAAAAACAGTGCCTTGGCCGATAAACGTAAGTTCGACCTATTTAGTGTGAGCGGCGGCGGTGATGTCCATCTGACGGATGCTGTGCGCATTGGCGGTACGGTTTTCCGGACCGAGCGCGCACCAACAACCGAAGAGCTGTTTTCCAACGGCCCTCACTTGGCGACAAACCAATTTGAATTGGGTGACGCATCGCTGGATAAAGAAGTTGCCACAGGGGTCGAAGCCGCCATTCGCCACCGCGAAGGCAATCATAATGTCACATTGAACCTCTTCTATACGGATTATTCCGATTATATTTTCGAGGCGGAAACGGCAGATGAGGAAGACGGCCTTCCCGTCTTTCAATTCGTCGCAGATGACGCAGAATTTTACGGTCTTGAAGTGGCCGGACAGAGCCAATTCGCTTCTGCCGGAAAGTTTGATCTGTCGGCTGATGCCTTGGTGGAATATGTCCGCGCCAAAACGGATTCCGGTAATCTTCCGCGAATTCCGCCGCTCTCAACACTGGTCGGACTGGAAGCGGAATCCGACCGCCTGACACTGCGCGGTGAATGGGAATATGTTGCAGAAGCCAATGATTTGGCGGCGTTTGAGCTGCCAACGGATGACTATAATCTGGTCAATGCGTTTGTAACTTGGAAAGCACCGGTCGGTGCTCAGGATGTGGCACTTCGCTTCTCCGTCCTGAATATCCTCGATACAGAGGCCCGCCAACATACGAGCTTTCTGAAGGATCTTGTCCCGCAGCCGGGCCGCAATGTCAGATTCTCAATTACGGCAAAGCTATAAGCAGACCTAAAGCCCTCTCCTTTTTGGAGAGGCAGAGGCCTTGAGCCTCAGATGAGGGGGCAATAGTAAGTGGGGCCTAAAGCTGTCGAAAGATAGCATTGGCCCCTCATCAATTTTTTCAATCGATTTTTGAAATATTCAGTGTGTTCGTTGTTCCCGGACGGCCAAACGGAACACCAGCCGAAATCATGACCGTGTCACCGGATTCAAGGCCCAGCTTTTCTTTAGCAAGTGATGACACGCGCCCCATCATATCGTCAAAATCAGCAGGGTCATCCGTTACGACCGGCACAACGCCCCAGCTCAACGCCAAGCGAGAGGCAGTACGCATATTGGGCGTAAGGCCCACAATACGACAAGGCGGACGTTCACGGCTAATCCGCTGTACGGTAGAGCCCGTCAGCGTATAGCCAAGCACCGCTTTGGCATCGAGCTTTGTTGCGATACCACGAACCGCTCCGGAGATAGCATCCTCGGCAGTTGCCTCGTAAGGCAGTTGAATAGATTTGAAATATTCCCAGAAAATCGGGTCACGCTCTGCAGCGGAAATAATTCTGTCCATAATTGCGACCGCCGTAGCCGGGTGACGGCCCACAGCCGTTTCAGCCGACAACATAACTGCGTCGGCCCCCTGATAGATTGCCGTCGCGACATCCGATGCTTCAGCTCGCGTGGGCGTCGGCGCGTCGATCATGGACTCCAGCATATGGGTGGCCACGATAACGGGTTTGCCCAATGCGCGGCATTTCCGGATAATCCGGCGCTGAACCACAGGCACTTCCTCCAATGGCAGCTCGACACCCAAATCCCCCCGCGCCACCATGGCCGCGTCGGCAGTGATCAGGATTGAATCCAGATCTTCTACCGCAGAGGGCTTTTCAATTTTCACAATAATCCCGGCTTTATCGCCAATGATTTTACGAGCGTCCCGAACATCCTGCGACGTCTGGACAAAGGATAATGCAATATAGTCAACGTCCAGCGTCAAAGCGAAAGCCATATCTACCCGGTCTTTATCCGTCATGGCGGACATTGGCAGGACGGTGTTGACGACATTAATGCCTTTGCGCTCTGACAGCTCACCGGGGACGTCGACTTTTGCCTTTGCGACGGTGCCATCATTCGACTGAACGGTGACTTGTAATTTACCGTCATCGAATTTCAAAATCGTGCCCTTAACCATAGCATCCATCAGCTCGGCATGAGGCATGATAATGAGGCCGTCTTTCCCGGGTTCCGTGCCCTGCCGAATTTCAACCGTCTCACCAAAGCGCAGTTCAATTTTTCCGTCTTCAAAACTGCCGCATCGTAATTTCGGCCCCTGCATATCGGCCACGATACAAATCGGATTGCCGGAAGCATTCTCCACTTCCCGTATCGCTTTCACAGATGCTGCGTGGTCCTCATGCGAGCCGTGGCTGAAGTTCAAGCGAAAGGCATCCACACCGACATCATGCAAGAGACGCAACGTATCTGGCGATCTGCTGGCAGGACCGAGTGTGGCGAGGATTTTGGCGTGACGATTACGCATGCAGGCGACTCCGTGAAGTTGGCACCGCCTTAGCGGGTCACGAAATCAAAATCATATATTTTCTCGCATAAAATGCGCGAAAACGAACACGCTTAACAAACAGAGGGCGGAAGTGTCAGAGATTGGCCAATCTGTATCGCAAAATCCGCATCCAAGCCGTTCATGGATTGGATAACATTCACACCGACACAAGTTTTTCGGGACAGGCTGTAAACTGTATCCCCCTGCTGGACGATATAATTTTGACCGACGCTTGGCAGGCTGCGGACTGTTTCAGGATATTGCTGACCTGTTGTGATTGCATCTACCGCTACCATGTTGCGGCGAAGATCATAATCGATAGGTGTTCCGGCGGCCCCCAGCGGAGCAACATTGACGATTTCAGCGTCGGGAAGCGCCTGCGCTGCAGCTTCCAAAGCAACGGCCTGACGCTGGCTTTCCATAACCATAAATCCGGGCGTCCCGCTGACATCCCTTGATCCATATATAGCATCAGTTGGCGCAGTCTGCAGGGCTGGTGTCGTCACGGTATCTGCTTGGACAATAACAGGCTGCGCAGCCACGGTTTCATAACTGACGGTGGTCACAGGGGATGTGGTAGTCTGGGACGTAGGAGCGGCATCCGCAAATTGATGGCGGGCTTCCAAATCACCTTGATAGCGTGTCGACAACTCGTAATTCGGATTTTCCTGTGTCGTCAAACATCCACTGACAAAAGCGGCGGAAAGAAAGAGGATAAGGAAATTGCGCATTTTGGCCCCCATAAAGGATGAGGCTCAAGCCTGCCTGCTTATGGCTAACATAAGGTTAAAACGCGCTTACGCCCTGCCGCATAATTCACATTGGCCAGATATTGGTTCGGGCTTTTTCAGACAGTTTGTTGATACAATCCCTACATCTGCGTCTTGAAAATCAAAGGGAAAAACAGCACAGGGGTCAGAACGAAGTTTTTGCCTGAGGAGTAATCCCTAATGAACATCAAAACGCGCCCCGTAGAGTATAAAGACGGCAAGACCACTTGCATTGGCTATCTGGCATGGGACGATAACCGCGCTGATCCTTTACCTTGTGTTTTAGTCAATCACGCATGGGGCGGTCTGGACGGTTTTGCGATGGACCGTGCGGTGCAAATGGCAGCCTTAGGTTATGTCGGTTTTGCGCTGGACAATTACGGCGACGGCGCCCTGCCCGAAACCATGGAAGATAAAGCGGCCATGATGAACCCACTCAAAGAAGATCGTGAAGCGCTGCTAAAGCGACTGAAAGCGGGCTATAAGGCTGCTGCAAACTTGGACGAAGTCGACGAAACTCATATGGCCGCCATTGGCTATTGTTTTGGCGGTCTCTGTACCCTGGATATGGCACGTGCCGGTTTGGATCTTCATGCCGCTATCTCTTTCCACGGCTTGCTCGACGCCCCGGAAGGTCTGCCGAAGAAAAAATGCAAAGCCAGTGTATTAGTTTGCCATGGCTGGGATGACCCGATGGCAACACCTGACATGCTGAAATCCTTTGGCGAAGAAATGGCCGAAAAGAATTGCGACTGGCAAGTTCACGCCTATGGCAATGTCGTTCACGGTTTCACCAACCCGCAAGCCGCGGATAAGAAAAACGGAATTGTTTACGATGCGCTCGCGCAGCAACGTTCAACTAATGCTATGCTCGACCTGCTCTCCGAAAAATTTGCTCTGCACGGAACGGACGCAGCATAACTTCTATGAACATAATCCGAGATACAGACGCTTTGCGCGCCTATTGTGACGCCGCGCGCAAACATGACTTTGTCTGCATCGACACGGAATTCATGCGGGAAAGCACATTCTTCTCGATACTTTGCCTTGTGCAAGTCGCTACAGTCGACGACGAGGCCATTATTGACCCGTTGGCGGAAGGCATTGACCTGACGCCGCTTAATGAGATGCTTTTGGATGAGAATGTCACAAAAGTTCTCCATGCGGCCCGTCAGGATATGGAAATTTTCTACCGTATTTGCGGCGCTGTCCCGGCTCCGATATTCGACACCCAAATTGCAGGCATGGCGATTGGTATGGGCGATAGCGCCGGATATGGCGCATTGGTCAAAGCCCGCCTCAATATTAATCTGGATAAAGGAGCACGCTTCACCGATTGGTCGCGTCGTCCACTTTCCGAAAAACAGCTGATCTACGCCATCGCCGATGTGACGCATTTACGCGATCTTTATCCGGGTGTGGTCGCAGAACTGGAAGCAAAAGGCCGTCTTGGCTGGGTCATGGAGGAAATGTCCCAGCATATGGATGAAAGCCTCTATACATTCGAACCTGAGGAAGCGTGGCAGCGCTTAAAATTGCGCGGACATAAGAAACCTTATCTCGCAGCACTGAAAGCCGCCGCAGCATGGCGTGAACGCCAAGCGATTAAAAAAGACATACCGCGACGACGCGTCCTCAAAGACGACGCCATATATGATTTAGCGCAACAACGCCCCCGCACTATAGAAGCGCTCGCAAAATTACGCGGCATTCCCCGCGGATTTGAAAAGTCATCCACGGCAGCCGGTTTGGTCGAAAGCTTGGGCGCGGCCATCGACAATGCAAATGATTACGCCCCGCCCGCGCCAAAAGTGAAACATATGCCGCCATCCCTTGGCCCGCGGATTGAAATGTTAAAGACGCTCCTAAGGCTGCGGACCGAAGTGGAAGGCATTGCCACCCGGCTGGTCGCCAATGCGCGCGATATTGAACAGCTGGCCGCCTTTGGTGAAGGGGCAGATATCGCCGCGCTGAAAGGCTGGCGCCGAGAGATATTTGGTCAAGACGCGCTGGATATGTTGCGCGGGAAAATCGCTCTACGTTTGGAGGGCGAACATGTCGTCGCCGAACGACTCGACTGACGGGGTCTCCGCGAAAGGCTCCCTGCCCTTGCCATTACCGGAACGGCGCGAATTTACCTACGCACCGTCAAATGCGCCTTTAGATATCCTGCATGAGGATCAGGACTTACTCGTCGTGGACAAACCGTCCGGCCTGCTTTCCGTGCCGGGGCGGGATTTGCCGGATAGTTTGCAGACGCGATTAAAAGTGCTCTACCCCGACAGCTTGCTCGTCCACCGCTTAGATATGGCGACGTCAGGCGTCATGGTTTTTGCGCGAAACAAAACGGCACAAAGACATCTTGGCCTCCAATTTGAACGCCGTCATACATCCAAGAGCTATATCGCCCGCGTTGCAGGCGCGGTTTCAGGCGAAAGCGGGCGGATTAACCTCCCGCTCATAGCGGATTGGCCCAACCGCCCGCGGCAAATGGTGAATTGGGAGTATGGCAAGCCCAGCGTTACAGATTGGCAAGTTTTGGCGCGCGAAGACAACGTGACGCGATTAGCCCTCCACCCCATCACAGGCCGCAGCCACCAACTCCGCGTGCATTGCTGGGCGATGGGACATCCGATTTTAGGCGACCGGATTTATGCCGTGGATGATGTGTTTGAAGCCGCGCCGAGGCTACAATTGCATGCTTGGAAATTGGGGTTGCGCCATCCCGCGGATGGAAGGCGTGTAGAATTCGAAGCGACCTGTCCGTTTTAGCCGCTCCTCTTTACACTCCTCCATTCATTGCGACGTAGAAAGCCCTCGCAATAATTCCTACCAATAAAACCACCGAACTTCCCCAAGCAAAAACTTGGGTTGTGAGATATATAATTTTTGAAGGCGCGGATTCTCTGGCAATAAATGAAAGAATTGCAATTATTAGCGCGCCCCCAAAACCAATCGGAAAATCAAAACCAATAAAAAAATCGAGTCCATATTCGCTATGTTTGTTGGTTGGAGTGCACCAAATCAAAGCTCTCAAGAGTGACAAGATTAAGAGTGCGACTAAGAGAACGTAATGGAATTTAGGGTTTCTATATGATTTAACTATTATAAAATTAGTGTGGTTTTAACTCGTTAAATTTCGATTTCAAAAATAGAAATAACAACAACAAATGCTTCAGATTGGATAATTGGAGCGGATTGGCATCCTGCCTATTCAAAAGCATCTACAAATACGCCTTCGCCGCCCCCTCACTCAACCCATCCAAAAACCCATCGGCCTGATCCATCAAACTCTGCCTAACCTCCGCATCCATTTTCTCCAAATTCCGATAGGGCATGGCGAGACGGTTGTTTCCGCGTAGCACGTCTTCATTGCGCGCCATGAAATGCCAGTATAGCGAGTTGAACGGGCAAGCGTCTTCGCCGACACGTTTCTTGACTTTATACTTACACGCCCCGCAATGGTCGCTCATGCGGTTGATATAGCTGCCTGATGAGGCATAGGGTTTTGACCCCAATAGCCCGCCATCGCCGAACTGACTCATGCCCAGCGTGTTCGGCAGCTCGACCCATTCAAAAGCGTCTATATAGACGGAAAGATACCATTCATGCACGGCGTGGGGGTCTGCCCCGATAAGAAGCGCAAAGTTTCCGGTAATCATCAGGCGTTGAATATGATGAGCATAGGCATGTTCTAATGTTTGCCCGATGCTCTGCTTCAAACATTCCATATCCGTCTCGCCCGTCCAATAAAAATCCGGCAGCGGACGTTTCGCATTCAAATGATTGCGCGAGATATAGTCCGGCATTTCCAACCAATAGATACCGCGCACATATTCCCGCCAGCCAATGATCTGGCGAATATAGCCTTCTGCCGCATTGATGGGGGCATCGCCCGCGAGATAGCGGGTCTCAACGGCTCGGCAAATCTCCAGCGGCCCGAGTAATCCTGCGTTCAGATAAGGCGACAAGAGCGAGTGAAAAAGGAAACTCTCCCCGCCAATCATCGCGTCCTGATAATCGCCAAAGCTCGGCAATCCGTGGTCGAGGAAATACTCCAACGCTTCTAACGCACCATCCCGCGTGACGGCCCAGAAAAATCCATCCGCATTGCCGAGGCGTGTATTGAACCGCGTCTTGACCATCTCAATCACGTCCTGCGTGATGGCGTCGGGTTGAAAGCGTAGCGGCTCCGGGAATTTCATATCGGCTTTGGCAGGTTTCCGGTTATCCTTATCAAAATTCCACTGCCCGCCTTCGGGTTTGTCCCCGTCCATCAGCAGCCCCGTTTTGCGGCGCATCTCGCGGTAGAAATACTCCATCCGGAATTGCTTTCGGCCGTCCGCCCAGTCCGCGAACTCCTCTTTGGTGGCGATAAAGCGATCATCGAAGGTGATGGAGACCGGAACACTGAGATCATCTTCCCAGCCTTTCACCATTTCCAAAACACGATAAACCGATGGCTCGCAGATTCGGATTTGCGAAATCTCGTGCCGGGCCAAAGCACGCTTAACCTCACCCGTGAAATCTCCCACATTGTCAGCATCCGTCAGCTCGACATAATCGACCGTCCATCCGTTTTCCCGCAGCTCCTTTGCAAAATGACGCATGGCGGAGAACAGGAAGATAAGTTTCTTACTGTGATGCGGCACATGTTCCGCCTCATGCGCGACTTCCATCATGAGAATGACAGAGTCCTCCGACTCTGACGCAGCGAGGCAGGACAGACTGTGGCTCAGTTGGTCGGCAAAAATCGGAATAAGCGTTTTAGACATATGCTTCATACGGGTCAGGCGCAAAGCTGTTCAAAAATTCTCACCTTCCCGCAGTTTGATACGTATTGTTCCCATGGCCCACAAGAAAACCAATCTCCCGAGCAAGATTTGCCCGATCTGCGAAAAGCCTTTTGTTTGGCGTAAAAAATGGGAGCGGGTTTGGGACGAGGTTAAATATTGTAGCGAGCGCTGCCGTAGAAGCGCTAAAGGAAAGTCAAAATGAATTTTGAGAGTTATGGCGACGGTTTGCGCTGTGTCGTGGTCGGTAGTTCAGGCGGTATAGGCGCAGCCCTAATTGCACATTTGGTCGAGAGCCCACAAATTTCGCGCATACACGCCCTGTCCCGCTCCGGGCGCAGCCACCCTTCCCCAAAAGTCGCCAATCTCACTTTTGACTTCACGGATGAGGACAGCCTCATCGCGGCGGCGCAAGCGCTTCAGGAAGTTGGTCCATTCGACATGATCCTTGTTGCAACGGGTCTGTTGCAAGGCGAAGGCATTGCGCCGGAGAAGAATTTGCGCGCCCTGTCACATGAGGGCTTGGCCAAAAGTTATGAAATCAACACGATAGGCCCCGCCATGACAGCCAAATATCTTGTTCCGCTATTGCGGCGTGATGCAAAAGCCGTCTTTGCCGCTCTCTCTGCCCGCGTCGGGAGTATATCGGATAATCGGTTGGGCGGTTGGTATGCTTATCGCGCATCGAAGGCGGCGCTGAACATGATCTTGAAAACGCTCGCAATAGAGACGGGTCGGCGCTTTAAACATCAGATTATCGTCGGGCTGCATCCCGGAACCGTCGACACGGATTTGTCTAAACCCTTTCAAGGCAATGTCCCTGAAGGCAAACTTTTCACGCCGCAATATTCCGCTGAAAAACTGCTTCATGTCGTTGATAGCGTGTCGGCAGATGACAGCGGAAATTTATTCGACTGGGCCGGCAAACAGATCGACTTCTGATCTGTCTTTCAGATATTTCGCAACGAATTTCTTTGTGAGGTCCGCTTTTCTCGATCCGGCCGCCACATCAAGTTCCAAAACCAAATCGCGCAACGCATCCACGGATCTTTCACATTGATGCAAAACGAAGGTGACCACATCCTGCCCGACCACGCGTCCGGCTTGAGCGAAAAGCTCACGCAAAATCGGCTCTAAGGAGGTTTCGTCATGTTCCGCCAAAGTCAGCGTCG
Organism: Hellea sp.; assembly: GCA_020628495.1. GTDB lineage: Bacteria > Pseudomonadota > Alphaproteobacteria > Caulobacterales > Maricaulaceae > Litorimonas. The sequence goes on from JAHDFA010000024.1 coordinate 17,248, forward strand.
GCATAGCGTTTAACCGCGAATTGAGATCCGGCATGGACACGCCCCAATCGGTCGGCGGAACTGAACTGGCAAGCACGAGGCCTGTTATCTGCCCTGCTAAAGCCCGGTTAATGGAATCGAAGAGCGTCGTCTCGTCAACAAGATGCGCATCATCAATAAACTCGCCCCCGGATTTACCTCGCCACGCTTGACCTAAATGCGTCTTTCCCGATCCGGCAGGCCCAAGAATAAGCACGGCCGCACTCGGCCACCGGTCCCGTGCGCGTAGCATAGATACGGCCGCCCGATTTCCGGGGGTGACGTGAAAGGTGGAAAAGCTCTGACGCGTTGTCGGGCGCAGATTAAGCGGGATTTGAGACATGGAGCCTGCGCCTAGGACCGTTTGAAAACGAGCCCGAGTTTGGGGTCTTGCTCAACACGTACGCCTTTGAACCGCAGTTCTGTCGCCAATCGGTTGATATCCCCGCCATAGGAAATGGTCATAAGAGCGCCGTCTTTAGACAGCGCATCCAAACGCGCACCTTTGATCTGCGCAGATGTATTAATCGCCTCTTGTAATGTAATCCAATCGGAATGGGACGTGTAAAGCACAGAGACAGCCGTCGTTACAACTTCGCCCGCAACGATGGCAGAGGCTTGTTTCCAATCCGCTTCCAATCGCGCGACAACTCTATCTGCAAAATCGGCCCCGCTTGAACCCGGCGAAATAAAGAAGGATTGTCGATTGCCCGTATCAAGAGAAATATCCGTGACATTGCCGCTGCCTTCAACAAGCAAAACTTGGTTCAAACCATATTTTGAGGCGATAACTTTCAACTCATCATCAGATGGAAACGGCGACAAAAATTTCACATCTTCCGAAGACGCCGCTTGGAGCGGCGTTAAAGCATATGACAAACGCGGATCTGAAAAGATCGTTTGCAGACTTGTGCCGCCGCGCAATCCGCTTTCCTTGACAATCACCAAACGCTCCCGCGCTTGAGAGCTGACCATCGTCAGATTATTATCACGCAAGAATTGCTGCACCTGTGAGGGGTTAAACGCAATAGTGACCTCGCCCAGATAGCGATTGGCAGAGCGGCGTTCCTGGCCCACTTCCAAAGCGCGTATCATGCGGCCCACAATTTCTGGCGTGAGTTGAGGGACGGGATTGGCGGCCCGTTCGCCCTCTAATGTCATTCTGTTGATAAGCGCATTTGCGGCGCGTAATTGCCCATCCTGAATCGCTTTGGTCTGCGCCTCGATTGCGGTCGCGGCTGTGGCGTCTACCTTAATTCCGCCGACCGTAAACGGGTCAGCGGCGAATGCGCGTGAGGCCGCAAAGAGAATCAGCGTGAGAATAAGTGCGAAAATACGGGTCATAAGGCAATCGATAGCCCACTCGAGCCCTATCGCCAAGCCCGCGCACAGCTTTCCTGCAGCCCCATCTTGAACCTTGCCCCCTAAAATGGTCCAAGCGCCCCGATGACAGGTGATGATAAGTCACAGACTTATGAACAGGACATTCCACATGACCGAAAAAAAAGGTCTTTCCTACGCGGATGCAGGCGTTTCCATTGATGCGGGGGACGCGTTGGTGGACAGAATCAAACCTATGGTTAAGTCCACCCGCCGCAGCGGGGCGGATGGCACAATTGGCGGCTTTGGCGGTGCATTTGACTTGAAAGCCGCCGGCTATACCGACCCCATCCTGATTTCTGGGACAGACGGAGTCGGGACAAAACTTCGCATTGCGATTGATACGGGCCGTTTGGATACGGTTGGCATCGACCTTGTCGCGATGTGCGCCAATGATGTGCTTGCCAATGGTGCGGAACCGCTTTTCTTCTTGGACTATTATGCCACAGGAAAACTAACATCTGACAATGCAGCAGCCGTTGTTTCGGGCATTGCAGAAGGCTGTCGTCAGGCTGGCTGTGCGCTTGTCGGCGGCGAGACGGCTGAAATGCCGGGCATGTATGAAGGCGATGATTTTGATCTGGCAGGCTTTGTCGTCGGTGCGGTTGAACGCGATGCCATGCTGCCCAGACATAACGATATGAGCGCGGGAGACATGCTCATTGGATTGGAAAGCTCCGGACCGCACTCCAATGGCTATTCCCTCATTCGGAAAATCGTCGAGCGCTCGGGCTTGGACTGGAATGATCCCGCACCATTTGCGGATGCGCCGCTGGCCGAAAGTCTGCTGACGCCGACCCGTCTTTATATAAAATCCCTCCTACCACTCATTGGGGACGGCCTTGTTTCAGGCTTGGCCCATATTACCGGCGGTGGTTTGACGGATAATACGCCGCGCATGTTGCCGGAAGGATTAGTCCCGGAATTTGATTTTGACGCTTGGGGCCGTCCGGCTGTCTTTCAATGGCTGCAGGAGACCGGCGGCGTTGCGGAGGACGAAATGCGCCGCGCTTTCAATTGCGGCATCGGCATGGTCCTTTGCGTGAAGCCGGAGAATATGCCCGCCGTGCTGCTGCGTTTGGACGAAGCGGGCGAGCGCGCGCACGTAATTGGCCAGTTAAAACGTGTGCCGGGCTGTGTCTAAGCGCACACCCACCGCCGTACTCATTTCCGGTACCGGGTCCAACATGGCCGCCCTGATTAAAGCGTCGCAAAACGCCGAATATCCGGCAGATATCCGGCTCGTCATTTCGAACCGCCCCAAAGCACCGGGACTGCAAAAGGCCGACGCAATGGGCGTGAAAGCCATTTGTATCAATCACTGTAACTTCGAGACACGCGCGGAGTTTGAGGCCGAACTGGACACATTTCTCAGAACGCATGGTATCGAATTCATCGCCTGTGCGGGATTTATGCGCGTCCTTGGGGCAGCATTTGTACGGGCATGGGCTGGCAAACTAATCAACATTCACCCCTCGCTATTGCCGAAATATAAAGGCCTTCACACACATCAGCGGGCCATAGAGGCGGGCGATGAGGAACATGGATGCACAGTGCATTGGGTAAATGAAGGCGTCGACGAAGGAAAAATCATCGCACAATCCCGACTAAAAATTAGTAAGGCAGATACACCCGAAACTTTGACAAAACGGGTCCAAGCATTGGAACACAGCTTATATCCTGAAGCACTCGCAAAAGCCGTAACTTTAGCTTAACCATAATCAGAATTAAGACATGCGTAACCTTGTCTCGTAAGCTCCCTCTAAACTTCCCCCCCTAAATTTATTTCAAAGTTTTGGCTGCACTTCAACGAGGACAGAGCAAAACCGTGCTGCCTTCATGTGGAGTCAACACAAATTGAGTGGGAAAAAAGTATGTTGAATTTTGAAACCGGAAGGCGACTTCTAAAGCGCTTCAAAAATAATGAAGATGGCAACATCGCATTAACTTTCGCGGTTAGCACAGTGGCTGTTATTGGCTGCATGGGTGCCGCTATGGACTATTCGACACTAAGCAACGCGGAAGCGCGCAGCCAGTCGATAGCAGACCAAACCGCCCTGAGCGCTGCTGTTTTTGTAAAAACTTATGGGCGTCAACCTAAGCCAGCGGTCGGAACAGAAGATGGCGAGAGCAGTGAGAGTAATACCCCGCAGTCTGATGAGGGATATCTGGACAAACGCTTCCGCACCTATACAGCGAATGAACTTGGCTATAAATTTAAAGGCTGGGTCATCGGCGGCGCTGAAAATGTTGACGTTGAGATATCATATGATGACATCAACAAGGAGGCCCGCGTGAGGGTCGCGGGCAAAACAAAACCCACATTCATGCAAATTTTTGGCAATAAAGATTTAGAATTCGCAGCACAGGCGACTGCCAAATATGCTGATTACGATCTATATGATCCCGCGTCTGTGCTTATGGTTTTGGACAATTCTGGGTCCATGTCCTTTGACGATAAACCTCGCTTTTATGATGCACTAGATCTTCAATGGAAGGATGAAGAAGACGTTCGGCCACGCATCGAGGCTCTTATAGAGCATTCGAAAAACTTTTACACCAAGTTGTTTGCGATGGTTGGAAATCAGGAAAACGACAATAAGAAGGTTTTAAGAACCGGAATGCTCGCTTATAATTCGAACAATCTGAGCGCGCGATCTGTTGCCATGAACTGGAGTATCCAATCATCCGTTAATAGTTTGAACAATATGGTCGCATCGGGTGGAACAAACTCCGCCCCATCACTTGCAACAGCTCGGTCCTGGATGGCCGGTGAAGACAAAAATCATGAAAACATGCATGGCGAAAAGCCACTCAAGTTTGTGGTATTCATGTCAGATGGCTTGAACACAACGGGCGGTAGCACGTGGATTGAGGAAGAAGGAACAGGTCAATGGTATGGGCAACGGTGTATCCGCTATAGAAGAAATGGCTCCTGCCGGAAATATGACTATGATACTGTCGAGAGCGAAGATAAACCGAATTTCGGATTTAATTGGCAGGAGGGAAAATGGGTTTCCTCTGCCAATTTAAACTCACTCACTGACTGTGCCGCCATGAAGAATGAAGGTGTCAAAGTCTATACAATCGGCTTTGCACTTTCAGAGGGATGGTATGACACGAACGAATACTTCGGTTATGAGGCCTATGAATACATAGACACTGAAACCAGAGACAAAGCTTATTCATTCTTAACCCAATGCGCGTCTGAACCCGAAACATTTTTGACGGCAGAAAATGCTGAAGAATTGGAAGAGGCTTTCGAGCGAATCGGCAATGATGTCGCTACAGAAATTATTCGCCTCTCCAACTAATTCTAAAATACTCACGCAAAGAAAAAGGCCGGGTTCCCCGGCCTTTTTTGATTCAAAACTGCAGCAGAAAATTTATCCGACAATTTCGTCGTCAGAGAAGAAAAACTTGATTTCTTCTGCGGCTGTTTCCGGCGCGTCGGATCCGTGAACCGTATTGGCATCAATACTTTCCGCAAATGTCGCGCGGATAGTTCCGGCTTCAGCTTCCGCCGGGTTCGTCGCGCCCATAACATCGCGATAGGCTTTAATCGCGTTTTCGCCTTCCAAGACCTGAACAACAACCGGACCGGACATCATAAATTTGACGAGGTCGTTATAGAATGGGCGCTCTTTATGGACGGCGTAGAATCCGCCGGCTTGCTCTTCTGACAAGCGCAGTCGCTTTTGCGCGACAATGCGCAAACCAGCTTCTTCGATCTTGGCGTTGACCTTACCGGTGATATTACGCTTTGTCGCGTCGGGCTTGATGATTGAAAATGTGCGTTGAACGGCCATGGGAAACTCCGTGAAGGCTGTGATTTAACTTTGGCGCGCCCTTAATGCGGGCTTGCCCTGCTGTAAAGGCGATATAGGAGTGCATCTGAGAATACCCAATGCTGCACATCAATGATTTGACATATCGTATCGAGGGCCGCCCTCTCTTCACCCAAGCCACATTGGCCATTAATGAAGGCCATAAAGTTGGTCTTGTTGGTCGGAACGGAACAGGGAAATCAACGCTGTTCCGCCTTATCAAAGGGGAGATAAGTCCCGATGACGGCGAGATTAACTTGCGCAAAAATATGAAGCTGGGCGTGGTCGACCAAGAAGTACCCAGCGGACCGCAAAGCCTGATCCAAACCGTTTTGGATGCCGATAAAGAACGAAAATCACTATTGGCCGAAGCTGACACCGCGACGGACCCGATGCGGATTGCCGCAATTCATACACGTCTGTCTGATATTAACGCCTATCCAGCGGAAGCGCGCGGGGCCTCTATTCTATCGGGGCTTGGTTTTTCGGCAGAAGAGCAACTGAAACCCTGCTCGGACTTTTCCGGTGGGTGGCGGATGCGCGTAGCGCTGGCTGCCATGCTGTTCGCACAGCCAGACCTTCTCTTACTGGATGAGCCGACAAACTATCTTGATGTGGAAGGCGCGGTTTGGCTGGAAGCCCATATCCGCAAATATGCCGGAACGGTCTTTGTTATCTCGCATGATCGAGATTTTCTGAACACAGCCGTGACGCATATTGCACATCTGCGCCAAGGGAAACTCTTTGGTTATACCGGAAATTACGACACATTTGAGCGGCAACTCGCGGAGCGGAACCGTCTGGATATGGCGTTGATGGCGAAGCAGGAAGATGAGCGACGTAAATTAGAAGCCTTTGTCACGCGCTTTAAAGCCAAAGCATCAAAAGCCAAACAAGCGCAAAGCCGGGTGAAAAAACTGGCCAAGATGCAGCCCGTTGCCACAATTGTCAGCGACCCGATTGCACCGATCTCTTTGCCCGGCCCGGAACGCCCTTTGTCTCCGCCAATCGTTCGCTTTGATGATGTCGCTTTGGGCTATGGTGATTTGATTGTCCTAAAGAAAATCAATCAGCGAATTGACCCAGATGACCGGATCGGAATTTTGGGCAAGAACGGGCAAGGCAAATCCACCTTTGCCAAAGCCATTATGGATGAGTTGCAGCCACTCCTGCTCGACCCGGCCAAGCCCGGATTTATCAAACGTAATAAAAAGCTGCGCATTGGATATTTCGCGCAACATCAAATTGACGCTCTGAACCCGCGTGCCAGCGCCTATGACCATGTCGTCAAGCTGATGCCCGATGCGACCGAAGCCCAGCGCCGTGCGCGGCTGGCCAGTTTTGGATTGGGCATCAAAAATGCAGAGACCCCGGCCGGTGATTTATCCGGCGGGGAGAAAGCGCGGCTGCTCTTCTCTCTCATCGGATTTGATAAGCCGCACCTATTGGTTCTGGACGAACCCGCCAACCATTTGGATATAGACAGCAGAGCGGAATTAATTCGCAGCCTGAATGAATATGAGGGCGCCGTTATTGTAATCTCCCATGACAGAAACCTGCTCGAAGCCGTAGTGGACAGACTCTGGTTGGTCGATGACGGCAAGGTCGAACCTTTTGAGGGATCATTGGATGATTATCGCCAACTCCAATTGGAGAAAACTAAAACTGATAAAAATCATAAGCCTAAAGAAGAGAATTCACGTAAGCGTAATCGTCAGGACCGCGCAGAGTCCTTGAAAAAAATTGCGCCTTTGAAGCGCAAGACAGAATCGCTCGAAACGGAATTCGCCGCGGCGCAGGAACAATTACAGGCGATTGACCACCGTTTAGCCACTGAGGATTTATTTACCACAAACCCTCAAGAAGCTGTCGCATTGGGACAAAAACGTGCCAAGACAGAGGCGTTAATCGAATCACTTGAGTTGGATTGGTTGGCGGCGCTGGAGGCTTATGATCTGGCCCGTGAACGCGAAGGATTGGATTAGCAAGGGGGAGTATAACCGCTGCGGGATGCATGGCTGGGCCGCGGCAATTGGGATGGTTACGCCATGTTGAACACACGCTTGGTCCGCGAACAGGACGCACATTTACACTTTGAAGTGATGGCTTATTTGATCAGCCAATTTGGCGCGCCGCCGCGACCGCCCGTTCCCTCACCTTTGCACAAATCGCCCGGCCTTGAGTCCTTGGTTTGGGGAGAGATCGATACGCGGTCGATTTTCGATTGGGCCGATGACAATTTGGGTGCAATCAAATCGCTCTGCCATATGAATAATTACAATGCTGCCCTTTTGCCCGCGGGCGAGGGATTGGACACAGATCAAATGGCTGCAAGCCAGCGGCTCGACGCACTCTCCGCCGGACGCATTCCCTATCGACAACCTCCAACAACGCCCATTTTATATGATCCGCGTGATTGCGCCGAACCCGGTCATTTCGCCGTAACGACCATCCTTCAACTCGCGAAATTGCGTATTGGTGATTTCAATCCTGAGACCCTTCTCTCCTCGCTTATGCAGAAAATGGTGGTCCTGACGGCAGCGGTATATAACCGGCAAGGCTTTGTTTTGGCCAACCTACCGGGCCATGTGTCGAACTTTCTGACCACTGCGGATGATATGCGGGCGGTGCCTCACCGCGTCGTATTAAATACGCTTTGCTTTTCGACCTGTCTGGCGCTGCGCGTCCGGCGTCAATCGGCAGAGCAGATTATCGCAACATATGGCACGCGCATGCCGAAATCATTTCGCAAGAAGGTTCGTCAGGCTTGCCGCCAGATTGACTCAGAAGGCGAAGCCCTCGCCGTGCTGCAAATGTTAGCGGAGCCAAATAAAACCCGCCCTTCCCGATTGGCGGCTTTTCAACAAAGCGCCTAACGGCAATCGAGCTGTTGGACGTAGCCTTCGGCGTCCAATTCTATGGTCAGGCGATCTTCTATCGTCGGGCCGAGGTTCAAGCTGTCCATCATATTGGAGATTGAAGGCGCATAGAGGGATTGCCCCGGCAAATATTCACGGACCTCGACAAAAGGCGGCTCGTCATAAAACGTATCATCGGGATTATAGCCAAAGCCTTCCAACTGCGCCGGCTTGATGACCCGTTTGCGTCCCGGCAGGCCGGCAATGAAAATCGCGCCCTCATGCTGTCCCAATAATCCCTGATAGAGTTGCGAGCGGCAGGCATCCACAGCGGGAATAACCGGCGTAGGCTGCGCATTGAGATAGGCCGGACGCACATATTGCCCTTGTCCGGGCCGCGGTTGATATTCGGGATAGGTGCTGGACGGTGCGCCGTAAGCACAGGCCGTCAGGAGCATAGCGCTCAATATTGCGAAATTGCGAATCATGTGGTCAAAGTCGCCGCAAAGCGTTTACGTTGCCTTAACCATAAT
>JAHDFA010000025.1:0-9605 GCA_020628495.1 Hellea sp.
TTACCTAGTGATGTGCCCCTATTTTTATAGACACCTTGCTACTTCATTTTGCTGTCATCTCAAATTCGACGGGTGACAAGACCCCATTGTTAGCATAACTGCGTTTCGGATTGTAAAATTATTCGACTTGATCGAACACGTCCTGACGAACTTATTTGCGAATTTATAAGTATTTCTACGGATGCGTTCCGTTTTAAGCAGATGGAAGAAGCTCTCTGCTACGGCATTGTCGTAACAGTTGCCGCGCCGGCTCCAATCCTTGGCTTCCTGATTGTGAGCCTTCAAAAAGCTCAGCCACTCCGCACTCGTAAACTGTGAACCTTGGTCAGAATGAATGATGATTTTGCTCGTCGGCTTCCGCCTCCAAACGGCCATCAATAGAGCATTGATTACAAGCATTGTCTGCATGCGTGAATGAATCGACCAGCCCACGACGTTGCGTGAGTATAAATCAGTAACGGCTGCCAGATACAGCCAGCCCTCATGCGTTTCGATATAAGCTATATTGGTCCGCCCAACCAAAGCCTTTGGCATATGGCATGGAAATAGCGGCGCCGTCATTGATTTGACCGAACAAGAATGCGTCCGTCGGATCGATAACAAGGCCGCAGACAACATTAGGCATAGCATTTAGCGCAAGCATTGTGCTCATGCCCGTGCCGCAATCCGAAACAACAAAGTCGGCTGCGCCGGAGTTTATCAATAGCCCCGCGGGCTAGCCGTTCATAACATATGTCAGCTGAGCATCATTATCAGCCGCATACATGCCGTAATGCGAAACGGTATAAGACAGGCTCTGCAACAGATTTTAGAGCTTTTGCACAGTCTCGCTTTTGGAAACCTGATTATTTTTCATAATAAGGGCAATTTTCATTTCATTTTCCTAAGTATCTGACTTCAATGAACCATGTCTACCTAGCAGGATTTTTCCAAGTTCCGCTCGACATTTACAAAAATTGGTTCTGAGAATTGGCTCGCAAGATTCCTCACGAAAATTCTAAATGCAGTCAAAAGAAAACCGAATTAATTCGAACAATAACTGATTTCCATACAGTTACAGCAGGATTGCTAACTCCAATTGGTCTGCACAATTCATTTTGCTCCAGCGATTGCCTAACCGAAGGTAAGGCACCAAATCCCTTCGATTAATAATGACATGGCTGTAAAACCCAGTCAGTTTTACGAACCTCCTACAAATCGGCAAAAAAAGAGGGGCCTAAGCCCCTCCAAATTCCAGATATTGAATTATTAATTAGAATGCGTAGCGCGCACCGATTTTGATACGACGATCTCCTACAAAGCTCGTACGTCCAAAACGTTGCCCTGCAGCATCGATTTGCTGCTCCGCATTCGCTTTCTCATCAGTGATATTAGCCACTTGAGCCCGAACCTGGAAATTCTCAGTGATGTCATATTTTATTGACCCATCAAGATATCCAGTCGGTTGTTGGAAGATCGGATTACCCGTAACGAAATCCCGGTATGAACCCAAATATTCAGAGCGCCAGTTATATGCGAGACGCATCTCGAGTTTATCGTCTTGGTAGATACCGATGAGATTCACAGCATCTTCGGATAGTCCCAAGAAATTATCTACACCATAACGGTAGATGCGCTCAAAGCTATCTGCAATACCATCACCGTCAGCGTCAGTTGAGCCCGGAGGCGGTGCAGCATTCGCCGCAATATAGGTATAGTTTGCTTGGATACCGAGATTGCCTAATAAGCCCGGCCATTGATCGAAGAACTGCGTATAAGCAACCTCCAACCCTTGTAGCTTCGCTTCTTCTTGGTTCAGTTGACCATTGTAGATAATTGGAAGATTCTCACCATCCAGCGTCACATTCCCCTGAGTTTGTGAAGCATAAATGATGTTGTTCTCAATATCTTTGCGGAAATAAGCTACAGAAAACGCGTTATTGTCACCCCAATAGCGTTCGAATGAGAGATCCCAATTCGTTGACTCAATTGGGCGCAAGAGCGGGTTACCACCACCTTGGTTAATTGCGGTAAAGCGAATATCCAAAGGTGCACCGACAGTGCCAACAGGTAGCGTTTCATCACGAATAAACTGAGTGGATGCGAAATTCACACGGTCGACCCGCAAATCTGCAATATTTGGTCGCGTCAATTGTTGACTTACACCAAATCTGACCAATGAGTTTTCACTTAAGTTCCACTTGACGTTCAATGATGGCAACCATTTCTCATCCGTGAATTCAGTGCTAGCCGGACGATCAGGTTGGTTGAAGAAAGCCACAGCTTCAGGTGAGAAATCTGAAGGTCTGGAACCGGGAATTTCAACCGTATTGCCCATGTCATCAATAAATGTTGACGGGTTATCAGCCACATCCGCAAAGGCTTCGACACCCTCACTGCTGAGCTCTGTCTTAACATAGCGCAAACCAATATTACCTTCTATAGACAGATCGTCCTCAAATTCTTGTCCAAAATTAAGTCTTGCATAGAGGTTTTGAGTCTTCTCTCTCGCCGTACCGGTTTGACCGCGATTGGCGTAATCGACAACTCCATTGACTCTTAGCGGTGACCAATCTCCGTATTGCGCAACTGTACCGCCACCAAAATCATTGGTATTTTGCGCGATAAGAGGCTCATTTGCTAATGCGGAAACGAGCGCATCGTAATTCTGAAGTAAGTTCCGGTCCGCAAAGACGACAGATGTGTTATCACCGGTCACGACCCCGCCGCGGAAAAAGTCTGAAAAATCAACGACTTCGAACGTAGGCTCTTGCAAATCCGCATAAGGGAGATAACCGCCGGCCCAGACTGGCGCAACAGCAGCCCAGTTCAATCCGGCTGAACGGTTTGTTTGATCCCGGTCCGCATATCGTGCACCAAATTGAACGCTATCGAACCAACCATCATTGTCGAATTCATATTCAACATCACCGCGGATGGCGTACATGTCGCCTTCATTGTCTTGGAATTCATCCGCAACGAATTTCAGGAAAGCATTATTCGGATCATCAAGCCCGCCTGTGAGCGGTCCTCTGGCACCACCACGACGAAGCGGGTCATTAGTTGGATCAGTAAATAATTGCACCTCAGGATTATCCAAATCGGCATTCAATGTGAAGTCAGCCTGGAAACGAGACCCGGCCCAAAGCCTTTTTCTGGTGAAATCTGCAGTCGTTCTATGCGCATCAACAGTCACATAAAGCTGATCACTTGGACGCCATTTTATGTTAAGGCTCATATCATCAACAGTGGATTTATCGACTTGATTAATGCCGAGATTTGAGAACGGCGCGCCACGTAATGTATTCTGGAAATCCGTACCCGCCCAGTCACGCAGACTGTTCGAAATGAGCCCAGTCTCGTAAAGCGCGGTTACAGGACGTGTTTGCTCACAAACAGGGTCTGTAGAGGGAGGATCATTAGAACCATTACAGTTAGGCAATCCGACAGATGAGAAAGGCGTCGTCGTCAAGCCCGTCACATCATATTGACCGAAGCTCTCACCATCACCAAAGAATTCAAGAGTCCGCTCATCGCTGTCCACGTCATTATCAATGCGGGAATATTTCGCAGTGAGGCGCAAATCACCGGATGGGTCCTGCCACTGACCAGCCAGATAATAACTTTCTCGCTGGCGATTAACTTCATTTGTTCGAAGCTGGAAGCCATTTGGCAGACCAATTGTTTCTGTCCCGGTGTTGAACGGAATAACTTGGCCAATTTGGAAGCCGTGCAACTCAGACTTTAGTTCGGATGAAGAGAAAGACCCCAGAAGACCAAATTCACCCGCTTCAGTGTCCCAGCGGTTACCCAAAATGACGCTACCCTCAGGACTCCACTCATCTCGAAGATCAGTATATGTGTAGTCTGCGTTTATAACAGCCGTCAGCCCCTGCTTGTCAAAAGGCTCAAGCGTTTGAAGGTTAATTGTGCCGCCGATACCGCCTTCGATCATGTCGGCTGTAGAATTCTTAAAGACGTCAACAGAACCAATTAGTTCCGGCGGGATGGTGCCAAAATCAAGAGCACGACCACCATTTGCCGAAAAGGACTCTCTGCCATTAAATTCAGAGCGCACAAGGGTAAGACCTCGAATGAGGTTGCCCCCACCCTCTGGAGAAGGGAAATCACCCCCATTGGCACTGGAAATGTCAAACCGCTGCGCAACAACACCCGGGATACGTGAAAGAGCTTCCGCGACTGACAAATCAGGAAGCGCGCCTACATCTGACGCCGTGATTGAATCCACCGCTGTGTCTGCATCCCGTTTCAGGTCCCGCGCTTCTTTCAAAGACTGACGAATACCTGTGATAACGATTTCGTCTTCAACGACCTCTGTATCATCCGTGTCTTGAGCATAAGCCATTGGCGCAAAGCCAAAGCCTGCAATAAGTGCTGTCGTGCCAAGCAATGAAAGCTTGGTCATTTTAGTCACAGCTGTGCCGGATTCTAATTTCATTTTGATTCCCCTCTGCCAATTTAAAGGCCATGATTGTCGTTTAAGAGCTATTTTTGCCCTATTACCATCATTCCTAAGCCGAGTTTGACAGCGCTGTCAATCTTGATTTAAACATTGGACAGGTCTTGCGCTCACAGAAGATGGACACTTAACAGGCCTTATAATTCCTGCGACTGTGACGGCATGACCGCTTGAACTTGATTTTGTGTGAGCGCATCAGATTAAGATAAATAGACGAGCTTTACTCCGCCATAGCGCATCAAACCTTTTACGAGACGACGCAAAATTTAATGACAATCACACGCATTTGTATATTAGGCGGAGGTACGAGCGGCTGGATGACGGCGGCCGGATTATCTAACAAATTTAACGACTTAGGCGTTTCCATTGCGCTTGTAGAATCTGATAACATCGGAACGGTGGGCGTGGGCGAGGCGACATTACCGCATATTCGTTTCTTCAATAAAACGCTCGGAATAGACGAGCGTGAATTCATGCGCGAGACGCGAGCAACCTTTAAACTGGGCATAGAGTTTTGTGATTGGGGTAAGATTGGAGACAGTTATATTCACCCTTTCGGTGACTATGGAGAGCCAATAGACGGAATAGACTTTCATCATTTTTGGCTTCGACTGTTGCAGAATGGTCACAAGGCCAGGCTGGACGATTTCTCTTATCCGATTCTGGCCGCAGAATCAGGCAAATTTCAGCTGCCCGGCCCCAATAATTTGGAAATCGGGTCTAATTTTGGCTACGCCTATCAATTCGACTCCGGACTCTTTGCGAAACTCTTGCGGCGATATTCTGAAACTCACGGCGTCACGCGGACGGAAGGCAAAGCCGTACAAACTATCCAGAATCCGGAAAGCGGCCTGATAGAGGCCATTGTTCTGGAAGACGGAACTCGCATTGAAGCGGACTTGTTCATCGATTGCTCCGGATTTCGAGGTGTGTTGATTGAACAAGCCTTAAACACCGGATACGAGGATTGGAGCGAGTGGCTACCTTGCAACCGCGCCGTCGCTGTTCAATGCGAGTCAGCCGGACCCAGCCTGCCCTATACACGTGCCACAGCACGCGACGCAGGTTGGCAATGGCGAATTCCGCTGCAACACCGAACTGGGAATGGCTATGTCTATTGGAATAAGTATATTTCTGACGACGAGGCCACGCATCAATTGATGAGCACATTGGAAGGCCCGGCTCTAACAGAACCCAAGCAGCTTTATTTTAAAACGGGCAAACGGCGGAAGCTTTGGAACAAGAATGTTGTTTCGATAGGGTTGTCGGGCGGGTTTTTGGAACCTCTGGAATCCACATCAATTCACCTAATACAGGAAGGCATCACAGCCTTAATTGAGTTATTTCCGGATACAGATTTTCAAGAGTCCGATGCGCGAGAATATAACCGCCGCATGGATTTGAATTTTGATCGTGTGCGTGACTTTCTACTGCTTCACTATGTTGCCACGCAGCGCGATGATACGGAGATGTGGCGCTATTTTCGCCAAATGACATTACCTGAAAGCCTTCAGGAGAAAATGGACGCTTGGTCATCACGCGGATACTTGCTTCGCTATGAACAGGGGGTCTTTTTACCACCTAGCTGGGTCGCGGTAATGACCGGGCAAAACTTATTGCCTAACAGCTATGACCCGCGTGCCAATCAAATTTCGAATAAGGTTCTGCTTGATAAAACCATGGCGATAAAACGCGATAGTCTTGCTGCCTTAAGGCAAACGCCTGACCATGGTGACTTCCTCGCCAATTATATTGGGCCTGCGCACAGATGAGCCTGTCGCCTATCAATAAGATTGCGGTCTTCGGAGATGGTTTGGCCGGCCTGTTTGCCGTCGCGAAGCTTGCCGAGATTCTGCCGGATGGAATACAATTGATATTCGTCGAAAGCCAAGAGACCCGTCAGACAGATATTCTATTCGGAACCGTCACGCCGCCATCCACTTATGATTTTCTACTGGGACTCGGCATCCAAGAGCCGAAGGTCTTAACCTCGACAAACACGAGTTTCTCACTCGGAACGCATTATAAGAAATGGGGACCCGATAAGCGGAATTGGATACAGAGTTTTCACCGGCCGCTTCCTGTATATAATGGGGTTGCCTTTCACCATTATTTGATGCGGCTAGAACAAGTGTCGCCGGGCAATAGTGAGCTTGAGTCATACATCATGTCCGTCCAGGCCGCCCGAAGGGGTGTGTTTGCGCATCCGCCCGAAGCTAAAAACATTCCTTTGGCCGATGTCGCATATGGATATCACTTTCTACCGGAGCAGTGGTGCCAAATCGTATCCGCTAAGATCTCCGATTCTAATATTGAACGCATAAAATCTGATATTACATCCGTAGCTCGCCACGGCGACAAAATAGATTCTGTTACGCTCTCAAATGGCCAAATCATAGCTGCCGATTTTTTCGTCAATGCTTTAGGCGCGATGTCAAAATTGACGCATCCCGATGCAGAATCGTTGGGTGCGACTAAGGTCATGCGAGCCGATAATATGTTTACGGCCTATGAAAAAATTGAAGGGGTGTGCCGCGTTTTGACAGGCACGGAATCCGGATGGACATCGACAACCCCTCTTCAGGATGGACTGGACCACTTGTCAATTACAGATCTCTCTGCCGAAGCAGAGAATAGTGCAGGAAAAAACGGACAACGATCAATCGAATTTTCGCCGTGCCGACTAAAAAAGCCTTGGTTGGGAAACTGTCTGGTTTTGGGCCACGGCGCTGCGATTATAGAGCCCTTGACGACAGCCCCCATATTACTCCTGCAAAGAGACATCGAACGCTTAGTCGAGTTAATTCCGGTCAGCAACGACATGCGGGTCGAAAGCCGCGAATATAACCGCAGATTTAACGACGATTATGATCACGCGGATTTATTCACAGGCGCATTTTTCGCCGCTAAATCTGATAGCCAATCAGCTTATTGGAATTCACCTACAGTTGATTGTTCTAACTTAAAACTCTTAAACAAAATTACGCAATTTGAAAGCCGTGGCATAAATGTTCAATATGATTATGAACCTTTTAGCGCAGAGGATTGGACAATGCTTCATTTCGGTATGGGACGCTCTACTGAGCGCTATGATCCTTTGGCCAACAGCATTTCTGAAGACCTTTTAAACGACAGGCTAAGTCAAATGCGCACGGCCATAGAAATCATGGCGAGAAAGATGCCGCCACATCATATTTACATGGCGGGATTAAAAAAATATCTGAAAGATAAACATGGCTGAGCCACAACAAGACCGCTTAAAAAAGATTGTCATTGTCGGCGGGGGATCCGCCGGGTGGATGACCGCTGCGGCGCTTTCAAGCCTTCTGCCTGAAGACTCAGTAAGTCTGACCTTGATCGAGTCAGATAATATTGGGACGGTCGGCGTGGGCGAAGCAACCATTCCCGACATGATAAACTTCAATGCGATGCTGGGCATAAATGAAGCCGAATTCCTAAAGGCCACAAACGGCACGTTCAAATTGGGAATAGAATTCATTGACTGGGGTAAAAAAGGGGAAAGATACCTGCATCCGTTTGGTCAACATGGGGTCGATATGCAGGGTATCGATTTCCACCAATATTGGCTACATTCAAAAGCAAACGGCTCATCGGCCGAGCTTGAAGATTTCAGTATGTGTGCCGTCGCGGCGAAGCATAATAAGTTCGCCCTTCCAAACCCTAACCCGAAATCAATTATGTCACATATTCGATATGCCTATCATATTGATGCAACCCTCTACGCAAAATTTCTGAGGGCTTATGCCGAAAAACGCGGCGTGAAGCGGGTTGAAGGGATCGTTGAAAATATTCAACAAAAGCCTGAAACCGGAAACATATCGACACTTACGCTGGAAAGTGGTGAAAAAATCGAAGGTGATTTTTTCTTTGATTGCACTGGCTTCCGAGCCTTGCTCACTGAAAAGAACCTGAGCGTGCCGTTCAAGGATTGGAGCCATTGGCTACCTTGCGACACCGCACAGACTGTTGCGAGCGAGCGTACCGGACCGCTTCTGCCTTATACCAAAGCTACGGCCCGAACGGCCGGGTGGCAATGGCGTATTCCGACACAACACCGCACCGGCAATGGGCATATCTATTCCAGTCAATATATGGAAGATAGCGAAGCCATTGATATTTTGATGTCGGGTTTGGACAGTAAACCCATTGGCGAACCTCGCAAAATCAGGTTTAAAACAGGTTGCCGAGAGACCCTCTGGAATAAAAATTGTATCTCTATCGGTCTTTCAGCCGGGTTCTTGGAACCGTTGGAATCAACTTCGCTTTACCTCATACAAATGGGGATTAGCCGATTCATCTCCCTCTTCCCAACAGCCAATATATCGCCGGTTGTGCGGGATGAATATAATCTACAAATGCAAAAAGAATTTGATCAAGTCAGGGACTTTATCATTCTTCATTATGTCGCTACTGAACGCGATGACAGCCCGTTCTGGAATTATTGTCGCAACATGACAATTCCGGACAGTCTACAACGAAAAATCAGCCTGTTTAAAGAGGCGGGCCGGGTCTTTCGTTATGATGACGAATTATTTTCGAAACCAAGCTGGGTCGCAGTCTGTGTCGGGCAAAATGTCCTGCCCAAAGCGGTCGATCCCATTGTTGCGTCTTTGCCTCCATCGCAGGTCAAACACAGTTTAAATACTATGCGAACAGCCATGATCCAGACTGCGCAAAAAATGCCTTCCCATGAAATGTTTCTTCAACAATATGGCGCGGCCATTTAGATGCAAAATACCAAAATAAGAGACATTGTTATCGTGGGCGGCGGGACGGCCGGGTGGATGGTGGCCGCAGGTCTTTCGCGCCTGATTAATGATAAAGACATCAATATTCGACTGATCGAATCCGAGGCCATTGGTACTGTGGGCGTTGGCGAAGCGACAATTCCCCACATCAATTATTACAATCGTCTGCTGGGATTGGACGAGAATGAATTTGTCAGAAAGACGAATGCGACTTTCAAACTCGGTATTGAATTTGTCGATTGGGGCCGCTTGGGAGAAAGTTACATCCATCCCTTTGGTGACTATGGCGTCGCAATGGACGGCCTGCGTTTTCATCATTTTTATCACCGATATGCGGCGATGGGTGACGCACCCTCAGTAGATAATTATTGCTTACA
>JAHDFA010000025.1:9705-25362 GCA_020628495.1 Hellea sp.
AACGGTGATCTTTTCATTGACTGCTCCGGGTTCAGAGGGCTGTTAATCGAGCAGACTTTGAAAACCGGATATGAGGATTGGAGCGCTATGCTCCCTTGCAATCGTGCTGTCGCGCGCGCGAGCGAATCCAACGGCGAGCCCCTGCCCTATACCCGGGCGACGGCCAAATCGGCAGGTTGGCAATGGCGTATTCCTCTACAATCCAGAACGGGCAATGGGCATGTTTATTGCTCGGACCATATTTCCGACGAGGAAGCGTTAAAAACGCTGAATGAAGGTTTAGACGGCAAACCAATTTCAGAACCAAATTTCTTGCGCTTCAGAACAGGTATTCGAAAAAAAACCTGGAATAAAAATGTGATTTCGCTGGGTCTTGCTGCCGGGTTTTTAGAACCCTTGGAGTCGACTTCAATACATCTCATTCAAACGGCTGTTGCGAGGTTAATGGCGCATTTCCCGGATAAAAATTTCGCGCAATCCAATATCGATTATTTCAATGACAGGACGAGACTTGAATATGAACAGGTTCGAGACTTTCTAATTTTGCATTATTATGCGACAGAGCGAGAAGACACGCCATTTTGGAAATATTGCAAGAATATGGAGATCCCGGAAACATTAAAGGCTCGTCTGGACAATTATAAGGACACTGCAAAACTCTACCGGCATGACAATGAAATCTTCGGCGAAACCAGCTGGTTTTCTGTTTTGCATGGTCAAGGCCTGAGACCCCAATCCTATCATCCCATGGCAAATACGATTTCCGACGTTGAATTAGCGGACAGAATGCAAAAAATCGAAAGCGTCACGAAGGCTTGTCTCAAACACATGCCCAGCCATCAGTCTTTCATAAACGCCAATTGCAAAGCCATTGTTAGATAACCGATGGATAATTCGTCATTTTGAAGTTTTGTTATCTTATGTCAGTATTTTGATTAAGCCTCACAAACTTGAGAACTGGATATGAAGAACATTGTTTTAGCAATTGCTTTAATTGGTAGCGGAATGTCTCTTCCTGTATACGCCCAGCAGCCCGCCAGTGATAAGCAAACGCAATTAACAGAGGTGCCTGACGAGATTATCGTGACCTCAAGAAAGCAATCCGATCCCGCCATGACAGCATTTCTATCAGGCGACTATGAAACTGCCGAAATTGAGTTTGACAAGAATGCCTTCTGTGCACTGCGGGTTGAACGCAATTTTCGCTCTGGGGTCGAAAGTGCGCGTAACGATTCAATTCGTGCCGATCTAGCTGGAAATATAAACGCCCCTCAGCAGCCAACAGGTGGGCAAGGCGGAGCTGGGGGCGCAATCAGCCTCGCCGCCCCTGCTGCAGTTCAAGTCACAGGGATTAATTCCTCTGATCTTAATAAAAATAGCGCAAGGCGCACATGCGAAAATCGTGGATTTCAAGTCTATATGAAAGGGCTGTCCCAACTAGAACTTGGCAAAACGGCTGAAGCCAAAAAGACACTCTCACAGGCCACGAAAATTCATCGCACCCTCTATGACGCGCACTTTAAACTCAGCCTTTTAGAGTATCAGGAAGGCAATCTGGAAGAGGCCCGCAAAGAACTGAAAAAGTTGAAAAAAATTTCGGCGAAGTGCAAACGTTGTGTTGCTAAGCCCGAAATTGAGGGGCAGGTAAAATATCTGGATGCATTACTGCAGTAATTTCGACACCAAGTCTGCGACTGACAATCAAAATTGACAGCGCTGTCTTTCTCGCATTAAGTTTACAAAAAGATAAAATTTTGGGGAAAAATCGATATGTTCAAGCACATCTCTATCGGACTTACGTCGGCATTAGTGCTCACACTTGGCACTGTGAATGTGGCAAATGCAGATGAAGATATTTCACCGGAAGTCGCAGCCGCCCTCGCCGCATTGGATGCTCAACTTCCCGGGACTTTAATCAATAATCCTTATGATATTCAGTGGCGGACAGACGGATCGGATAAAAAAGAAGCTGTTGTAAAATCTGAAGGCGCGCCTGGTGGGATGGCCTATCGTGTCACTGTCAAAAAGAAGAAAAAAAATCACTGGGATACGGCCACGCGGATACCTATGACGAAATCGGTCGAAAAAGACGATGTTATCATGCTGTCCTTCTGGGCACGCGCTGAAAAGCCGCCAAAAGGCAAAGACTCTGGAGACATTACGGTCGCAATTCAGAGGAGTATCGATCCCTATGATTCTATTTTCGAAGAGCGCTTGGATATTGGGTCAGAGTGGAGGCTTTACACATTGAGCGGCAAGGCCAGCAGAAATTATAGCGATGATAAAACCAACATCAATTTCAACTTGGCCAGGGCAAAGCAAACGATTGAATTCGGACAGTTCTATGTCATGAATCTAGGAAAAAATGCTGACGCCAGTAAATATATGAAATAGCTAACAATCTTCCTGGCAATTTGGCCTTATTCACAATGTCGGTTCTGTAGGGGATATTTGCCCGCCTTTTCATGACGGGTTAACAAGTTTTGAGAGCGTATGGAGAACGGGCGATTACGCGTCGCTTATGCCATTGTCGGAAACTCATATAATAGGGACGGCACAGGTTCTCCCCTAAGCCCTGATCTCCAGAAACTCGGTCTAACAGATCAACCCGAATAGACCAAAAGTATGAAGCTCACAAACTACATGAGAACAGGGACTTCAGGTCAAAATCTGGCGGAGACGAAGGGATTCGAACCCTCGATGGGCTTATGACCCATACTCCCTTAGCAGGGGAGCGCCTTCGACCACTCGGCCACGTCTCCGTCGGCGGGACTAGCGATTTCACTGCCGCCCTGCAACCCTTAATGCGCCGGATTACAGCTCTGCTCAGGATTCATCATTAATTAACCATAATTTTACGCAGTCTGCCCCGCCATAAAACAGCCCGGACCACCAGGCGCATGGCCTGCATGAAAAAATTATCATGCGCGTTTACGGGATATTTCCTTCGTGGATGTACAGCATTGGGAAAAACAGGTGGGTCAAATGCCAATACGAGACATAAAGGACGCGGAACTTGCCGCACGCTTACACGCGAATGATGGTCCAATACCATCTGTGCGTCAGGGCGAAAGACAAAGCGACGAGAAGCGAGGTTCATCCGGTTCACGTCTTGATGCCTATGCCGGGAAAGTGCGCCCTGAACCTGCGGCCGCGCCCGTAAAAGATCGCCGCCGCAAGCGAATGACGACCGCTGACATAAAAGTTCCACAGCGGCAAATCAATATGAGCGCCCTCCGCTTCGGATTGCGCAGCCTGGATGTCATATTGGTCTGTGCGATTATCGCGATCGGTATCTGGAATGGGTATGTCGGCGTGAATGACAGAGGGGTAATGGCGCCGGTCGCAGCCTCTGTCTTGGGGTCGCTCATTTTCATTGCGGGATTATTTGTTTCGAACGCTTATCGGTTCAATGCTGCGACAACGTGGTCATCGCATCTGAAAACAGTCATGATTGCCAGCTTTGCTGCTTTAGGCGTATGGCTGGCAATCGCATTGATTATCAGGCCTGAGACGTTTTTACCGGACGCCTTGGCCAAAGCCGGACTGGGCGCGATTGCGCTGCTGGCTGTCCTTCACAGTTTTTATCACACTCAGATTCGGCGTCTACATATTCGCGGCGCCCTCTCCCCGACGATCGTCATGCTGGGCGCAACAGAAAGCGCCCGCCGCATAATTGAGGAGAACGCGAAGACAAAAGAGTTGAATATTCTGGCTATATTTGATGACCGTATGGCGCGGGCTCCGCATAATATTCACGGCGTACCCGTTATCGGAACCGTCGAAGACCTCCATAATTGGGATGGTCTTCCCTATATCAACCGCATCGTGGTGACGCTGCCCGGAATGGCGAGTAAACGTAAGCAGGATTTTGTTGACCGCGTGCGCCTTCTGCCCAACCGCATCGCCTTTGTTGTCGATGAATTTGAGACGCTAAACCACGTGCAGCAAAGGGTTTCTGAAATTGCGGAAATCAGCTTGCGCGATGTCACCGGCAACCCGAAATCGGGCCGGCACACAGCGCTAAAACGGTTGATGGATATCGGAATATCCGCAACGGCCCTCGTCCTCGGCGCGCCAATATTGGCAGCCATAGCCCTGATTATCCGATTGGACAGTCCCGGTCCCGCATTGTTCAAACAACCGCGGCATGGTTTCAACAACCGTGTCTTCAATGTCTATAAATTTCGTTCAATGCGCAATGACAAAGCCGATTTAAAAGCGGAGCAACAAACAGTTGTCGGCGATGCCCGTGTAACGAAAATCGGAAAATTTATACGCAAAACGTCATTGGATGAACTGCCGCAGCTGATCAATGTTTTGAAAGGCGAAATGTCGCTCGTCGGTCCTCGCCCTCATGCTGTCGGTATGAAAACGGAAGGCAAGGAAAGCATCGAGCTTGTGAATGAATATGCCCATCGCCACAAGGTGAAACCCGGCATGACCGGCTGGGCCCAGATTAACGGCTCTCGCGGCCCGCTACATAATGGCGCCGATGTCGCGGAACGTGTGCGCTTGGACGTCGAATATATCGAACGCGCCAATGTGATGTGGGACATCTACATCATGCTGAAAACCCTGCCTGTCCTGTTAGGTGATCGGACAAACGCCCGGTAATCGCCATGCTCGGTAAATCCATCTTATCATATCTGCCGGTAAATCTGGCCAATGTACTGACAGCCTTTGGTACGATTGTGATCCTGACGCGTCTGTTGGAACCTGCAGAATTTGGCGTTTACGGCATTGCGATGATTACAATGCAGTTCGCACATATGGGCTTATTTACGTGGATGGAAGCGTCAATGGCGCGTTTCCAAGCGCGCGCCGAAAGAGAAAATGATGTCGCCTCTCACCTCAAAACGCTCTACAGCGTTGGTGCTATCACAGGTGTCGCCGCTTTCGTTCTATTTATTGCGGTGCTGACTTTCGCGCCAATTGATCCCAAACTCGCCTTTGTTCTTTACTTCGCGCTTGGTTCGACCTGCCTTCAAGTTATTTTTAATCTGGCAATGGAAGCGCACAAAGCTGCGCACAGAATAAAGCGCTACTCTATCGGATTTTCGTCATACACACTGATTAGCTTCACACTCGGTATATTATTCATCATATTTACGCCGCTGAGCGCCGCAGCGCCCTTTGTCGGCATCATCTGCGGCTTACTCATTGTTGGCGGCCTTGATCTTATTTTTATGCGGAAACAAATGCGCGGCGGAGACTTTCAATCCGACAAGATCAAAACCTATTTCATCTATGGCGCGCCGCTTTGTATCGGCTTGCTGTTGTCCTACGCTCTGAACTCGGCCGATATGTATATTATTCTCGCGATAATGGGAGAGGCCTCAGCGGGGGAATATAACGCAGGATATAATCTCGCCAATCGCAGTTTGGAGATTCTATTCGTGTGGGTCTCCATGGCCGTCACCCCCGTCGCAATTACGGCGATGGAGAAACACGGAACAGCCGGTTCGCGGGACGTGCTAAAAAATTATGGCGCGACCTTACTCTGGATCGCAGTTCCGGCTGCGACGGGTATCGCTCTCGTGTCAAAAGATGCCGGCTTTATTCTCGGTGAAGGTGTCCGGGAAAACGCGGTCATGGTCATGCCGTGGATTACGCTGGCCGGACTCATCAGCGGCTTTATGACTTATTATGTGCACCGCGCATTTATGTTGTCCGGGCAAACGCAGAAGTTCGTTTGGGCGTTGGTATTGCCGGTTGTCTTGAATCTTGGGCTGAATATTCTGCTCATCCCGACATATGGTCTTATGGGTGCAGTTTGGGCAACAGTGGCAAGCTACGCCGTGGCAATCATTATCGCGACCATACTTGCGCGCCAGGACTATCCACTCCCCATTCCTTTCCGTGCCGCCGCAGAAATTGCCGCCTGCAGTCTGCTCATGGCGACAGCTGTTTTCAACCTGCCCTTAGACGCAATGACCCCTGGCTTCGTCACGCTCATGATTAAAGCCTTTACTGGTGTTACAGTTTATCTCTTGGCATGCTGGATTTTAAATATTGCTGATTGTCGAAATATCATTCGCAGCCTGTTGAAACGGTTTCAAACTCCGGTCCTTCCTGAGCCCGCAGAATGACAATCTCGGTCATTCATACTTCGTCATTTCATGACGTCAGTCCGAAATTATCGGTCTTGGTCCCGTTCTATGTGGACGATGCGAGCAATTTACTGCGCGATTTGGACTCCCAAATCGACAGCAATCCTGTCGAAGTCCTTTTCTATGATGATGGAACCAATGATTCCGTGTTATCAGAGACAATGAGCCGGGCTGCGTCTTCAGCGAAAAGTGCAATGGCTCTTATTACCAATACTGAGAACAGAGGACGATCAGCAGCACGAAATGCTTTATGCGATACAGCTCGAAGCGATTGGGTTCTCTTTCTCGATGCCGATATGCGTCCGTCTCGCGCCACTTTTTTACAGGACTATCTTTCGATGATTGAAGCCTCCGGCGCTGATGTTTTGTTCGGGGGATTTGAAGTTGAAGACCGACAAGACGATGCGGATAGAGATGTACACAGAGCCTTGTCAGAAATTTCAGACTGTTTGAGCTTGGATGAGCGCCAAGCCGCCGGTCCTCAGTATGTTGCGTCATCCAATCTATGTGTACGCAAATCAGTTCTTGAGGCTGAGCCGTTTGACGCAGGATTTAAAGGTTGGGGATGGGAAGATAGCGAATGGGCCGCCCGTGTGTCAAAGCGCTTCGCGCTTATTCATATTGAGAACCCTGCTGTGCATCTCGGCTTGGAGACAACAGATACTTTGCTGCATCGCTTTGCGACGTCTGGAGCAAATTATCGCCGCTTTACGGCCGCGCATCCCGAACTCGCGCAAAACTTACCTTTATATAACATCTCTAAATCATTGGGCCGCCTGCCCGGTCAGAGCCTCATGCGCCCGGTTTTAAAACTCCTCGTCAGAACACATCTATTTCCGATGAAAGCCCGCCTTACGGCGCTCAAACTCTGGCGGGCGTCTCATTATGCCGAGGCTCTATCATGATGGAATTAGTCTACAAATTCCTCCGTTTGGCAGCACGGAAAACGTCCCGCTCAATGCTTCCGCCATTAGATGAATCAATCATTTCATTCGGATTTGACGACTGTCCTGCTTCCGCTATCGAAACCGCATTGCCCATGTTGGAAGCGGAAGGATGGCGGGCGACAATTTATGTGTCCTGTGGCTTATGCGAAACAGAAAATCATTTGGGTCGACATATGAGCCTGTCTGACATCGTGGACGTGCATGAGAAAGATCATGAGATTGCGGATCATACGTTCTCCCATGTCAGTTCCAAGGACGTCAGTCTGAGTAAATATCTGGCGGATATTGAGAAAAACCAAAAAACCTTAAAGAAACTGGGATTACCCGACAGTCGTCATTTTGCTTTCCCCTATGGGCATATGACGCCGGCTCTTAAAAACGCATTGCGATCAAGATTTAAAACACTGCGAGGTGTCGTTTGTTCAAATCGCACGTCGCAAGATGCTAATCTTTTAGAAGCCGTTCGTGTCTATTCCGGCGAGTCGATTGAGAAAGCTCTAGAGCAAGTCGAATTCGCGAAAACCAATCCGCAATGGCTCAATCTCTTTACACATGACGTGCGTGATAACCCCAGTGACTTTGGCTGCACGCCCGAAGAATTTCTAAAAGTTGTAAAGGCTGTTCGAGAGAGTGGCTTGCGCGTCATGACGGTGGACGATGCGTATCGTACGATCGATAAAAGGCGCCAAACCTCATGACATATGATGAGACATGCCTCTCTATTATTATTCCGACCTATAAACGACCGGACGCGCTTGCAAGGGCCTTAGCGAGTGTCGAGCATGAGGCTGTGACAGGCTTTGATATCGAAATCGTCATTGCGGATAATG
Source organism: Hellea sp. (assembly GCA_020628495.1). GTDB lineage: Bacteria > Pseudomonadota > Alphaproteobacteria > Caulobacterales > Maricaulaceae > Litorimonas. The sequence goes on from JAHDFA010000025.1 coordinate 17,596, forward strand.
ATCCGAAAGCCAGCGCCAAAGATTTCGCTACTGAAAAAATAGCCGCGTCTGATGCGAATATCGTCTATATCCATGTGCCAGAACCGGGCGTGAGCAATGCCAGAAACACTGCACTTGACACGGCTCGCGGTCGTTACATCCTGTTCTTGGACGACGATATGGAAGCCTGCAGCCCTTGGGCGCAGCCCATGATGGATACGGCGAAACATTTTGATGCGGCCTTGGTCTTTGGCCCGGTCAATGCTGTGATGCCAGATACGGGTAATGCGTTTTACGAAAAAATGCAGCCGCTTTTTTCGCGCGAAAGTCGCGGAGAAGATGGCGTGATTGATCGTGGGATTGGAACCGGAAACTGCTTCATTGATCGTAAAATAGCAAAATTACCCAGTCCAGCATTCGATGTTTCCCTGAACCAGACCGGAGGCGAAGATGACGCTTTATTCCGGGCGCTTGAAGAAAAGAATGTCCGCATGGCATGGACGAATAAGGCCGTAACTTTAGAACATGTCCCGGCAGAGCGCGCGACAATGTCCTATGTCTGGCGCCGGAACTTCGCCTTTGGCCAAGCCCCCACCCATGAGGCCGCCGATAGAGGCATCATAGGCTGGCCCCTCGTTTTGATGTGGATGTGTGTCGGTGTCTTGCAAATCATTAGCTATGGCGTGCGCTTCGTAGTCACAAAAATGATGAAACGTCCGGAAGCAGTCTTCAATCTTGGCCGCCTGGCACAAGGCGTAGGAAAGGTATTTTGGGCAGATCGTTGGGCACCGAAATTCTACGGCATTTAAATCGGCAACGGCGTGTAATCCGTTCTTTTGACAAGGAAATAGGGAAGACGGACTCGGTCTCGCCAGAAGGGTTTTTCAAAGGCAAATAATTTTGCCGATGTCGCGACAAACATAACCCAAGACAAATCATTTTGCTGCAGGATTGTCGATTCTGACATAGAAAATCCAAGAAACATAATGGTCGACAAAATTACCCAATAGGTTTCAGTCCCACCTTTACGAAGGCGGTCAAACGCCAAGATAATTGTTCCAATGAACAAAAGCGCGAAAGCCCCGACACCTAACGCACCGGTGGAGAGCCACGTCTCCAGCCATCCATTATGCGCGCTTGGAATACCCCATTCGAGTTGGAGGCGGACATAATAAGATGATCCAAGCGGGTCGAGCCAATAGACGCCATAACCATGACCTAACCACGGCCGCGTTTTGATAGAGGCAATCAAACCTGACCAAATATCTGTTCGACCCGTAAGCGTGCGTTCCTTGCCAATGAGGGCAAAGGTAAAGTCCGGCGCGAAAACCAGCATCCCGACAATCGTGGCCAAGACCAAAAGCATGCAGAGGATAAGGATGGGCCGAATGAAAACGTATCGGCGATACAGCCGAAGCGCGATGAAGCCGCCAATGCCTATAAGTGATATCAATAATGCGGTTTTAGAAGTAGATAAGAGGACCATTAAGAGACACAGCGCGCAGAGCGGGAGCCATATCCACGCCCTATCGGGGCGCATCGCAAATGCGCAAAGCATGACAATCACACCCTTAGCCATGAAACCGCCCATATAGTTTTTTTCTACCCAAGCCCCGCGCCATGCGCCTTGGTGGATTTCTTGCATAATGCCATATTCAGGCAAGAGAATCCCGATCAGAAGAGACAGGATTGCCGTCGCGCCAAACACGATGCCCAATCGTTGAACAAGGCCGTTCCAATCATAACGCGCGGCCAGAACCAAACCAAAGACCGTCGTTAACAGGACAGCGACAGCCCGCCGAAGCGTCACAGCCGGGTCCACCGACCACAAAAAACTGACGCCGCAAATGAGAACACAGATAATCAGAAGCGGGTTGAACGCCGCCAGCCGAACAACCTGAGGCAAAGTTCGCAGCATCATTACAAAAATTGCAGCATAGCCGGGATACCAGAGCATCCGCGCGAGCGGGCTTTGATATTCGGGATTATTAAAATCCGTGAGAAACAGTGCAATCAGGGCCGTTGAGAACTGAAATAATAATAGGAAGAATATTAAGTTCTCCACGCCGCGGAAAATGCCGGCCAGCGCATAATTACGCTGTTGCAGATGAGCCTGAGTATAGGTCTGCGTGGCAGCCATGATGCGTTTAGCTTTGCGGCGTCGTGTAAGGCGGCGTATCATTTAGCGAGCCGGCCTGAACTTCGCCTGCCGCATAAGGGTTATGCGATAGGTCGACCGCAGTATTCCCCGAATATGTTGTGTAAGGTGCGGCCTGCTGGGGCTGCGCATAATCTGCCGGATAGCTGTACGTACCTGCATCCGCGGCATGTGGATCTGCATAGGCATTCTGTCCGTAATCGACATAACCAGTATGAGCATAAGGATCAGCCGCCGCATATTCCGCGGCAGGTGTTACATAAGGACTAGGCGCGGGTCGCTGAGACGGGTCGTAGACCGGAACCGCTTCTGGAATAGGATCATGAATCGGGCCTAAATCAACAACCGAATCTTCCACAGGAACCGTCCGCACGACTCCCGGAACCGCATAGAGGCGCGGGTCAAGGAAGACACGGATCATGGCCAAGAAGAACAGAACAAGCCCCCAAGCTGCGCTTGCCCCTAACCATGCCAGTTTTTGCATATTTCGGCCTTTATTGGCGAATTTCGCGGTGGAAATAACTTTGACATTTTCAGCCTGAGCTTCAGCCTGCTGCGCATCAACCAAGGCTTCCTGTTCTTTCGCATTATAGGAATTGAGACGCGATTTCAGTGTTTCTCGTTCTCGCAAAAGATTTTCATAAGTCGGGCTGAGATCCGTTAATTTTCGTATTTTACGATCCGCGGAATTAAGTTGACGCTGCTGCGTGAACTCCCGCTCCCGCAGGGAATCTGCTGTTGCCGCCAATGTATTACGCTGCGTGGTGAGGGCTTGATGTGTCGGATTTGGACCAACACGACGTCCGCCACTGGCTTTACCGCCATAGGAAGATTGTAGAGCCCGCAACTCATTCAACTCTGTTTGTTTTTGTTTGACCGGGTCTGAGGTCGGCAGATATTTCGCCATAAGCTGACGCAATTCCAATTCAGCCTGCGCCACGCGCTGTGCGGCTCGGTCATCACGATATAAATCAATTGTCTCAGGCGTCTGGCGCAATTGATCTTCGACCTGTGCCAATGCGGCTTCGGTTTCCGCGATGGAAGCCCGCGTGCCGTTCAAGCTGGCTTTTAAATCCTCTGTGCGTTTACGCAGACCTGTTTGCTCGGACGTAAAATCAGCAACATTGTTTTTCTTTAAAAAGCGAGCAATAGCGCGCTCATTCGCATTGAGTTGTTGTTCCGTGGCTTCGCGGCGATCGGCAATCAACTCGCTGGAGCCTTCGACAAAGACCTGACGACGGAACGATAAATATTCGTCGATAAAGGCATTCAATGTCGCCACGGCAATGTCGGGGTTTTCATGTTTGAAAGACACATCAATAATCGTCGACTTCGGACGCGGCATGACCAGATAATTCGACTCAACCGATTTGCGCAATTCCATAATGGCGTCCTGACGGTCGCGTTCATTAGAAGCCTTATTAATTTTTTCGAAACCCTCGCGGTCAAACAAGTTCTGTGCTGGTGAGTTTGTACGGTTTGGACCGTTCGCATTCAGCGGCGGTGCCATTCTGCCAATAACGCGCTGGACAATCTCGCTGTTTTTCATCAATGCTGACTCTGTCAGTGTGATGGTGTCGATTGTTGTCATTAGCCCATTACCGTTTCCCGACTGACCTACAGGATTATAGACATACTCCTCGCCCAATTGGACCATGATCCGCCCATCACCTGAATAGACCCGTTTCAGATCTTTCGTCAGGTAGAAGGCAACAATGATACCGATGACGAGAAGAGGGCCGACCCAAATAATTTGACGGATGAAGGATTTGAACATCTCCCCCAAGCGGATGTTTGGCATGCCATTGGCATAATCGCCAACCGTCAGATCCCCCATGCGAGGTGTCTGAGTGGAGCTCATAGGCTCAAATGTTTTCCGACCACGTCTGGCCATGCGCGAATCCCCCGCAAAGTGTTCGCGTTAACCATGTCATCCTAAATTTTAATAATTCCTTATCCATTCTTGTTAAGGAATGGAAAAAACCACTTTGCCCCGTAAAAAGGCTCCGCTTGATGCTCATTTTCCGAAAAACCGCCCTTTTGGCTGCGACTGGCGCTCTAATCGCCTTGTCTGCGCCATCTGCTGAGGCACAATCGCGTTATGGTCAGAACCCGGTCGTCACGCCGCAACAGGCGCCGCACGGCGTAGCTGTCGATCGATATGGTAAGCCGCTCAAGACGGGGCCTAAAAAATATAAGAATATTTTCCACAAAATGCGCGGGCAGAAACATATTGCTTATCAAACCCCGCCCCCGCCCGGCCTGTTTCAACAATGGGTGGATTGGGAACCGCAATATACATTGGTGGCCGGAGATCAGCTGGATATCGTTGTAAGTTCGGCCCCGGAGTTGTCGCGCACGCTGACTGTCGGCCCAGATGGCCGCGTTGTGATGCCGATGAGCCGCCCAATTATGGCGGCGGGCCGTACATTTTTACAGGTTCAGCACGAAATAACGGGCGAATTGGCAAAACAGTTGCGCGATCCCACTATTGCCGTGACGCCACGGGCCTATGCCCCGGAACAAATTTATGTCGGTGGCCAGGTTGGCCAGCCTGGCACATACACTATTCCGGGCCGTATCGGTGCATTGGAAGGCATTTTAATGGCGGGCGGTCTACGTCCCACAGCTCGCTCCCGCGATATCGCCATTCTGCGCCGCGCTCCGAATGGCGGCATGATGATGCGAAGCGTAAATATCCGCGGAGGCATACTGAATATCCGCGAGTATAATGACAATATCCAGCTGCGCCGCGGCGACATTATCTATGTCCCGCAAAATACGCTGGCCGAGGTAGGAACCTTCATGGACGGCTTCCGCCGTGCCCTGCCGGTTGACTTCAACCTGTCATATCAATTCGGCGCTAATGGCGGCGGGACAACAGTGGTCTCTCCCTAAAGCATCTTTGAATTGACTCTCGTGTCGTAAAATCCCACCGCGAATTATGGTTTGGCAAGATTTATATCGCGAGTTTATAACGTTATTCGTTGTAATTGACCCGATCGGGACAATACCCGTTTATCTTTATGCGGCGAAGAGTGTAAAACCGGAACTTCGCGTTAAATTTGCCTTACGCGCCGTCATTATCGCAACCTGTGTCTTGCTCGGTTTTCTTGTCGTCGGGCAGTTTGTTTTAGAAAGTTTGGGGTTGCGCTTGGGCTCATTCCAAGTCGCGGGCGGAATTATCTTATTCCTATTCGCGCTTGATATGATTTTCGGGCAATCGAAACCTGCCAGCGAGATCGAAATGTTCGACCAAGATTTATCGGGCGCCGTTTTCCCTTTGGCGATGCCGTCTATTGCCTCACCCGGTGCTATTCTGGCTATCGTCATCCTGACGGACAACCACCGCAACTCTATCGCCGAGCAAGCCGTCACTGCAGGCGTTTTGCTCAGCATACTTGCACTTACATTCGTCTTACTTCTCGCTGCGACCCGTATTCAAAAGGTCATTGGCGAGACAGGTGCCAGCGTCATTAGTCGTATTATGGGCCTTGTCCTCGCCACCGTTGCCATTGATGCCATCATCAATGGTTTGATTGCTTTAGATCTTTCAGCCCTGTTTGGAGCCTAGACCCCAACCAGCGACATGCGACGGACGGATTAAGCCGCGAGTAATGCGCGGTTTTCGGCCATCCATCCGCGTGCCGCACGTTGTGCCAGCGTCAAATCGCTTGCGCTCATTTCGTGCTTCAACTCTTCGCGATAAGCTTTTGCCGGTTGGCTGCCCATCATCGCGGCCAAGCTGAACCATTTATGCGCCTCGACAAAGTCAGGTCCACGATCTTCCATATCCGTTGAATAGATCAGTCCCAGACGGAACATATCCTCTGCTTCGGCAGCTGTTTCAATTTTTATTTCCGCTTCGCGGACTTCCAGTTCTGTAAAGGCCATTGCGGTCTCCTCCCATTTTCACTCACACTACCCTTCGGGCCCACCCCGGGGTTGCCTCGGCTTGGATGCGTTGGGTGCATCTCTCTTCGGCATGGATTGAATGTGGTCGGGTCAAGATAAATATAGAGTTAAAGAAAAGCGCAGTTAATTTCGTTTTACTTCAGTTAAACTTAGTCAAAACTTGATAAATATGAAGTATAACGCAGTAAATATCGGATTAAAATCAAGACTAGTGCAACAAAAAACGCGAATCCCGGCGGGGATTCACGTAGAAGTAAGAAACAGGTTCAAAGATTTTATTTTGAAGAAATTTCAAAATATTAGGAATAAAAGGTCGCAACCTCATCCAAATCGGCACGATCCGCATAGAGATTATTCACATTCGCGTCCGGATCCCCATAACCGATAGCCATACCAACCATGACTTCATCCGTCTCCGCAATATCAAGATGTTTGTGACAGACTGAACTCCAATTGCGCCACCATCCCTGCGGCGCGGTGTGAAGGCCCGCCTCGCGCGCGAGCAACATCATGGATTGGATGAGGATACCAATATCCATATGTTGCGGCGCGCCCAAACGCTTATCCCCCGTAATAATGATACCAACGGGCGCTTCGAAAAATTTCGCATTTTGCGCGAACCAGACAAGACGGCCCATCTTATTCTCACGCGGAATGCCCAGCAAAGCGTACATGTCCTCGCCGAGCTTATAGCGCCAAGAGCGTTGCGGCTCCCACAATGGCGATGGATAGGCAGGATGTGTCGGCTCTTCGACCTTACCTGCCAGAGTAATCTCAACGGCCTCTTTTTTGAACGCTTCCAGCGTATCGCCCGTCATTATGTGGAGTTTCCAAGGTTGGAGATTGCCACCAGACGGACTGCGCATAGCTTTTTCCAGCAAGCTTCGCAGCACACCCTCCGGCACGGGCTTGTCCAGGAATTGCCGCACCGTAATCCGCGTATCCAAGGCTTCGCTGACAGATGCGCTCTTTTCCGTGTTCAGGCTCATTGTTTCTTTCCTCTATTTTTCAATCCGGCAGAGACGAAATAAACCGCCAGCCCAATAGCGACACCCAATAAAAGTGAAAACCAAATCGGCTTTCCTGCACGGTTGAGGAAAAAGGCGAGACACATTCCGATGAGGAGTGCACCAAATGCAAGACCTTCTTGGAGTTTCAAGATGACTCACTCCGTCGTAAAATCCACGTTAATGTCGTCCATTCAATAACGGTGAAAAGACAGGCGACTACAACGACCAAGACCAAGGGCGCCTCTAAGACATAAACGCCTATGCCCATGACGGCCAAAAACATGACGATAGGGCCACCCATACGGAGAAGTCTCAAAACGGAAAGATTTTGCTCGGTCATGACCGCTCCTCATTTTCCAAATCGGCTTCCATCTTGCCGACCATGATTTTCATCAAGAGGTAATTCAGGCCCGCAATCGCGAGGAGAACCACCCCAATGATAACACCATGATCGGTTGGAATGATATCCAAAAGGAACAGCCCCGCCACAACGCCAAATAAAATCACCATCCCCCAAAAGGACAGCGTGACGACCGTAATGGCCAATTCTTTTTCTTCGCGGGTTTGTTCTGTTGGAGCGCTATTCGGCATCTAAAGCCCCAGCTTCTCGCGCAAAATCTTATTCACCGCTTGCGGGTTAGCTTTGCCTTGGCTGGCTTTCATGACTTGCCCGACGAAGAAACCGAGGAGTTTTGGGTTTTCTTT
>JAHDFA010000026.1 GCA_020628495.1 Hellea sp.
AGAATAGATAACGCGTCTATCTCGTCCCATGTCCAAGAGAACGAGTTAAATATGCGGGTATTTAGCGAAAGCGGGGATGGTGTTTCTGCATTATTTTATAAGTGATTGAAACATTTTATAATTAATGGCGATAGGGGCCGTAAGAAATAGGGATTAAGTTAGAAAAGATGTCGGCAGCGATAAATTAGGTCATGAAAGTCGCTTAATTTTATCCGCTGATACACAATCAAGCTCTGAATACTAACTCGACAAAGACATACAAAAATACACAGGAAAAGTCCCAAGGAATACTGCCGTGAGAGCAACTCCTGTCCTTTTTGCAAACAAACGATACCTAACAGGCGGTTGGACTAACGTCCAAACTGACAATAAAAGTAGATACATACTCCGAAAAAGAGCGAGCAGACCAAAAATTCTCAGGATAGTATACTTTAGGAAGCCAACTCTATCTCAACTTCATTTCGCGGTGGCTTGCAAACCATACTATGCTTGGCAGCGCGACCTTTCGCACCTCTTAAGCTAACCCTGCAGCTTCGCTGCTAATCCCTCAATCCGTTTCGCGGCGGCATTTAGCGCTTTCGCCGCTTCGGCTTGGCTTTTCGCGCTGGCAAGTGTGGCGGCGTCGCGTTCTTTGCGCAGACCTGCAGCGCGGGCATCGACGCGTAGGTCGAGATTTTCCATCGTGTCTTCGACTTCATCCATCATGGTAATGCCCGCCATGACGAGCAGGCGCAGATCGCCAATCTGGCCAAATTGATTGGCCATTTGCGCGACACGATCATCCAGTTTCTGACCCAAGCGCAGCAGGCGTTCTTCCTCGCCGTCTTCGCATCCCATTGCATAAGTGCGTCCATTTATGTCCAGGCTGACTTTACCCATTTTGTGCTCGCTCCTTTTGTCCGCCCATTCAGATGGACCGCTCAAGTGCCCCACGCACCACGTTCATCACACGGTCCAACTCAGCCTCGCTGTCCCGTGTCAATTTTTCAAAATCGGCCTCGCGCGCTTTTAGTCGCTGCGTCGCCGCTTCGGCTTGCGCCGCCATTTCATCGAGCTGTCCGGCAAGCTTGGCCCGGTCTTCGCGAAAGGCCTCACTATCATTTGCGCCGGCCTCCAATGTCTTCATTCGGGACAGTAATTTGCTTACCCCGCTCTCCAGAGACTCAATCGAATTATCCAAAGCGGCCTTGGCAGATTGTATGTCAGCGCTGTCATTCATTTAATTCACCCTGTTACGCAAATTTATACATAGAATGGCCCGCAAATTGCGGAAGGACAAGGGGATTATGTTGACTTGTCTTACGCGCCTGCCCAAGGGGTTCGAGATTTTTCAGAACCATCAAACGTTATAGAGACGGGACGGAAATGACGATCAAAATCGGTATTAACGGCTTTGGCCGCATTGGACGCCTCGTGGCACGCGCGCTTGTCGAATATGACATCAAGGATGTCGAGCTGGTCGCCATCAACTCACCGGGCGCGGTGGAGACCTCCGCCCACCTCCTGCGCTATGACAGTGTGCATGGTCGTTTTGGCCATGATGTCGAGGTCGGTGACGGCTATATCGCCTATAATGGCGCGCGCGTGGCGATGAGCCATCACCGCGATCCCGGCGCTGTCGATTGGGGCGGCATGGGCGTGGATATTGTCATGGAATGCACGGGTATTTTTCGCTCCAAAGAGGGTGTGCAGCCACATCTAAAAGCCGGCGCGAAAGCCGTTTTAATCTCTGCGCCCGGGCAAGATGTCGATAAGACCATTGTCTACGGCGTCAATCACACAGACCTAACAGCAGAAGACACTGTCGTTTCCTGCGCCTCCTGTACGACGAATTGCCTCGCGCCCGTTGCCAAAGTGTTGATGGAAACCGTGGGCATTCGCCGCGGATTTATGACAACCGTGCATGCCTATACGCAGGATCAACGGATTCTGGATAATTCCCACAAAGATCTTTACCGCGCCCGTGCGGCTGGATTGAACATGATACCGACCTCGACCGGTGCGGCCAAAGCAGTCGGACTTGTAATACCCGAGCTTCAAGGCCGCCTGTCCGGTTCCGCCGTTCGCGTTCCAACAGCGAATGTGTCTATGGTCGATTTGGCGTTTCAGCCCGAGATGAAAACATCCGCTGAAGAGGTCAATGCCGTCATGGAAGAAGCCGCCAAGGGTCCGATGAAGGGGATTATTTGTTATTCCAAAAATCCGCTGGTGAGTTCTGATTTGAACCACGACCCCAATAGTGCGACATTTGCGTCTCTTCTGACCAAAGATATGGACGGAGACCTCGTCAAAATCGTCGCTTGGTATGATAATGAGTGGGGATTTGCGAACCGCATGATAGATGTTTCCCGCGTTATGGGCACAAAAATGGACCTCGCCGCATGAGCTTTACTCGATTGGAAACCGCCGACTTAAAAGGCAAAACCGCGCTTGTTCGTGTGGATTTCAATGTCCCGCGCAATGATGACGGCACGATTTCCGATGATACGCGTATTCGGTCGACCCTCCCCACAATTCAATATTTGCAAGATAAGGGCGCAAAGATCGTCCTGCTCTCGCATTTTGGACGTCCGAAAGGCGAACCCAATCCGGAGATGTCACTTCGATTTATTGTGCCCACTCTTGAAAAAATCTCGGGCAAAACCGTAACCTTCATCGAACGTCCCAATGCAGACGCCGTCGCGGCCCTTGATCAGGACGCTATCGTCCTTGTCGAGAACACGCGCTTCTCGACCATGGAAACAGAGGGCGATCCGAAAATGGCGCAATTCTTGGCGAGCCTCGGCGATTTATTTGTCATGGACGCATTTTCCGCCTCTCACCGCAATCATGTCAGCAGCGCAGTCATAGGCGAATATTTACCGTCTTTTGCAGGCCTTGCGATGGAGCGAGAGCTGGATCATCTCGCCGCCGCGCTTGACCATCCCCAAACGCCCGTCATGGCCATTGTCGGAGGGGCCAAGGTCAGCACGAAAATTGACCTGCTGGAAAATCTGGTCTCACGCCTCGACACACTCGTCATTGGCGGCGGCATGGCGAATACATTTTTATTCGCGCAGGGCCATGATGTCGGCGCATCGCTTTGCGAAAAGGATTTGAAAGCCAAAGCGCTGGATATCATGGCGGCGGCTGAAAAAGAAAATTGTCGCATTATTCTACCCGTGGATGTTGTCGCCGCGACGGAGTTTAAGGCCCATGCCGAAAGCCGTGTCTGCGGATTGGATGATGTCGCGCCGCATGAAATGATTTTGGACGCCGGACCGGATACAGTCTCTGCCATTCTCGACGCGATGGACGCGTCAAACACCCTTATTTGGAACGGACCGCTGGGTGCATTTGAATTGACGCCTTTCGAGACCTCAACAGTTGAATGCGCGAAATATGCCGCCAAACTCTGTCGTAAAGATGATATTATCGCCGTTGCAGGCGGAGGCGACACTGTCGCCGCGCTTGCACTGGCGAATGTGCTGGACGACTTTACCTTTATCTCAACCGCCGGCGGCGCCTTTCTGGAATGGATGGAGGGCAAAGTCCTGCCCGGTGTCGAAATTCTAAAACCTAAACCCTAATCTCGGAGCGCATCATGGATCTTGAAGCTTTAAACAAAATCGCCGTTAAAATGGTCGAGCCCGGCACGGGCATCCTCGCAGCGGATGAAAGCACAGGCACAATCGGTAAGCGCTTGGCATCCATCGATACTGAGAACACGGAAGAAAACCGCCGCGATTGGCGCGAAATGTTGTTCCGCACCCAGCCCGCTATGAACGACCACATTAGCGGCGTTATTTTGTTTGATGAAACCATTCGTCAATCCGCCAAAGATGGCACGCCTTTTGTCAAACTCATTCAAGATGCAGGCGCGATACCGGGCATTAAAGTCGATAAAGGCATTACCCCACTGGCCGGGCGTCCGGGCGAAACGATTACGCAAGGCTTGGACGGGCTGCGGGAGCGATTGGCTGAATATTATGAGTTAGGTGCGCGTTTTGCCAAATGGCGCGCCGTGATCGAGATTTCTCACCCTGACCAATATGTCGGCATGACGCCGTCTCGAGGCGGGTTGAAAGCGAATAATCATGCACTGGGCCGCTATGCGGCGCTCTGCCAAGAAGCCGGCATTGTGCCGATTGTGGAACCCGAAGTCCTGATGGGCGGGCATCATTCAGTCGAGCGCTGCCACGAAGTCACGGAAAAAGCGCTTAATTCGCTTTTCACCGAACTCTATGAGCAAGGCGTGGCTCTGGAAGGTGTCATCCTGAAGCCGAACATGGTGGTTGCAGGTAAGAAATGCGCCGTCCAGCCCTCACGCGAGGAAATCGCCGAACGCACAATTAAAGTTCTGAAAGACACGGTGCCATCCGCTGTTCCGGGCGTCGCCTTCCTGTCCGGCGGACAGGAAAATGAAGAAGCCACGCGCAATCTGGACATGATGAATAAAGTCGGCGGTTTTCCCTGGAAATTGACCTATTCCTATGGCCGCGCCCTGCAACAATCCGCCTTATTTGCGTGGAAGGGCCAAGCCGAAAACTATGATGCGGCACAGGCGGCCTTTAACCACCGCGCCCGTATGAACGGGTTGGCCAGTATTGGTGCATGGAGCGCTGAAATCGACGACACCGTTGACGCATAGTTCATCCAAGGGTCATATCGCCTCTAATATACCGAAATCACGCCTTGATTTTGTCTTTTAACACGGCTTTATGCCTGTCAAAGACTGACGGGGTGCTGATTTTGCCGTTGGATTATTAAGGGCGTCATTTTATGTGCGGTATTATTGGCATTGCGGGTCGAAGTTTAGTGACGGATCGTCTGATTGACGGTTTGAAACGCTTGGAATATCGCGGTTATGACAGCTCCGGTATCGCCGTATTGACGGATGGATCGCTTGATCGCCGGCGTGCCGAAGGGAAAATCCGTCATCTGGAAGCGACAATTTCTAAAAACGCTCTGGACGGGCAGATTGGTATTGCGCACACACGTTGGGCAACGCATGGCGTTCCAAATACGACAAATGCGCATCCCCACCGCGCGGGCCGCGTCGCCGTTGTCCATAACGGAATTATCGAAAATTATTTGGAACTGCGCGAAGAACTCTCGGGCAAACGAGAATTCCTATCAGAGACAGATACTGAAGTTGTTGCCCATCTGGTTGATGTAGAGCTGGCCAAAGGCCTGTCGCCACGAGACGCCTTTGCCGAAACATTGAAACGTCTCAAAGGCGCCTATGCTTTTGGGTTGATCATTGACGATAACCCGAATGAGATTTTCTGCGCACGTGCGGGTTCCCCACTGGCTTTGGGCATTGGTCCGGATGGCAAAGAGCATTTCCTTGGCTCTGACGCCATGGCCATGGCGCAATTGACCAGTAAGCTGATCTATTTGGAAGAAGGTGACTGGGCCATTTTGCGGCCGGATGGGTATGAGATTTTCGACGAAACGGATGTACCCGTCACACGCGAAATCACCGTCATTAAAGGCGGCCCTGCGGTCGCTGAAAAAGGCAAATATCCGCACTTTATGCTCAAAGAGATTTATGAGCAGCCGGATATACTCACACGCACATTAACCCATTATCTTGATAATCAGCGGACACGCCCCGTGCGCGGAACCGAGCTTGCCCCCGCTTTGGACTTCACGAAATTTGACCGCGTCATATTGATTGCTTGCGGCACGGCCTATTACGCCGGAGCCGTTGCAAAATACTGGTTTGAACAGGTTGCCGGCCTCGCGGTCGATATTGATGTTGCATCGGAGTTTCGTTATCGCCGTCCCGTCTTGAATGAGCGATCACTCTTTATCGCGATTTCTCAATCCGGAGAGACAGCCGATACTTTGGCCGCGCTGCGCTACTGCAAAGAAAACGGCCTGACGACGGCTGCCCTCGTCAATGTCATGACATCGACAATGGCCCGTGAAGCGGATATCGCCATGCCCATCCACGCCGGACCGGAAATCGGCGTGGCCTCGACAAAAGCCTTTACGGCGCAGCTGACAGCACTCGCCGCTCTTTGCCTCTCCGCTGCGCAAGTGCGCGGCACGATAAGCGATGAAGAACTTTTGCGCCTGACGGCAGAACTGATTTCTGTTCCTCGCCTGATTTCGGATGCATTGGAATTGGATGCACCAATTGCGGAAATGTCCAAAACTCTCGCACCGGCCCGCTCGGCCTTTTATCTTGGGCGAGGAGCGCAAGTCCCCGTCGCATTTGAAGGTGCACTGAAGATTAAAGAAATCGCCTATATCCATGCCGAAGGCTATGCGGCGGGCGAGTTGAAACACGGCCCTATTGCACTGATTGAAGACGGCACACCCGTCATCGTTTTGGCACCGATGGATGATCTTTACGAAAAAACCGTGTCCAATTTGCAGGAAGTCGCCAGCCGCGGCGCGCGCGTCACATTGGTTACAGATGCCGCAGGCGCGAAATCCGGTGCCGCAATGGCGGATGAATTGATTGTTGTGCCATCCTCCGATCCCTTTATCGCCCCGCTAATGACTACGGTTGCAATGCAGCTTCTCGCCTATCACACGGCGGTCGCACTCGGAACCGATGTGGATCAGCCCCGAAATCTCGCCAAATCCGTCACTGTGGAATAATTTACTTGCGCTTAAACGGCGTGAAGAGACTCCAGATGAGATTTGACGGTGCATCCGTCTGGTATTCGCTGAGGCCTAGTGTAAGGTTTCCGCTGGGCATATCCGTGTAGGAGCGGAATACCTTATCCCACCAGATAACGGAAAATCCGAAATTTGTATTGGTCTCCCGCTCTATCACGGAGTGATGGATTCTGTGTAGCGCGGGCGTGACCATAATTTTGCGAAGCGGTCGTTCAATCCAAGGCGGAATTCGAACATTGGCATGATTGAATAGGGCGCAGGCGTTCAAAACAATTTCAAAAATAATGACGGCCAAAACAGGCGCACCCAAAGCGACAACAACTACCATTTTATAGATCATGGAAATGATAATCTCCACGGGGTGGAAACGCAGTCCGGATGTCGCGTCCAAATCCCGATCCGCATGGTGAATTTTATGCAATCGCCAAAGCCAAGGCATGCGGTGAAAAGCGACATGCTGCCAATAAATCATCATATCGAGAATAATGATGGCCAATAAAACGCTCATCCAGCCCGGTATAGCGATCACGTTCAACACGCCCCAGCCCTGTGTCTGTGCCCAGAGGGCCGTGCCAACGGCGATGATTGGGAACAATAGGCGTATGGCCAAAGTGTCGATGATGACGAGGCCGATATTTGTGATCCAGCGGGAGGATCTCTTTTGCAAGGGCTCACGCGCCGGATAGACAGCCTCCAGCGTTCCCATCAGGATGAGCACGGCTAAAAATATGCTGAGTCTGAGCGTGCCTTCGGTCATGGGCGGCGGCGTAGCAGGACAACCCGGTCACGCCCATCATTGGGCGCAGAAAACCCGAGCTCGACCCAGCTGCCAGCTTTTACCGTTTCGTTGGTTCCGTTTTTCAATGCTCCACCTTTCACCGGGTCGAACCATTTGACGTCCCACGTTCCGCTGCCTTCCGGAAGCGACAAAATGCCCGTCCCGCCCTCAATTAAATAAAGAGCGTATAATCCGTCACGGCCAAAGCAATAGCTATCGGCCCGATCAATCACGCCGCCGCAGGGCCGCATCTCCCAATAGGGCAAATGTGTATTGAAAAATTTAAGCGCGATGCGGGTTTGGTTCCAAAGGTTTTGGCGCAATCGCCAATCTTCCGATTTTAAATCATTGGAGTCATGCAGACCGCCAAAATACCATTCCACACCGGCACCGCCCGCAAAGAGATGACCCCATAAGGCGTGTCGCCGAAGGCTGTCGTGACTGGGATCAATGGCATCCGGCCGTGCCCCCGTATGCCACGACCCGATTTCATCCATGGCAATCAGCCAAGGCCGGCCCGCCTCTTTCGATTTCGATATCCATTTCCGTGTTTCCGCATTAACCTTGCGGCGGTCACTGACTTGGAAACTCAGTCCGTCTAAACCTTCTAAACCCAAAAGCGGATCCAGAATATGATCCTTATCCGCCGGTTCGGAATGGGTGTGCAAAACGATAGGATGGTCATAAGGGTCGAGCCGCGTCAGAGCCGCAATCATAGCGCGTCTTTGGTCATCGGTCTGCCCTTCGGGCCGCCAAAAGACAGGCCCGTTTTCTTCGCCCAAATTCCAGACAATCGCAGGGTGATGAGCAAAGCGACTGATAAGTTCTTTGAAATAAAGCTCACGAATTTCCCCGGTCTCACCTCCCTCCATCATTAATTCGTTTTCGGTTTCCTGCAGAACGATATGCATCATCACACCCCGGTCCATCATATGATCGAAGACGATATTCCATTGATCAAGTTTGGACACATCAAAGCGCGTGAAATCTTCGTGATTAACAAAGGGCCATACATCTTTCCCGTCGCCGCCAATGTTAAAGGTTAGGAAATAAGCGGCATTCATGCCCTGATCGGACAAGTAATTAATTGCGCCGATGAGGCCTTTACCTTTGCCAGCTTGCCACGTCGGATCACTAGGGCGCCAATCGGGCATATGCGGACCAAAGCTGTGCAGATTGGTATCTGTCGCATTGCTTTCGCCGCTGCGCATTTGCGTGTCCGTGCGATAAGTCCCATCAAAATCGACATAGCCCAGTAAATTTTCGGGAGAATTCGTCCCGCCTTTCAAAAAATATTCGCCATTGGAGAAACGAAAATTCTGACCATCAGTTCGCAAAATAGGGGCCGCATTAGACACTGTGAGATTACCGGATGTTTTATCAAGTGCGATTGGCCCGTCGGGACCATTCAGGCGGGCTGTCCAATTCCACATCCCCGACTTCGGCGGCGAAAAATGCGCGCGCCAGACTTTCCCTGAGGTGGCGCTTGTTTCCGCGGCATTGCCGTCAGCCGCAAAATATCCACGAATGGGAATACGGGTATCATTCTGCGTGAAAATGACCGTCAACTCCATATCCGTGAAAGGATTGGGCGTCGCCATTTCAGCTGTCTCAGGACCGATAAAGTCCAGCGTGACATGGTTATTTTCAAAAGGCGTAGCCGGATTTATGCCTGGCACGGTCGCAGGCATTTCGGCGACGGGTGAGGGCGCACAAGCTGTTGCCGAAAGGCCGACACACAAAAGGATTGAGGTGAGGCAAAATTTTATCATGCCCAAACATGAGCGCTTATCTTGCATTTGACAATACTGCACAGGCGTTCCGTCTAATTAAATAAAAGCGCCGCCAGTTTCTTTTTATGCCAACGTGTATTCCCAAACAGGCTGTCATGAAAAATAGCGCGCCGACGATAGAGCTGCGCGTCGCAATCATAGGTGAACCCAAATCCGCCGTGAAATTGGATGGACCGGTCTGCAGCGAAGGATAGCGCACGTCCTGCGCCCACGGCTGCCATGCGGGTCGCAATTTCGCCTTTGCCCTGCTCTTCAAAACTATGGGCCGCCGCATAAAGCAGGCTGCGCGCTTTTTCATAGCCGACATAGGCATCCACAATTGTATGTTTCAGGGCCTGATAAGACCCAATGAGTTTGCCAAATTGCTTGCGGGTTTTCAAATAATCGACCGTGTAATCAATGCAGGCTTGGGCCGCACCTAGCTGTTCTGCACTGGCCAGCAGATTGGCGGCCAAATCAATTCGCTGCAAGGCGGCAGCCGCTTTGGACTCATCCATTAGGGCCGACTCAGGCAAGGTGATGTTGTCTAATGTCAGGGTATAAGCCCGCTTTGTTTCATCAATTAGAATTTCTGGACGCATGGCGGTTTCCGCTATGAGCCGTGTATCCATGACGAATAGACGAACCGCGCCTTTGATTTTGGCACTCAAAACCAAAATTTTCGCGCTATCCAGATTTTCGACGAGGGTTTTTGTACCTGATAATTTATAACCGTCCGCGCCTAAAATTGCGCTAGCCTCTATCGCCGTTAAATCAAAGGACCCGTCTGGCTCTAACAAAGCCACGCTTGCACATCCGTGCTCGACAATTTGCGGAAGATAGGTCTCTTTTTGCGATGGAGTCCCGCCCGTTAAAATGGCTTGAGCCGCAACGGTTGCCGGGATGAACGGCACCATCATCAGGCGGCGGCCAATCTGCTCGGCGACAGGCACAGCTTCGGCGAGGGATAGCCCAACTCCGCCATATGCTTCAGGAATAGCAATCCCGAACCAACCCATTTGCCCGAGTTCTTTGTGGGCAGCCCTATCAAGCCCGCTCTTATCCACAATCATGTCGCGCACAGCAGCGATGCTCGTTTGGTCGCGGCAGAAATTCTCCGCCACATCCATCAATTCAACTTGCTCCTCGGTCAGGCCGAGACGGCCCAAGGCTTGCGGATCAAAACTCATCTAATAACTCTTCGGCAGGCCGAGCACATGCTCACCAATGATGTTACGCTGAATTTGCGAAGTGCCGCCGCCAATCGTCGCCGAGAAAGCATTCAGGTAGGAGCGGTGCCACCACCCGCCATCAACGGCATTGGGTTCGTCCACATAATAGGCGCTGCGTGTACCCTGTAGAGTCAGTGCATATTGATTAATTTCGCGGGCAAATTCGGTTTTTGCGAGCTTATCCATTAGCGGCAGTCCCGCCGGATTATCCCGAACCAGCGCCCCGATTTTCGCGCGCTGTCCGTTTAAGTTCAGGGATTGCGCCTCAATAATAAAATCAATTAAATCGTCTTGCACGACGGGGTCATCAATCTGTCCACTCTCCCGCGCCAAATTCAAAATTTCCAGTGGGTCCGGTTCCGTGATGGAATAGCCGCCCGCCTGCCCGCCGCGCGCACCGCGTTCATATTCCAGTGTTTGCATGGCAATTTTCCAGCCCATGCCTTCTGCCCCCATGAGACCGTCTGCAGGCACACGCGCATCTTCGAAAAACGTCTGGGTAAAGCCATGCTCGCCAGTGAGTTTGCGAATTTTCTGTGTCCGCACACCCGGCACATTCATAGGCGTCAATATGAAGGACAAACCTGCATATTTATTTGGTGCATCCGGATTGGTCCGCGCCAGCAGGATCATATATTTACCGTAATGCCCGTGGGTCGTCCAAATCTTGGATCCGTTGAGGATATAATCATCACCGTCCCGCACGGCGCTCAACTGTGCATTGCCAAGGTCCGATCCGTTTTCAGGTTCGGAAAAACCCTGACACCAGATATCATCCGCAGACAAAATGCCTTTGATATATTTTTTCTTATGCGCTTCTGACCCAATATCAAGGATGAGCGGCCCCGCCCAAGACAGGCCAATTGTGTTCATCATAATCGGGACATTATGGGCGCGCATCACCTTTGTCGCAGCCGATTGATGCGCATCGGTTAGACCACCACCGCCATATTCAGATGGCCAAGCTGCACCAAGAAATCCAGCCTCATAAACTTGCCTTTGCCAATTTCTCAGAAACTCAAATTGTTGGTCTGTGCCAACTTCCATAAAAGTCAGGGGCAGCATGAAACCGGGATCTCGCGGTGTGTGTTCCGCAAACCATTTTTCGGCGTCTTGTGCAAAATCTTCGACAGATATCATTTAATGACCCACTTGCTTTAATGCCGTTTCAATACGGTCAGCGACAGTTTCGAGCCGGTCAGCCAAAGACCCTGTGGACGCGCTGGTCCCGATAATCATGCCGACCAAACGGTTCACCAATCGGGTAATGTCCGTTTTCCGCGCACTCTCGCCGGAAGCCCGCATCAGGCTGGACCTTGCGCCGTAATCCAGCGCCCCGAAGAAGATATCCCGCAAAACGGCCACATCCGCATCACCCGGAATATCCCCGCAGGCGCGACCCTCGCGAATAAGGCCATCAAAAACCGCAACATAGGTTTTGTTCAACCCGTATAATTCATCTTTGGAATATCCGCTGAGCCGGGAGGAAAGAAGCGGGAGCATTTCAATAATGCCGCGTTCTTCCATGATGGAGGTGATATGATGCCGTGCAAGAAAATCGAGCCGCGTCTGCGTGGTGCGCCGACTATCGACGCCCTGTTTAGCGGTTTGCGTTAGACGGGCATAATAATCCGCGATGACGCCGCGCGCTAATGCATCCTTGTTCTCGAAATAGGTATATAGCGTCCCGTCGGCGACCCCGGCTTCGCGGGCAATCATTGCCATTGTCGCCTTGACATATCCATGCGTTGTAAAGACGTGTCGGGCTGCAGAGATGATGGCGTCTTCGCGTTTGCGAACGCGGGATTGTCGGGTGACGTTGGGAGATGACAAGACATCGGAACCGGCGGCCAATTGTGTGGTCTCTACCGGCTCCGACGCCATGTCCTTCGCTCTCCCCGCGATTGCATCGGCTGTGTCCGTTGCCTTGACTCGCAATAATTGAAGTCTATTCAATTTAATTGAATTACTATTCAGTCATGCGCCTGTGTCAAGTTGCAGAGTCAGGCAGAAGCGCATCTTCCGGGTCTCGCCACATGCCGAAAACCATAAATATTGCTGGGGCTTCAGGCTATTGGGGTGAAAGCGCCATGGCCACGCCGCAATTGCTGAGCGCGCATAAATCGGGCGAGATACACTTAGATTATATTGTCTTTGACTACCTCGCAGAAATCACGATGAGTATTTTGGCGCGAGCCAAAGACAAGGCCCCCGACAAGGCGGGATATGCCCGCGATTTTGTCGACGCTGTCATTCAGCCCCATGCGAGAGACATTGCAGAAACGGGCATTAAACTTATCTCCAATGCAGGCGGGGTGAATCCAGAGGCTTGCGGCCGCGCTGTGCGAAATATTATTTCAGAAGCCGGGCTTAAACTCAAAGTGGCTGTAGTCACGGGCGATGCTTTGATGGCAGATTTGAAAAATATTCAATCCGCGCAGCCCGTTGATATGTTTTCCGGCGCAGCTTTGCCGCCGTCCGAAAAAATCGCGTCCATCAACGCCTATCTTGGGGCATTTCCAATTGCGAAAGCCCTGGCCGCCGGGGCCGATGTTATCATCACGGGACGCGCCGTTGACAGTGCCGTAACCTTAGGCGCGTGCATATATGAATTTGGGTGGGCCGAGGATGATTGGGATCGCCTTGCCTCAGGCTCTCTCTGCGGACATATTCTGGAATGCGGACCACAAGTCACGGGCGGGAACTTCACGGATTGGGAACTGGCTGGGGATGTAACTGAAATCGGATATCCTATCGCAGAAGTTCGAGAAGATGGTAGTTTTGTGATAACCAAACCACCCGATACGGCCGGACTGGTCAGTGTCGGGACCGTCAGCGAGCAAATGCTTTACGAGATTGGAGAT
Source organism: Hellea sp. (assembly GCA_020628495.1). Lineage (GTDB taxonomy): Bacteria > Pseudomonadota > Alphaproteobacteria > Caulobacterales > Maricaulaceae > Litorimonas. Next base: position 13,265 of record JAHDFA010000026.1, read on the forward strand.
CCACAGGCCTATATACTGCCGGATGTGATTTGCGATTTCTCCGACGTGACAATTACACAAATCGACCCTGACCGCGTGGAGGTATCCTCCGCGAAAGGCCGTCCGGCGCCGACACATTACAAAACCTGCCTGACCTATGCCGACGGGTTCCGCGCTGGCTTATATTTGACCTTTTTGGGCAACCGCGCGACTGACAAAGCGGCCCATTTTGCGCAAGCGGCTGTAAGCCGGGCTGAGACTGCATTGCGCGCCTCCAATTTGGGACCGTTCACCGAAGTCAGCCAAGAAATTATCGGCAATGGGTCACAAATGGGCGCGTGTTATGACGCGTCCGAGATTGTCATGAAGCTCGCCGTCAAACATGCGGACGCCAGAGGCGTTGGCCTATTTTTAAGAGAATTAAACGGCACCTATCTCGCCACGCCGCCGGGACTATCAGCTTTCACGGGGGCGGGCCGTCCAAAACCATCCCCGGTTGTGCGGCTGTTTTCCTATTTAACACCGAAATCCGATGTCACAATTTCCATCGATATCGACGGTAAAACCCTCATATACGAAGATACTTTATTTGATAGCGACGCCCCACCTCCCCGACCAAATCCACCTAAATCCGTTTCAGGAAAAGCTAGAGTCAAGGTTGAGGACCTCGCTTGGGCGCGGTCAGGGGATAAAGGCGACAAAGCCAATATTGGCGTCATCGCGCGGCGACCCGAATTTATGGACGCGCTTTGGTCTGCACTAACGACGGAATTCATAGGCGAGGCCTTCAGTCATTTTATGGAAGATAAAGCAGAGGTCCAGCGTTTCTATCTTCCCGGCTCTCATGCCATCAACTTTCTGATGGACCGAAGCCTGGGCGGGGGCGGCGCGGCGAGCCTGCGCAATGACGCACAGGCCAAAGGGTTTGCGCAAATCCTATTATCGCAAACCATTTCCGTTCCGGCGGTTCTAGCAAAGTCTGCACAATCATGACCCCCGAAGCCATGGATTTGAAAGCCGAATGCGACCAAATTTACGCCCTGTTGAAAAGTTATGACGAGAGCGTTTTCGATACAGTCACTCTCTTTAAAAACTGGACCATTGGCGATGTCATCCGCCACCTACATCTTTGGAATCTGGCAGCGGATATGTCGCTCAATGACCCGAAGCAATTTTTAAAATTTGTTGGCGAGACCATGACCCAAATGGGTAGCGGCATGAGCCATTTAGACTTTCAAACCATTTATTTTGACAGGCAGTCCAGCGCGGATGTTTTCACCGCTTGGGCTGATTACTATCCGGATATGGTGGAGCGGTTTTACGCTGCAGATCCTGACAAGCGGGTCAAATGGGCGGGGCCGGACATGTCCGTACGGTCCTCCATCATTGCGCGGCAAATGGAACATTGGTCGCATGCGCAAGCTGTCTTTGATGTGCTGGGCGTGGAACGGGTCAATGCGGACCGTATCAAAAATGTCGCGCATATCGGTGTCACCACTTTTTCCTGGTCCTTTCGCGTGCGGGGCGTCACCCCGCCCGCACCGAAACCATTCGTCAAATTAAAAGCCCCGTCAGGCAAGATTTGGACGTGGAATGACCCCAAATCCGATAATTGCGTAGAAGGCTCCGCCGTTGAATTCAGTCAAGTTGTGACACAATGCCGAAATGTGCATGACACCAATCTTTCAATACAGGGTGACATAGCAGCCGATTGGATGGCACATGCGCAGTGCTTTGCAGGCGGGCCTGAAACACCTCCCGCCAAAGGCACGCGTCACAAAGCAACAGCCTGATAAGTTTTCAAATCGGACACATTATGACAAATTATATAAACAAAGTCGCCTTCGTTACGGGTGCGGCCTCAGGCATAGGTTTTGCCCTTTGCGAGTCCCTGTTGGCAAAAAATGCCAAAGTCATGATGGCCGATATGAACGGCCCCGGTCTGGCTGAGGCCATAGAGAAATTGGGCGGTGCTTCGGACAATTTGTCTAGCGTCGTGTGCGATGTTCGCAATCCGGAGTCAGTCAAATCAGCAGCCAATCAAACCCTTGCAGATTTTGGCAAAGTCCACATCGTTATGAACAATGCGGGGGTCGGTTTGGCCGGTAAATCGGGGCAAACTGACCTCAAGGATTGGCAGTGGATTGTCGACATCAATTTGATGGGCGTGGTCTATGGTGTAGAGATATTCACCCCGCTGATTAAATCTCATGGCGAGGGCGGGCATATCCTCAATACTGCCAGTATGGCCGGACATATGACGACGGAATATATGCCGCCCTATCATGCAACAAAATTCGCAGTGGTAGGATATTCGGAGTCCATCGCGCAGGAACTGAGTCACGATAATATTCGTGTGTCGTGTCTTTGCCCGACATGGGTGAAATCGAATATTGCCAGCTCTGCAAGGCAACGTCCTTCGGCCGGAGTCACAATGCCTGCACCGAGTTTGAAAGCCGCGCAGGACAGTGTCTCAGCGCTTGTCGCCAATGGCATGGAGGCTGACCGCATGGCAGAGTTAACCTTGGCCATGATGGCGCAGGGACGCCTGCATGTCTTTAATGACCCGGAGGCGCGGCCCGCTATTGATATCCGCGCGAAATCATTGGCCGCTGATTATGATGCCGCGCTGAATTGGATGAAGACGAATTAGATATGGCTGTCCAAGGACATTACGACCCGGCGTTCAAACCCGTCAGAGACGTGTTCGAGCAGAACTTCACCGAGCGAGGCGAAGTCGGTGCCAGCGTCTGTTTGCGGGACGCATCAGGCCGTATCTTGGTCGACCTCTGGGGCGGCACCTATGCGGACGGACAGACGGCATGGACGCGCGACACCTTATCCATTGTATTTTCCTGCACCAAAGCGGCCACGGCATTCTGCGCGCACATTCTAATTGATAGAGGCGTCTTAGATCCTGACGCATTGGTCACGCGCTATTGGCCTGAATTTGGCGCATATGGAAAAGAGGGAGCAACCATTCGCGATATTCTCGCCCATCGCAGCGGCGTTCCGGCACTGCGCGAACCCGTTAAACAGGGTGGATTTTTAGACTTCGACTATATGAGCCAGAGACTGGCGGATGAAAAACCATTTTGGGAACCCGGCACAGCGCATGGCTATCACATGGTTACATTTGGCTGGACGGTCGGAGAGCTGGTTCGGCGCGTCTCCGGCAAATCCTTGGGAGCGTTTTTTCGGGACGAAATTGCGAAGCCTTATGGCGCGGACTTTCACATTGGCCTTCCCAATTCTGAATGTGACCGGGTCTCCAGATTACAAGTCTATAAACCTGCATCAGGCGAGACACCGTCCGCTTTTGTCCAAGCTATGTTTGCGAACCCGGCCGGAGTCCAAGCGCTCGCTTTCGGTAATAATGGGGGTTGGAATTTCGACGCGCCGGAAAGCTGGCGTGCGGAAATTGGCGGGGCGGGCGGCATATCCAATGCCCGCGGGTTAGCAACCATGTTTGGTGCCATCTTCTCCGACCCACCTCTTTTATCGAATATGCGCATAAATGCGCTTCGCACGCTTATATCTGACGGACCGGATGCGACCTTGTGCATACCAACCCGGTTTGGCGAAGGGTTTATGCTCTCAATAGATAATCGGGATGTGCCGGGTGAAGGCCAATCTGCGGTTATCGGCGACGGCGCATTCGGTCATGTCGGTATGGGCGGATCCATCGGATTTGCCGACCCTGAAGCGGGATTTAGTTTTGGTTACACGATGAATAAAATGGGCGGCGGGATTTTACTGAATGAACGCGGACAATTATTGGTCGACGCGGCCTATGGCTGTGTTTGAAATCACAAGCCCATTTGCCGGACCGCGAGGTCTTTCATGATTTCTTCCGACCCTCCGCCAATCGCGATGACTTTGACTTCGCGGTAAACATTCTCAATTCGGTTGCCACGCAGATAACCTGCCCCGCCTAAAATCTGCATCGCCTCTGACGCGCAAAATTCCAGCGCTTTGGTCGCGTGAAACTTACCCTTACAAATCTCCGCGACGGGCATATGTCCGGCTTCAATCTGTGCGCAAAGTATCCAGAGATTGGATTGCACCGCATCAATCTTGGCGCTCATATCTGCGATTTTATGTCGGATGACCTGATGTTTGATAAGTGGTTTTCCAAAGGTTTCACGCTCTTGCGCCCAAGCAATACTGTCTTCCAGACACACTTTCATCATGCCGAGTGCGCAGCCGATCAGGCCCAAACGTTCAGTGTTGAAATTCTGCATAATCTGGATGAAGCCGTAATTCTCTTGGCCCATCAGGTTTTTTCCCGGAACCCGCATATCATCGAAATAAAGCGTGGCCTGATTTGACGCCCACCACCCCATTTTTTTGGTTAGCGGCGTCCGTGTAAAACCGGGAGTATCAGACTCCACAAAAAACAGGGAAATACCCGCCAATCCCGGCCCCCCCGTGCGGGCGCCGATAACAAAGAAGTCGGATTCCATGCCGCCCGTGATGAAAGTTTTTGAACCATTTAAAATCCAATCTTCACCATCGCGTTCTGCTGTCGTTTTTAAATTTGCCACATCTGAACCAGCGCCGGGTTCGGTAATACCGAGAGAGCTACCTTTTCTGCCGGAAATAATCTCGGGCAAAACGCGCAATCGAATATCGTCATGGGCCAGTTTTTGCAGCGGGTCCAAAGAGATGCCGCGCCCGCCCAGCGCCGCCGGAATTCCGCCAGCGCCGCACATCGACATGGCGACCGCAAAATCCATACGCATAAAGGGATCATCAAAGCCAAGCCCGCCGAATTTTTCATCAATACCGAACCCCCAAACACCGAGAGCGCCAAGTTTCTCGTGCAGCTCCCAAGGGACATGCCCGGCTTCATCCCATTCATGCGCATGGGGCCGGATTTCAGTTTCAACGAAAGCCTCAATCGTTTCGCGAAAGGCTTTGCGTTCCGGTGTGTCAAAGGGATTGGTCAAACCGTAAAGACCCGACCCGACTGCATGCACCATGATGAACCTCTGAATATCTATCTGATTTCCGTAGAGCCGAATATTTAGATCAACAAGGATCTGTTTGCGATTACCGCAAATGCAAATCATTCTGCTGCTGATTGCCAGTGTCTTCTATTGGCAAATAAAAAGGCGGCCCCGCAGGGCCGCCCAATAAGCTGTCTGTTTTAAATCAGACTTAGAAATTTTTACGTAAGCTCACGCCATATGTGCGCGGCTGGTTCGGATAAGCATTGACTGATCCGGCCTGCACGACGCCCGGGAAGGCGCTGGTGAAGGTTTCGTGGTCAAACAAATTTCGACCCCAGAAACGGATGTCAAGGCCGCTTTCAGTTGTTACGCCCAGAGCCGCATTGAAGATGCTGGTGTCACGTGTGACGCCGACAATGTTGTCAACAACCTGCACTTCATCTTCATATTGCCAGTCACCACGGACAAAGGCTTCCATGGTGTCACCCAACGCGAAGTCATATTGCGCGGACACAGATAGGGATAGCTCGTTAATGCCGGCCGGTGTTTCGCCTGACAGATCAACTACCGTGCCATTTGGCCCCGGCGCACCCGTGAACTCGTCATATTCAGGATCCTGAAGGATGCCCGAAACGCCGAGAGCCAAGCCGTCAAACGGTGTGACAGTCGCGTCCCATTCGATACCGCGTGTCGATTGCTCACCCGCATTGGCGAGGACGAAGCCCGTCCCTTGGAAAATGGTCGATTGGAAGTTCTCAATGGTCTGATCAAAGACTGCCAAGTTGAACGCACCAAAGTCAAATTTACCTTTAAGGCCAAATTCATAGACGACCACTTCTTCCGGTCCGGAGAAACGCGTACCGAAGTTACGGCCAGTAGCTGCAACATAGTTATTCGGTAGCAAGCTGCCACCGGCAACCGACGCTAATGCAGCTGCATCCGCCAAGAACGGACGCGAGTCACGCGTCAGGTTGAAGGATGACGCTTTAAAGCCTGTCGCAGTCGACACATAGGCGTTGAGATTGTCATTAATCTCGTAAGCCGCTTTCAATGTGTATGTGAACTCGTCATCAGCTGTCTTGCCGCCTTCAACAGCGTTCGGGAATGCCAAGAATTGCGGTTGGAATTGCAATGGCTCCAATCCGGAAATAACTGTCTGGCGAACACCTTCCGTGAAACCGGCTTGTGCCGCAGCAGGCAAAGCTCCGAAGTTCGCCGCAGTCAGCTCCAATCCGCCAAAGGCGGCTGCAAAGGCCTGAGCAATTGGGTCATTTGGATTGCCAAAGGCTCCGGCAATAGCGCCTTGTGCCAACAAGCCCGTACCCGGGTTTGTTTGCAGGTCGATGTTACTAAACAAATCATTGTTGACTGTGGAACCGGAAACCTTCTTCAAGTCATCCGTATAGTTACCACCGACCGTCAGGGTAAGACGATCCGTGACATCAAAGTCAACCGTACCAAATACGGAATAGGCTTCATTGTCCTGTTTGAATGTTTCGTCGATACGAACCTGATCGCCGAAAGCGGTTCCGGGCGCGAGGCCTGCCGTCAATTCGACAGCACTTAGAATAGCGGGTCCACCAGCAAGGATATCAATATAGCCGCGCAGATCCGCGCCATAATCGAGACCTGAATTTTGCTCAATATCTTCATTGAAGTAATATCCGCCAACCATCCAAGCCAGCGCGCTGTCATTGTCAGATGTCAGACGCACTTCCTGCGTAAAGGTATCGATGTCGACCAGTTGGAACGTGCTTTCCAGAAGAGACAATGTCGTAAAGTCACTGTCGCTGTCATAGTCGTAAGAATTGCTGCGATCAGATGTAATAGATGTCAGCGTCATACCGCCCAGCAGGTTGAGATCGTAATCCACTTGCAGAGAGATGCCGCCGTCTTCAATTTCGTTGACCGTGTCAAAGTTGACAGCTGTTTCATATGAGAACGGGTCTGTCGGGGTTGGAACTTGTCCACCCAGAGCGCCAATTGCAGCTGCTGTTGGTCCGACAATCGCTGTCGCAACGCCGCAGCAATTTTCATCCAATACGGATTTATCCCAAATCAAGCGAGCAGATAAGCTATCTGTCGGCTCCCACAAGGCTTGAGCGCGCAAATTGTAACGACGCAAATTGTTAAAGTCGCTGCCGCCCGTACCGTTGGCCGGCTCGAAATAACCATCTCGAGACTGGTATCCACCGCCCAGACTAACGGCGATCGAATCCGTGATACCGCCCGTGATATACCCCTTGGCATAGTTAAGGCCGTAATTTCCGACGCCCCCTTCAATATAGCCGTTTGCATCAAAGTCCGGCTTTGCCGTGACAATGCTAACAACACCGGCAGAGGCGTTTTTACCAAAGAGTGTGGATTGCGGTCCTGAAAGAACCTCAACACGGTTCAATTTCGGCAGATCACCGATTTGCGCCGCTGCGCGGGAGCGGTAAACACCGTCGATAAACAAGCCAACAGATGGCTCAATACCGATATTATTACCGCCATTACCGAAACCACGAATGGTCAGGGTCGTGTTACCGGCGTTTTGAAGTTGCGACACACGGAATGTTGGAACAACAGACTGAAGGTCTTTAATATCGAGGATTTGCGCTTTTTCGATGACGTCGGCAGTCGTCACAGTCACGGCAACAGGCGTGGCCTGCAATGTTGTGTCCCGTTTCGTCGCGCTGACGATGATGACATCATCATCGGCATCTTGCGCGAATGCAGGCGCGGTAGCGAGTAGGGCAAATGCGGAGGCGGAAGCCGCCAGGAGAGAGAAACGTTTGGTCATGAAACCCCAGATGTTTATGGTTGCACGGTCATTATTGCCGTGATTATGACTGGATTATCCGTTGAGATAGGGCGGCGCAAGGGTCCAAACGGGCGGCGCTGTAATTCAGTTTGGTCTGTTGCTTTCGCGCCACATACCCTTGAAACATCAAAAACCCCGCTGGCAACGTGACCTTTTCGCGCGGGTGGATTAAGGCCGTTATATGGCATCGCCCCAACCGCTGACCCAAACGCCGCCAGCCAAATTGGATTGGTCTCGCCCCGGCACGCCGGCGGATAGCCGTTTTGGTGACATTTACTTTTCAACAGATGGCGGGCTGGAGGAAACACGGGCTGTGTTTCTGCAAGGGTGCGGCCTACCCGAACGCTGGCAGAACATGTCTGTTTTTACCGTCGCAGAGCTCGGCTTTGGCTCTGGCTTGAACTTTTTGGCCAGTTGGCAGCTTTGGACAGAAACGGCGCAAGCCCATCAGCGCCTGCATTTTATTTCAATAGAAAAATACCCTTTTGATCAGGCCCAGCTACGCCGCGCGCTCTCCGCATGGCCTGAACTGGAACCTCTCAGCGCGAAATTGATTGAGGCTTGGCCCGGACGGGTCAAAGGGTTCCACCGCCTGTCATTTGGCACCGTCACACTCACCCTTATTCACGACGATGTTGAGGCCGCATTCGAGCAAATCGACGGGCTCAAGGCCGATGCCTGGTTTCTAGACGGGTTTAGCCCGTCCGGGAATCCCGCCATGTGGAGTGAGGCCGTTATGTCCGGTGTCGCACAGTCCTGCGCGCCCGGCGCACGTTTGGCGACGTTTTCCGTTGCTGGCGCAGTCAGAACCGCTTTGCAAAATGCGGGCTTTGAGGTCAGAAAAATGCCCGGCTTTGGTCGAAAAAGACAGCGTCTGGAAGCAGACTTTCCGGGAGAGACGCGCAAAGACGCTCCAAAAATTGACCGCGCACTCATTGTCGGCGCGGGGATCGCGGGCCGGTCCATCGCAAAAGCCCTATCCGCGCGGCAGATATCCTTTGATATTATTGACAATCGAAACCATCCGGCGGCCAGTGGCAACCCGGCGGCTTTGGTCAAACCGCGATTTGATTTGCAGGATCGTCCCGAAAGCCGTTTCTTTTTGTCTGCCTATCTCTATGCGCTTCGTGCCTATCCACAAATGGCCGTGCTGGAACGTGGTGTGCGCCAAATTCCCAAGACCGAGAAAGACGCAGAAAGATTTAAAAAGCTAGCGACCCAAGCGCCGCTGGGCGTTGGACATTTGGACTGGTGGGAAGACCATCTCTGGATTGAAAATGCCTTGATTATAGACCCGTCCAAAATTTTTAACGAAATAGACGTCCGCAACGAAACATATGACACGGCACAAGACCGGAGCCGCTATAGCCATATCTTTCTAGCCGCCGGTTATGGCATTAAAGACCTCGCCCCGGCGCTGACCATGCGGTTTTCCCGCGGACAGTTAAGTTGGGCCGAACCCGTTTGGGATTGGCCTGCCGCCTATGGCGGTTATGCGGTGAATTTGGACGGCGGCGCGCTTGTCGGCGCGACGCATGATCGCTTGGATGCGCGCAATCCCTTTGGAATACGCGCCGAGGATGATGTAAAAAACCTGTCCGCTTTAGCCGAAATTTCCGGAGAGAAAGTAACAGCCCTGCCCCGTCAATCCCGCGCGAGTATTCGCGTGACAACACAGGATACACTTCCGCTACTGGCGAAATTGAATGGTAATGTTTGGGCTATGACAGGATTGGGTAGCCGCGGATTTACTTTCGCGCCGCTCTTGGCAGAAGGTTTGATTGCCCATATTTGCGGCGAGGTCGGGCCGCTTCAAAAATCACTCAGGGCAAAATTATTCGCCCTGAGATAGCTGTTTCAACCGATCTTATCCGCGCTCATCAATATCAATATCGCCCGAACCTGATTTTCTAATATCCGCCACGCCATTCACCCGGTTGACGAAAATATCGCCTGACCCGCTGACACTTAAGTCGGCATTATTTGCTTCACCGGAATAATCGACAGACGCGGAGCCGCGCACGATAATTTTCAGATTCTCCACTTTCCCGCCGCCAATATCAATATCGCCGGAGCCGTGAGATTTCAGATAAAGCTCTCCCCCTTCAACGGACGCCGCTTCCAAATCGCCGGAACCATGTCCGTCATAACTCAGCGAGGCTTTGACAGACCTTAGATCGATATCACCCGATCCATGCGACTTCAGTTCTACCGGGCCGGCCACATCACCGGCTTCCAAATCGCCGGAGCCGTGAAGGCTCATTTCCAAAGAGGCAATATTGCCCAGATCAACATCGCCGGAGCCGTGGGATTTGATAATGACATCGCCGGAGTCTTCACCCTCCAGATCTCCCGAGCCTCTCATATTCGCAGCAATTTGACCTGTCCGGCCAACTGTCACATCTCCTGAACCTCGACTGTCCAAGGCCAGCGTATTCTCAACATTGCCCAAGGTCACTTTTCCGCAATGACGTAATTCAAGATCGGCCTCGGCCACATCCGGTGTGCCGTTCGTGAATATAACCGAATTGCGCAGGATGAGTGTTGCGTCACTTGGCATGGAAATGTTCAAGACGGGATAATCCTCAAGATTTTCATAGCCGCCAAATTGACCTTCTTTTTTCTTTCCGAACCAGTTTATATCATAATTTCCGTAACTGGATTTACAGTCTTTTCCGTCAATCTCATCAACGCCGCCATCTATGGTCAGGTTGTCGCGGCCGGATATTTTTGTGTCGCCCTTATTCTTTTCTATCTCAGCTGAAATAGGTCCGTTCGACCAGGTAATTGTGCCGATAAAGTCTTTTATCTCAACTGTTTCGCCTGCAAAAGCTGCCGGGGCAAAAGCAAATCCGGTGGCGGTGACTGAGCTGAACAGCGCGGCTTTCAATAATTTTTTCATCTTAAAATCCAATCCGAATATGAAGGTTTCCCGGGAATTCAACATCCATAAATATGGCGGTTTTATCGGTGATTGACACTTCAAACCCGTCCGCACCATGTCGGATTTCTAGATAGGAAATTTGCGCGATGACGCTTTCTGCGTCGGGCAGGTTCAAGACCGTGGCGTCCGCTGTTGCGGGTTCGATATTATTTACATTTGCAGCCGGAGCGGCGGCGGCGAATAAGACGGTTGATGCAATAATGGCTGTTTTAAACATGGCTGTCTCTCCCTTAGCCAGTCGTGTGAATAAAGGGGCGCATGGCACTGCGCCGCATGGGTGGGGGTGAAGCGCCCCTCTCTCTAAAAAGGCGCTTCAGGTCATTTAGATCTATAAGTCCCGGAAGTCGCGATTGAGCTTCCATTCCTTGGATGTGATGGACCGTTCCAAATCCTGCAAACGGACTTCCAAGGACCGGAATTTTGACCGCACATCATTGTAAGTCGTTGTCGAACCGGCCGTCCCTGCGGGAGCATTGGCCCGATCTCTCGCTTCACTTTGCTCGCGATATTCCCGGATATAGGGAGCACGCGTGTCTTTGGGCATTAATACCCAAAGAATGAAATAAGCGATGACCGGCAGCCCTGTGAAAATGATCAACAGGATGGTCAGGATACGGACCATTGTATGATCCCATCCGAGATAATCACCAATCCCGGCGCACACGCCGCCGAGTTTACCGTCAACTTTGTTGCGTGTCAGGCGACGCGCGGCAGGTTTGTCATCGTAATGATAGTCCTTTGAGGGGCTCATTTCTCTCTCCAATCCGG
>JAHDFA010000027.1:0-22265 GCA_020628495.1 Hellea sp.
CACAACTTGTCATTAGTGACATTCTCAAAGCCGAAGGCTGTGAAGATAATCAAGGGAATTTCGTCGCGGTTGAAATCAGTGTTGAGCGCGAAGATGAAGGCGGTAATGACGACTAACCTGACCTTCTACCTCAGGCATTAATTTATGTTGCAAGCACTCTTCATGAGTACTTGCAGCATTTTGTTTAATACAGTTTCTGGTGTTTTTTTCGCTAACCTGATTCTGACTTTGCCCGCCGAGCGCAGATAGCAAAGAACTTACTTTGAACCATTTAATTCCACTCGTAATGCAAAATTTTAGTGCAACAAATGGTGCAACAAACAGTGTAACATTTATCGCTCAGATTTTACTTAAGTCCCTGCAATTGAATATTTATAATTTTTTTGACTCTTGCTTGCGGAGCTATTCACTCTTTCTCTGAAACTATTGTTTTGATACAGTCTTCGCAGCTTCAATCGCTGCTATCTTGCGGGTCTCCCCAATGAAAACAGGCGTTTTCTGATGTAGTTCTTTCACGCGGGCTTCGAGTAGAGAGACATCGCCATTGGTTGAGGATCCGCCCATGGCATGTATCAGGAATGACATCGGGATGGCCTCGTAAACGAGACGCAGATGGCCCTGCTCATATCCTTTCCGGTTCGCATTTGGATAGGCAAATAGTCCGCCCTGTATAACGAGGCGTTTGATGTCGGACACCATAGAGGCGTACCACCGCATATTATGCGGGGTTGGAGTACCGTCGGCAGACATAAACAGACCGGCGTAATAATCCTGCATCCATTGGTCCCACATGGTTTGATTGCAGGCATTGAGCGACATAACATTGGCGGAAGGGAGGCCGCCTTCGATTGGCAGGACTGTCCATTCTGATGATTTTTGATCGAAAATTCCGCGATAGACGTTTTTGCCATCCGCGAAATAGGCCTCAAGGTTCATGCCAAAAACGAAGAAGCCACCGCTGATGATATTCTTTCCTGAAAAATCTTCCGCAACTTCTGCATTTTCCCAAATGCCAAAGATAGCACCAGACGGAATACCGACGAGGGCGGATTTTGAACCGTCCAGAGGATCCAAAGCGATGCTGTAAGGCCCGTCGGATATTTTTACCATCTCGGGACGTTCTTCCGATACGACGTAACGCACATAGGGATCTTTGCTAAGTGTTTCGAAAAAGGCTTCGTCGGCAAAGACGTCTAATTCAAGTTGGTCATCGCCAGATTCATTGCTGGAGGTCGCGAATTTCAGGTCTGCACCCTTTTTCAGTTCCGCATAAATTACTTCTGACGCAGCAAAGAGAGCTTTGTAAATACCTTCGAGATTGGACCGCTGGCTTTTGAAAGAAAGAGACATATTGGATCAGCTCTAAGTGTAAGAATTATGTGAGGCGAAAAATCAATGTCGCGAGTGGGGGCAGAGTTAGACTTAAAGAGTGGTCCCGTCCATGGGCCTTGACGGGTTCAGAATTGAAACCGCCCATATTTCCTTTGCCTGATCCGCCATAAAGCTCTGAGTCCGTATTGATCACTTCTTCCCAATGGCCGGCCATAGGAACGCCAACCCTATAATTCTCGCGAGGAACGGGTGCGAAATTACAGACTGTCAAACACGGGGCTTTCCGCTCCGTATCCCATCGAATGAAGGACAGCACATTCTCATTTTGTGCGCCGCCATCGATCCACTCAAACCCTTCAGATATGCAGTCTTGTTCATAAAGCGCGGGTATGTTGCGATAAGCCCGGTTAAGGTCGCCGATTAGGGTCTGCGTATTTTTATGTTCCGCATACTGTGTCAAATGCCAATCCAAGGATTGATCCGCATTCCATTCCGCTGTTTGACCGAACTCACAGCCCATAAAGAGAAGTTTCTTGCCGGGATGGCTCCACATAAATGCGTAGTAGGCGCGTAGATTCGCAAATTTCTGCCAGCGGTCTCCTGGCATACGCTCAATGAGCGAACCTTTGCCGTGGACGACCTCATCATGAGAGAGTGGCAACATGTAATTTTCTGAGAAAGCATAATCGATGCCAAAGGTCATTTTGTGATGGTGGTGGCGACGATTAATCGGGTCTTCGGACATATATTCCAACGTGTCGTTCATCCAGCCCATATTCCATTTGAAGCCAAAGCCTAATCCGTCGTGGTGTGTCGGCGCGGTAACGCCGGGCCAAGCCGTGCTTTCCTCGGCAATGGTGATGATACCATCCATCGCGCTATAGGCATCTGCGTTCATAGATTGCAGAAATTTGACGGCTTCCCAATTTTGATTACCGCCGTCGGGATTCGGCACCCATTCACCGTCCTCGCGGGAATAATCCAAATAGAGCATAGACGCCACCGCATCGACCCGGAGGCCATCTAGGTGATATTCCTCCAACCAGAAACGCGCATTCGCCACGAGATAATTGACAACTTCGCGGCGGCCAAAATTGAAAATCAGCGTGTTCCAGTCCGGATGAAACCCTTTGCGTGGGTCGGCATGTTCATAGAGATGCGTGCCGTCAAATCGCGCGAGGCCATGTTCATCAGACGGGAAATGCCCCGGCACCCAATCAAGGATGACGCCAATTTCCGCTTTATGACAGGCATCGACAAAAGCTTTGAATTCAGCAGGCGAGCCGTGACGCGCCGTCGGGGCGTACAGCCCGATTGGCTGATATCCCCAGGACCCATCAAAAGGATGTTCCGTGATAGGCAGCAATTCAATATGGGTAAAGCCGAGCTGTTTCACATAAGGAATGAGCCTGTCTGCCATCTCTGCATAAGTGAGATATTGATTGCCTTCGCCGCGCTGCCAAGAGCCCATATGTAACTCATAAACCGACATGGGCGCAGTGCGATGCTGACGTGCGCCGCGGGATTTTATCCATTTTGCATCACGCCATTTATAGGTCGAAAGATCGCGAACAACGGATGCGGATTTAGGCCGGAATTCCGCCCCGAAACCTACGGGGTCCGCTTTCAGCGGCTGCATATGCCCTTGGGTATCCCGAACGGCGTATTTATAAGCAGCGCCGTCTCCAACACCGGGGATGAAGAGCTCCCAAACGCCGCTGCCGCCACGTGAACGCATGGGATGTTTGGTTGTGCTCCAACTGTTGAAGTCTCCCACGACACAGACACCGGCAGCATTAGGTGCCCAAACCGAAAAGCGTGTGCCGTTGACGCCCTCTTGTTTTTTGACATGCGCGCCTAAGGCTTGAAAGGCATGAACATGTTTGCCTTCCGATAAGAGGTATAAGTCCAACTCACCAAGGTCGGGGGCAAATCGGTAAGGGTCTTCATAACGATGTTCCACCCCGTCATAGGTGGCAACCAGATGATAACCTGTTTTCAGCTTTGAGGCGTTCACGCGGGCTTCAAAAACTCCACTCTCATGCAAGCGCTGGCACATTGCGACGGGTTTGGAACCGCGCGGCTTTACTATCGCGACGGATTGCGCATAGGGCGCGTAAGTCCTGATAATAAAATCGTCACCATCAAAATGAGAGCCAAGATAGGAAAAAGGGTCAGCATGAAGCCCGCGAATAAGGCGCGCAATATCGGGCTGACCCATCACCATCTTATTTATCAAGCTCATTGGTCGGTGCGTTCCAAATATCCCTAGCATAGCCCCGAATTGTTCGGTCTGAGCTGAACCACCCCATTTTCGCCGTATTCAAAATCGCCATTTCCGCCCATTTTTCAGTCTGTGCATAAACGCTGTCGACATGACGCTGCATGTCCCAATACGCCTTAAAATCCGGGACGACTTGGAAATAATCGTGATGTTCAATATTGTCCAGAATGTCCTTATAGCGGGTCGTATCACCATCCGAAAAAACGCCTGTCTTTAACTGCTCAATGACCTGCTGCAATCTGGGTAGATTTTTAATGACCTCGGAAGGCCGGCGGCGTGCGTGTTGACGTTCTGCGACTTCATCAGCCTTCATACCAAAAATAAAGATATTTTCATCACCAAGATGTTCCGCCATTTCAACATTGGCGCCATCCAAAGTTCCGATTGTCAGGGCGCCGTTAAGCGCAAACTTCATATTCCCCGTGCCGGAGGCCTCGAATCCTGCCGTCGATATTTGCTCCGACAAATCCGCACCGGGAATCAGAATTTCCGCCGCCGAAACATTGTAGTTCGGCAGGAAAACCACCTTTAGCTTGTCACCGATATCAGGGTCATTATTCACAACTTCAGCGACGTCATTGATAAGTTTGATAATCAGCTTAGCCAAAAAATAACTTGGCGCAGCCTTACCCGCGAAGATTTTCACGCGGGGTTGAATATTGGTTTTCGGATTTTCTTTGATTTCATTGTAGAGCGCAATTGTCTCCAGAATATTCATCAGCTGACGCTTATACTCATGAATACGTTTGATTTGGATATCAAACATGGCATCAGGCTTCACCGTGATGCCCATGCGGTCTTTCAGGAAAGCCGCCAAACGGGCTTTATTCTGTGATTTCACGCCCATATATTTGGCCTGAAAATCGGCATCAGTTGCGAGCGGGGTCAGCTTGTCAAGCTGCTCTAAATCATCAATCCATCCAGTTCCGATTTGCTCGGAAATCAAATTTGACAGGCCGGGATTACATTCCAAGACCCAACGGCGCGGCGTGACACCATTTGTCTGGTTCACAATCTTATCCGGAAACATGGTGTGCAAATCATGGAAAACAGTTTGCTTCATAAGCTCTGTATGCAGAGCCGAAACGCCGTTAACTTTGCGTGATCCGATAAACGCCAAATTGCCCATACGCACCCAATCATGTTGATAAGGGTGGATGGCCTGAATTCCGGCGATAACGTGGTGCTCTAACCCCTTGGCCAAAGCCTCCTGATAGAAAGCACCGTCAATCATATTAATGATCTGCAAATGGCGCGGAAGGATTGCTCGGAACAGCTCCACGGGCCATTTCTCCAACGCCTCAGGCAGCAGAGTATGGTTTGTGTAATGCAAAGTCTCACGCGCGACTTCAAAGGCCGCGTCAAACTCAAAGCCATGCAAGTCCATCAAAATTCGGATGAGTTCGGGCACGGCAATCGCCGGATGGGTATCATTAAGTTGCACGGCAACATGATCACCCAGCTTTGACAAATCGGAATAATTCATCAGAAAGCGGCGTATCAAATCCTGCAAGGATGCCGACGTAAAGAAAACCTCTTGCTTGAGGCGCAGCTCACGACCCTCGGGCGTGTGGTCTCCCGGATACAGCACTTTAGAAATCGTCTCTGCCAAAATTTGCTGGCGCGCGGCGGCCATGAAATCTCCCTCATTAAACTTCTTGAGGTTCATCAAATCCGCTTGGCGTGCAGACCACAAACGAAGGGTGTTGACGTGTTTACCCTCCCACCCCGCGATAGGCATATCAAAAGCGACGGCATGAATACGCTCTTTCGGCGTCCAAACCGTTTTGCCGTTTTCATCCGTATCAACATTGCCGCCAAATTCGATATTGTAGACCGCCTCAGGCCGACGAAATTCCCAGGCATTGCCTTGCACCAACCAATCCTCAGGCTCTTCCATTTGCCATCCGTCTTCGATATTTTGACGGAAAATTCCGTGTTGATATCGGATGCCATAGCCCATTCCGGCCACACCGGTTGTTGACATAGAATCCATGAAGCAGGCCGCCAGCCGACCAAGGCCGCCATTCCCTAAGGCAGCGTCCTGTTCGGAGTGGAGAACGTCGTGTAAGTCGACATCTTGCGTTGCAAAAAAGTCTCTGGCCTCATTCAGGAGCCCCAAATTGGTTAAGCTGTCTTCCAACATTCGCCCAATCATGAATTCCATAGACAGGTAATAGACGCGCTTTTGCTTATTCTTATAAATACGACGGGTCGTATCAATCCAGCCTTCGACCATGTGGTCACGGGCCGCAAGTGAGAGAGCGACACACCAATCACGCTCACTGGCATGTTCTTTATCCTTGCCAACGGAATAAATGAGATGGCGTAACACCGTGTCGCCAAAGCTCTCTTCGACAAGAGACTTTGTATCGTCAATTTTGTGGGCTGATGGTGACATAGTCATTCTCTGAAAAATCGCTCGGAGCGACGTGTTTACGGGATATTTGGGCGAACATCGAATTTTTCGGCTATTAGGTGTGTCCGGTCTCTTCGAATTTTAAAATTTATTTTCGTTTCGCTTGCTGTTTGAGTCCATCTAAACAATCATAGGAAATATAACAGTAAAAACTTGCGCAGTGCGCACATTGAAGGGGGAGTGATGCAAAATCAGGCATTTTCGTCAAATAGAAGACTGGCGGCCAAAACAATGGCCTTTGTGTTGGCTGGCGGTCGGGGAAGTCGACTGCATAATCTGACGGAAAAACGCGCAAAGCCTGCAGTCTTTTTTGGCGGGAAGTTCCGCATTATTGACTTTGCGCTTTCCAACGCGATGAATTCCGGCATTCGCCGTATTGGTGTCGCCACACAATATAAACAGCACAGTCTTATCCGGCATCTTCAACGGGGTTGGAACTTTTTTCGTGCAGAGCGGAATGAGAGTTTTGACATCATGCCGGCTTCACAGACCATGTCGGATGACCGTTGGTATGAAGGTACTGCGGACGCCGTCTATCAGAATATTCATATTATTGAGAGCTATTCCAATGTGGAATATATCGTCATTCTTGCGGGCGACCATATTTACAAAATGGATTACGAACTCATGCTGGAGGAGCATGTTAATTCGGGCGCAGACGTAACGATTGGATGTTTGGAAGTCAGTGTTGAGGAAGCAAAAGCCTTCGGCGTTATGCATGTCGATGAAAGCGATATGATCACTGACTTTCTCGAAAAACCTGAAAACCCACCAACCATACCCGGCCAAGACGGTGTGTGTTTGGCCTCTATGGGCATATATGTTTTCGACAAGGAATTCCTATTTGAACAGCTACGTCGAGATGCAGCGGAAGTCGGGAGTGACCGAGACTTCGGTAAAAATCTTATCCCGTATATCGTTGAAAACGGAAAAGCCCAAGCGCACCGTTTCACCAAATCCTGCGTCAGATCAGAAGGTGAAGAGGAAGCCTATTGGCGGGACGTCGGAACAATTGACGCTTATATGGAGGCCAATTTGGACCTAACCTCATTCGAACCCGCACTGAATCTTTATGATATTAACTGGCCGATTTGGACCTATTCAGAGCTCGCCCCCGGCGCGAAATTCATCCACGATGAGGTAGGCCGCCGCGGAAGCGCAGTAAACTCGGTCGTTTCTGGCGGGTGCATTGTGTCAGGCGCGCGAGTCGATCAATCTCTTCTTTTTACGAATGTGTATGTGCACTCATATTCATCGCTTAAACGCGCAATCATTCTTCCTGAGGTCGACATTGGCGAAGTCGTACAAATGACGAATGTCGTTATTGACAAAGGCGTCCGAATTCCGAAGGGGCTGGCTGTCGGGAATGATCCTGAATTAGATGCAAAAAGGTTTTATCGCACTGAGAACGGGGTATGCCTTATTACTCAGACGATGATTGATAATTTGGACAAGTAATTGCCCCCTAAGCAAAAACGATCTGTACTATTCGTCGCGTCCGAATGCTTCCCTTTGATTAAGACGGGAGGTTTGGCTGACGTGGTTGGAGCGCTCCCCATAGCCTTGGGTAAAAATGGATTGGACGTCACAGTCTTCCTCCCCGGGTTCCCAACGGTTTTGTCCGGTCTGAAAAATAAGCGGACCCGTGCAAAGATTGAAGACTTGGCAGGGCATCCGGCAAAACTTATTTCAGGGAAAACTGAAACTGGCGTAAATGTCCTGGCCTTGGACGCTCCAAGTTTTTTTGAGATTGATGGCAATCCCTATCTTGATAATTCCGGTAGGGACCGGGAAAGAAACGGCGAGAAATTTGCAGCCTTTTCTAAAATTGCAGCAGACATCGCGCGCGGCAAAATCGGCCGGAAGTCCTTTGATGTTCTCCACGCTCACGATTGGCAGGCCGGATTATGCGCGGCTTATTTAAAAGCCTCGGGGGATAGCCGTGTCAAAACCGTTCTTACAATACATAATCTTGCGTTTCAGGGATTGTTTCCGAAAACTCTGATGAAGGACTTAGGTCTTCCGCAAAATTATTTCGGGTCGGATGGATTTGAATATTGGGATCAAGTCAGCTTTTTAAAAGCGGGTATCGCCTTTAGCGATCACATCACAACCGTCAGTCCGACCTATGCGCTTGAGATACAATCTGATGAAGGCGGCATGGGGTTTGGCGGATTGTTACGCGCGAAGGCAGACGGGCTTACTGGCATACTAAACGGTATTGATCTGGACGTCTGGAATCCCGAAAGCGACACAGAGGTTTATCAAAATTATTCCTCTGACAGCCCAAGCGGAAAAGTGAAAAACAAGCGGGCGCTACAGAAGGATTTGAACCTCAGGCAAAATGATGCAGCCCCTCTTTTCGCGGTGATCTCCAGGCTGACAACGCAAAAGGGCCTCGACCTTTTGGCGAATATGACCGATTTCATTGTCGCCCAAGGCGGACAATTGGCGCTAATCGGGTCAGGAGACCCTGCTATTGAATCAGCCTTTCAAGCGGCAGCCGACAAACACCCGACTGAAATTTCTGTTACAATTGGATATAACGAACCCTTTGCGCACAAATTGCAAGCCGCAGCGGATGCCATATTTATTCCGTCTAGGTTTGAGCCCTGCGGATTAACCCAGCTTTGCGCCATGCGCTATGGCACCGTTCCGGTGGTAGGTCGTGTCGGCGGATTGAACGATACAGTTATTGATGCAAGCCCGATGGCATTGGCATCCGGCGCATCTACGGGCGTTCAGTTTTCCCCCGTTAACGGGCACATGCTCTATGCCGCAATTCTCCGAACATTTGAGCTCTATAACTCGCCCGCTATTTGGTCACGCATGGTTATGAACTGCATGGATCAGAATGTTGGATGGGACGCATCTGCGGAAGAGTATCGGGCTCTTTACGACGCGCTGTAATGCCCCCCCGCATTTCTATCACAGACGGAATGCCGGCGCCTCTTGGCCCAAATTTCACGGGTAGCGGTGTAAATTTCGCGCTCTTCTCCGCCTATGCGACAGCCGTCTATGTGTGTTTATTCAGCCCTGATGGTAAAACGGAAACGCACCGCATCCCCCTCGCCCAAAGAACAGGCGATATCTGGCATGGATTTATTAAAGGCCTGAAAGAGGGTCAGCTTTATGGATACCGGGTGGATGGACCCTATGCCCCGAATGAAGGTCACAGATTCAACCCAAATAAACTGCTCATAGACCCTTATGCAAAAATCCTCTTTGGCGAATTCGTCCAAAATGACGCGCTATATGGATATGATGTAAAGTCTCCTGACAAAGACCTCTCATTCAGCCTGACGGATAGTGCTCCATATGTCCCTAAATCCGTCGTCGGCGCGCCGAATTTTGACTGGTCGACAGACAAACGACCTGAAACAAACTGGGCCGACACAATTATCTATGAAGCCCACGTCAAAGGACTGACAAAGCACAAATCTGACATTCCGGATGTTGCACGTGGAACCTTGGCGGGTCTGTCTCACCCCTCTACAATATCTTATCTGAAAGAATTGGGCGTCACGGCCATTGAATTATTACCGCTCCAAAGTTTTTTCTCCGAGCCGCGGCTGACAAATATGGGGCTGACGAATTACTGGGGATATAATCCCGTAAATTTCTTTGCGCCTCACGATCCCTATTTAGGGCCCGCTCAGCAAACAGCCGTGCAGAACGCCGTGAAAGCGTTGCATGAAGTAGATATCGAAGTCATCTTGGACGTTGTATACAATCACACGGCGGAAAGCTGGGAGCTCGGTCCAACACTCTCATATCGCGGGATTGATAATGCCAGCTACTATCATTTGGCGAAAAATAAGCGATTTTACGTCAATCACACGGGCTGTGGGAACACTCTGAATATGGCGCACCCACGTGTGCTTGAACTGACGATTGAAAGTTTGCGCTATTGGGTTGAAGAAATGCATGTCGACGGTTTTAGGTTTGACCTTGCTCCAACGCTGGGACGAAATCCTGAAAATTACGATCCTGAAGCTCCCTTTTTTCAAGTCCTACAATCCGACCCAGTTCTATCAGGGGTGAAATTAATTGCGGAACCTTGGGACATAGGTTCGGGCGGATATGTTTTGGGGCAGTTTCCGATAGGATGGAGCGAATGGAACGATAAATATCGTGATGTGGTTAGGAGTTTTTGGCGCGGCGACAGCGGCGCACATCAAAAACTAGCCGGGGCGCTGTTGGGGTCAGCCGATATTTTCGAGCAAACTGGTCGCACCACATCAAGTTCCGTGAATTTTATTACAGCTCATGATGGCTTCAACCTTCAAGATACAGTTAGTTATAATGAGAAACACAACCATGCAAATGGTGAAGAAAACCGAGACGGCCATGGGCATAACTTGTCTGACAATATGGGTGTTGAGGGCGAGACAGAAGATCCACACATTATCTCTGCACGTCGCCAGCGAAAGAAAAATATGCTGGCCACTCTTCTGCTCTCGCAAGGCATCCCTATGCTGCTGGCAGGAGACGAATTTGGACATACTCAACACGGAAACAATAACGCCTATTGCCAAGACAATGAGCTGACATGGTTGGATTGGGGCGCACGTGACGAAGAACTTGAAACATTCGTCAAGACCCTGATCAAAATCCGCAAAGCCTTTCCCCATTTCAATCAAACCCATTTCCTGCACGGCGAGGCCGTTGGCAATACGCATGTCAAAAATGTCGAGTGGCTCTCTTCAGATGGCGAAACCTTACAAACCCATCAATGGGAGGATTCTCATCTCGCCTGTTTCGGAATGGCTCTTTCTGTAGAAGGTCATGACACGCTTATCGTGGTCATCAATCGAGGTGACGCTTGTGATTTTCATTTACCGAACAGCTCTACAGAGGTGCTTTTGACCACATCCCCTCATACCGCGAAACCGCATAATATTCCGGCAAATTCTGTATCCGTTTTAAAGGTGGATGGATATTATCTATCGCCAGAAAAACGACACCAAATCGTGGAAAATCTCGCGGATACATACGGTATTTTTGAGAGTTACCGCGACATTAACGGCACTATTCATCAGGCGACGGCTGCAACAAAGATGAAACTCCTGACAGCGCTCGGAGGAAATCTGACACAGCTGGACCTGCCTGTCCTTCCGATTGACGACCCATCCAAGACTGCGATTGTTTACGGGGCAGATAAACTTAAAAGCCAAGCCGGAGTTTGGGGCGTCACAGCAGCAATTTACGCGCTTCGGTCAAGCCGAAATGCAGGCATGGGAGATTTTGAAGACCTCGCTCGGCTGGCCGAGATTATGGCGAGCAAAGGCGCGGATTTCATTGGGATCAATCCCGTTCATGCGCTTTTCCCCTCCGCGCCTCATCTTTATGCACCTTACTCGCCGTCTTCACGCCAATTCTTGAATGTGATGCTCATCGCTGCAGACAAAATAGCAGAGCTGCCGGATAGTTTTAAACTGACACCGTCTTCAGGAACCGAACATGTTGATTATGCGGCTGTATACAGAACAAAAATGCTGGCCTTCGAGGCTGCCTATTCTGAATTTTCTAAGTTGGGACAAAGAACGAAGCGGCGAAAGGCGTTTGACCGTTTTGTCAAAAAAACAGGCCAAGCTTTACACACCCACGCCTTATTTGATACGCTTTTTGAAACTCTGCCTAAAACAAAACAAAGCTATGCAGGTTGGCAGAATTTTCCAAAAAAATACTCCAGCCCAAGCTCTAAGGCTTCACTCGCATTTGCCCAAAAGAACACTGAGCGAATTGAGTTTTACACATATCTGCAATGGATAGCCCATGAACAATTACGGGACGCGCAAGCCCGCGCCATTTCCGCAGGCATGACCATCGGGATTTATCTCGATTTTGCTGTCGGTGTGGTGCCCGGAGGATCGGATGTCTGGCAAAATAGAGAGGCTTATGCAGTGGGTGTAAGTCTTGGTGCGCCGGGCGATATAGCAAATCCGGACGGACAGGTCTGGAATCTCCTCCCCTATAATCCTCAACGGCTCGTGCAGAATGATTACGACCCATATAGGTCATCACTTCGCGCCGCTATGTCTCTTGGCGGCGCTATTCGTATTGATCATATCCTAGGCCACTTACGCAGTTTCTGGATACCTGAAAATGAAACCGGTGGGTATATTCAATACCCCTTTGACGGTCTTATGAATATGATCGCAGAGGAGTCTCAGGCGCAAGACTGTGTCGTTTTCGGTGAAGACCTTGGCACAGTCCCAGATGATTTCAGAGACCGGATGGCACGCTTTCAATTAATGGGCTGCAATATCGCTTTAATAGAACGTGACTCTGATGGGCGCATCATTTCAAAAGACGATATTCGCGAGCTTTCGATAACTGCATTTTCCAATCATGATTTCCCAACACTTAGTGGATTTTGGAATAGTGAGGATTTCAAGTGGCGCGAAAGCCTTGGTATTGGAGACGATCCTGAAACCCTGAAATGGGAAAAACAGCGCCGTGAAGATGACAAGTCCGTTTTTCTTAAACGCATTGGCCGGGGGTCTGCGGGTGAAATGTCTCCGGATCTCATGGCAGACCTCCAAGCCTACCTCGCTGACTCAAAGGCTTTAGCATTCGCCGTCCAATTGGATGATTTGATGCTTGAACCGTTGCAAGCTAACGTACCTGGCACAACTGATGAACAACCGAATTGGCGTCGCCGGTCGCGTTTTACGATAGAAGAGATTATGACAAATCAAGACGTCGACGCCATTTGCAAGGCCATAAATGATATCCGGAAAGGCCTCTAACATGAAGACTGTTCCAACAACGCCGTTTGACGATCAGAAACCAGGAACTTCGGGTCTGCGCAAGCAGGTCACAAAATTCCAGCAGCCGGGATATTTGGAAAATTTCGTTCAATCTATTTTCGATTCTGTCCCTGAGTTATCGGGCGGTACATTGGTTGTAGGGGGTGACGGCCGTTTTTTCAACGACAGGGCTATCCAAACAATTTTGTCCATGGCGGCGGCGAATGGCGTAAAAAAAGCGCTCGTTGGACAAGCGGGTTTCTTGTCCACCCCAGCCGCATCTTGTGTCATCCGAAAATACGGCGCGGCTGGCGGGTTCATCTTATCTGCCAGCCACAATCCGGGAGGACCCTCCGGCGATTTTGGAATCAAATTTAATGGCCAGAATGGCGGCCCTGTGGTCGAATCCGTAACCGATAAAATTTATGCGCGAAGTCTTGAGATAGATGCCTATAAAATAAGTGATAACCCGCCCGTAAATTTGGATACTCTTGGAACTCATCAAATAAATGGCATGCGCATAGAAATTATCAATAGCGTAACAGATTACGCCAACCTGATGGAAGGCTTGTTTGATTTTGACGCCATTCGAAACATGTTCCAATCCGGTTTCGAAATTTGTTTTGATGCAATGCACGCGATTACAGGACCCTATGCCAAAGAAATTTTCGTGAACCGATTAGGTGCGCCAAGTGAGAGTTTGATGAACGCAGTGCCATTACCGGATTTTGGCGGCGGACACCCTGACCCGGGACCAACTTATGCCAAAGATCTTTTTTCTAAAATGTTTAATGGAGATATGCCGGATTTTGGAGCCTGTTCTGACGGAGATGGTGATAGAAACATAGTTCTGGGAAAACAGGTATATGTTTCCCCCTCCGACAGTTTAGCAATTCTCACAGCCAATGCGCATTTGGTTAAAGCTTATGCAAAAGGCATTTCCGGCGTAGCACGATCAATGCCGACGAGCAGGGCTGCCGACCGTGTGGCGGAGAAATTAGGTGTAGAGTGTTTTGAAACGCCGACGGGGTGGAAGTTTTTTGGCAATCTCTTGGACGCCGAACGGATTACACTCTGCGGCGAAGAAAGCGCTGGCGCGGGGTCTGACCACGTGCGTGAAAAAGACGGGCTTTGGGCCATTCTTATGTGGCTGAATATTGTTGCTGTTTCGGGGAAGAGTGTCGAAGACATTTTGCATGGCCACTGGCAAGAATATGGCCGTAATTATTATTCCCGCCACGATTATGAGGGCGTCGAAAAATCAAAGGCTGAAGCTGTGATGGATAGGGTTGCGCATCAGCTGGACACATTGCCGGGTCAGACATTTAAAGGTGAAACCGTGCTGAAAGCGGACAGCTTTGCCTATACTGACCCCATTGATGGCTCGGTTTCTAAAAATCAGGGAATGCGTGTCGAGTTTGAGAGCGGCAGCCGATTTGTTCTAAGGCTATCGGGCACCGGTACAGTGGGCGCAACCTTACGCCTCTATTTGGAAAATTATACGCCGCCGACGGGCGACCTTCACGCGGATGTGCAGACGTCGCTTAGCAGCCTCCGTGACATTGCAGACGAAATCGCAAACATAAAATCGATTTTGGGCCGCAGTGAACCCTCAGTCATTTCCTAGGATCTACATTCATATGGAACGTAAACAGCACTGCCCCATTGTAAGGAGGGGTAGTTCTAGAACCATATGACAAGCATTATACAATTTTCCGATATCCATTTTGGCGTAGAAGATCGCGATGCAATGGCGGCAGTCAAGGCATATACGGATACGCTAAAGCCGGATTGTATCTTAATCTGCGGAGACATCACCCAAGACGGGAAAGTCTCCGAATTTGAGGCAGCGAGAGATTGGATAAATTCGTTCAACGTTCCCCGTGTTATCACACCCGGCAATCACGACACCCCAGTCTTTAATATTTTTCACAGATTGTTCAAACCTTGGGGCCGCTACGATCGTTTTATAGCGCCCTTAAGTGAGCCTCATTACGCAGACAAAAATGTGATGATTGTCACGATGAATACAGCCCGCGGGGTTCAAGCCAAACTGGATTGGTCACTGGGCGTGGTGGACATGGCGGTACTGAAAAGCTGCGTTCAATCGCTTCACGGCGCTGAGCCTGGATCACTGAAGATGATCGCAGTCCATCATCCGTTGATTTATCCTGAAAACTCACCTTTGGACAAGACGACAAAGCGTGGTGAGGCCGCGATTGCAGCCTTGTCAGATGCTAATGTCGATGCGGTTCTATCGGGACACATACATATGCCTTTTTTCAAAGATCGCAAACCCGGCGAAACCGGGCTGGTTTCAATCGGTTCCGGCACCCTCTCAACGCGAATGCGAGGCGTGCCCGCCAGTTTCAATCATATACAGATTGACGATGAGTATTTATCGGTCACGGCGATTGATTGGATTGACGGAAAATTTATTACCGCAAAGCCTTGGGTCAAACTCCGCCGCGAGCTTGGACCTGCGCAGATACAACATAATGCCAATTAAGAAACCTTGCGCGTTTATAAACGCCCGCTCCGGCTCAACGACAGATATAACTAAGCCCCTGACATCCAAATTGGAGAGCGTGTTCGACACGCTCGGCCCTATCGCGCATGTTGAACCGGACGAGATTTGTCAGGGCATAGAGGCTGCTCTGAATGACGGATGCGATCTCATTATCATTTATGGCGGAGATGGCTCCGCGCTGAGTGCAGCAAAATTAGCAACCGCCCGCGGCGTTCCGATTGTGCCTTTACCGGGCGGGACGATGAACCTGCTGCCTAAAACACTTTATGATACCACGGATTGGGAAATCGCGTTAAATAGAGCTCTCGAATGCCAATCCGCACGCTGGATGGCTGCGGGATATGCGAATGATGCCATGTTCTTATGCGGTTGCATAATTGGAACGCCAACGCGCCTGAATGATGTCAGAGAACAAATTCGTAGCAAGCATTTCAAACAAGCTGCCGAGACTCTCGTCTTTAACCTAGTCGATTTCGAGTCGGGCGACGTCTTCAAATATGGAATTGGGACAAACCCGGACAGCTATTACGAGGCAAATCTGTTAAATATTATCTGCCCACAAATGTCTGATACAAATACAGGGCGTGGAGGCATGGAAATCGTCGCACTGGATGTTGATGGTTTTTTTGATGTCGCAAAATTAGGCCTGTCAGCGGTCGCATCCGATTGGCGCGAAAGTGACTCTGCAAAGGGAAATATCTCTGATGCTGTGCACGTCAAAGG
The DNA here is from genome assembly GCA_020628495.1 of Hellea sp. GTDB lineage: Bacteria > Pseudomonadota > Alphaproteobacteria > Caulobacterales > Maricaulaceae > Litorimonas. The sequence goes on from JAHDFA010000027.1 coordinate 16,044, forward strand.
GACCGGTCAGATAGATATATTACTGGATGGGGAGCCGGCCCGTTTGGACTTACCCCTGCATATTAGACTGGCGCAAAAAGGAGTCCTGATTCTCGCTCCTGATAAATAAGCACACGTTGAATCAAGCGAATTATAATTCCTTAAATCTCTTAATTTGGAACCGAAAGGTCGAATGGGAGTTATTTCAGCAAGACGCAATAAAGCGGATAATTTGGAGATTAACTATGGAATTCATCATTGGCATACTGGGTCTAATCCTTTGGGTTTGGGCCTTAATAAAGATTTTGGGGTCGTCCGCGTCGACTATGTCTAAAATTCTTTGGATCCTGTTGGTTCTAATTTTGCCAATCATCGGTTTCATCATCTGGTTCTTCGCTGGGCCAAAGTAACGCTAATTTAGCGTTGCCCCACAATACATTTTAGGAGAAAAAAATGTCTGACTACAATAATACACGTACTGAAAAAAAATCCATTACGGGTTGGCTTGTTGGCGGTGCAGCAATTGCCGTTCTCGCCATCGGCGCAATCGTTCTGACTGATATTGATTTAACCAGCACAGGTTCTTTGCCGGAAGTTTCCGTTGAAGGCGGCGAAATGCCAAGTGTTGACGTCGACGTTGCCGACGTTGACGTAGGCACCAAGACAATTGAAGTCGAAGTCCCGACAATGGATGTCGATCTACCAAAAGAAGGCCAAGAAGCCGACGATTTGGCAGACAATATTGATGTGGACGTTGACGTAGATGCTGATGTCGATGTTGAACCCGATCAGTAGGGTTAGCCTATAAGTCAAATTATTAGCCGCGCGTTTTGCGCGGCTTTTTTTTTAACGAAAGGTGAGACCCTTTATCCTGCAATTCTTCTATTACTACTTACAGTGACAGACACGGGAAGGTGGTCGGAAAGCCTTACATCATAAACAGTAGGGGGTTGCGCGCTCAACTCAGGGCTTGCCAGTATATGGTCCAAATCTCGCTTGGGTGACCAACTGGGATGCGTTTTCGTCGTTATGTTTGTTAAAATGTTCAAACCCGTGCGTTCCGAGAAACCTGTCAAAATCCCGGAAGCGGCGCGTAAATTTAAATCACCACACATGATCACCGGGGCCCGCCCCTTAATATCTTCGGCAATAAAGTTGAGTTGCTGGGATTGAGCGTTTGAGGACAGTGATAAATGCGTGTTTATTATTGTGATGTCTTCGATTTCACAGATAATTTTTCCTCGCCCAGGCACCCGTCCCGGTAATTTGCGATCGATTATATTTTTTATTGGATAACGGGATAAAATCGCATTGCCGTGTATGGATACTTTTCCGACAATTCGATTTGTCTGAACCGCAGAGTGCGTGAGACCTGAAACTTCCATTAGACGGGGAAGTTGGCTAACGCCGCCTGAACGTTTGCCGCCCAACCCTACTTCTTGAAGGCAAACTACATCGAAATCTCTTATGAATGACGCGATCGCATCAATATTTTTTTGCTTCCGGGGACCATCCCTCAATTGTCTCCGAAAGCCTAAAACCAGATCACGTGTAGACTGACTTCCAATTCCGGCTTGCATATTAAATGTGAGAATTCGCATGTGAATTGGAGCTTTATCAGATTTGAAGGGTTAAGCCTCTATAATACAATAAATCGCTATCGGGGACATAGCATGGTGACAACCCTCTTATTGCTGGCACATGTGCTCATCGCCATAGGATTAGGCATAAAAATAATTTTCCGCAGACTTCCTGTAGGGACCTCATTAGCTTGGATTTTCATCGTTTCGGTTTTGCCCATTTTCGGTTTTGGGCTCTACATGTTAATCGGTGACCATCGCTTGGGACGCAAAAGATTGAAGCACGGGGATTTAGTCCGATCCCATTATCAGCAAGTTCTTAACATCGAAGACGGAGCCGTGACGGATGCACATCCTGCGGTCCAAACCAGTTTTTACAAAATCGCGAATATCGCGGCAGACGAAACGGGTTTTCTCATCCGGTCTGATAACGTCGTCGACATCCTATCCGAGCCAGAAAATATATTCTCTCGAATCATTCAAGATATTGATGATGCCAAAAGCACTTGTCATTTAGAATTTTATATCGTGCATCCTGAAGGACGAGTTCTTCAAGTTTTCAGAGCCTTGATTGACGCGGCCTCCCGAGGTGTGGACTGCAAGCTAATAGCGGACCACATTGGCTCAAAAGCATTTTTCCGTACCGATTGGCCCGAACGTTTGCAGGCTGCTGATGTTACAGTGATTGACAGCTTGCCGACCGGCGTCATTAAAACCTTCTTTACACGGTCGGATTTGCGAAATCATCGAAAGATAATCGTGCTTGACCGTTGGATTAGTTATTGCGGCAGTTTCAACCTCGCTGATCCGGATTATTTCAAAGTCAAAGCCGGACTGGGAAAATGGGTCGATGTCATGGTTCGAATGGAAGGCAATGCATCAGAAGCGTTATCCGTTGTGTTTAACACGGATTTCGTAATTGAAAGTGCTCAGAAAAAATCCGTCGATGAAATCCCTCCGCTGCCGCCAATCAGCTCAGCAGTTCAGCCAGCTCTTACGCATAAGAGGCCCATTCAAATAATTCCCTCAGGGCCCGAAATGCGGACATCGATTATTTTTGAAACGCTGGTGAGTTCAATCTATGCCGCTCAATCTCATATCCGAATTACAACGCCTTATTTTGTGCCGGATGAAAGCCTGTTATTAGCTCTGACAAATGCGGCTAAGCGCGGTGTGAATGTTCAAATCATTGTCCCCGAACGGGTCGATAGCTTTCTAGCAAGGCATGCAAGCCGATCTTATTATGGCGAGCTTCTATATGCCGGGGTCTCCATACATGAATTTCGTGACGGCCTCCTTCATACAAAAATCATATTGATCGATGATGAAGTATGTTACCTCGGCACTGTAAATCTCGACATGAGAAGTTTTTACCTGAACTTAGAGATTACGATTGCTTTGCATAGTCAGGATGACTGCCGCGCGGTAAATGAAATATTGAACAGGTATATGGCGGGCTCAACCGTCATTATGCCAAATGCTTATCTAGATCAAAACAGATCGAGGCTTTCAATATTCCGGGAAAACCTCGTGCGGCTCGCAGGTCCCCTACTCTAACGTCCCCAGCGCGCTGCCCGTCCGCGAGCATCAATATGCACGAAAGGCCCATGTACAGCATTTGCCTTATACGATCCGATGCCACCCTGTTTAAGTCCTTCTTTTTTAAAGAGTGCCTGTGCATAGTCATACATATAATTTGCGTCCGCTTTCGTAATCTGTCCGTCACCATTGATGTCGTCCATAACTCCGTTTCTCGGCTTGGTGTCTAGATAAACATCAGCAGCGTCACCATACATATGACGCGAAAATTTAGCGCTACCGATAGCTGTATTGTAAAATGGTGTTCTAAACCCTGACATCACAAAAAGTGTGTCAGCTTCAGCATTTTGATTTTCATTTAAATCGGCCAATAAAGTTTCCAAACGCACGAGGTTGTCTTCTGATACCAAAACATATTTTGGCCAAGTTCCCGGTTGCTGCTTACAAAGAAACTGTCCGACTTTAAAGTGCGGTGAAACAGGCAAAGCCCCTTCACCCTTATCAAGCTTGATGAACCCCTTAGGCGTGTCTTTCGGATAAAAACCAATCCGGTATTTCCCAAGATAGCCCCGACTATCAATAGATGACGAAGGTTCTAATACAAAAACAGTTATTGAGCGTGCGAGTGAGCCATCGGCATCAAAGATTTTTAATGTATGGTTTCCGGCTTCGGGCGGAGCTGTCCAACGGGCTTGGCCTAAAAAATCACCGTCTAATTCTGCATATTGACCGGATTCTAACGGGATTTCATAGGTCTCGTTTGGCATCAGAGTTTTGTGCCACACGGGCATTTCATTTGCACGGCGTCGCATCTCCTGCTCAACGGAGTTAAGCTTCCGCTCCACAAAAGTTTTAGTCTCTGGCTTTAAATCTTCGGACAAGGCCGGCGTCGAAAACATGACAGCTCCCGACGCTGTCGCGAGTAGCGCATATTTTAGATACCTGCGCTTTGATTTTTTGGTCATCACAAGGGTGCCTAAAATTCTGATGAAAGACCAAATCCGGCAGTGGCCCTCAACTCGTCAACATATATTCCTTCAGGGTATATTGGGTCTACTTCAATATTTTCAATGGCATATGGATCACGGCGTGTCAGATGATCAGCTGTGTCTAATCCGTTGTTCAATACACCCAATGATATGCGTGTTTTATCCGTTGAGGATATCTCGAAAGTCTGCGGTTTGTCGTCGTAAAATTCACCATTTTCGCGCTCCAGCAACTCGCTGTTGGATTCGTTATTATCGGGGACAGTTGAGATATAATTTAACTGTATAGACCCCTCCAATTGTACATCCGACTTAACCATTTCGGCTCTGTCTGTAGAAACTACCAACTTATCATCTTGCGCATGTGCGCATATCGCGCTGGCGCAGAATAGCATTGCTATTGCAGATCTTAGTAACGGTGCAGTTTTGGTATTTATAGTGTTCGATGAGTGCATATAGTTACAATGTAAATGAGGGCTAATCGTTCCAATCTATGCAACTTTGCACCGGAGTATTGGAATCAAAGTGATTAAATCATTTCTAAAAATTTTGGTGGAACGAATTATCACATTGGGGGGTTGTTCTTTCAAATAAGGAAGACCCATGACGACCAAAACTTTTGTGATAACAACGACTTCTGTGCTAACTTTGCTAATGGCGTCACCCGCCAATACTCAAGTTAAGACCCTGCCGGAGCATGGCGAAATCAAGGCAAGTATTAATACAGCCCTGATGGGAGACGAACTTGATCAGCCTTTAGCAGCAGCGCTTGAGAAACGTGTGATTTCGAAGTCTTTTAATAAAAAAGTTGAAAAGGAGCTGGGTATAGCCGGACAGAAAATTTTACGCCGCGCCTATGCCCAACGTGTCTTTAAACCGATATGGACTCAGGCCGGTGCGCAATCCTACCTCGACACCGTAAATAGTCTCGACAAACATGGGATAGCTACCAGTCATGAAGACATTTTGCAGGTGAAGGCGATTATTTCAAAACGCTTTGATCGAACCCGCTCTGCAAAATCCCGTGCCAAAGCAGATACGCAACTATCAATGGCTTTTCTTGGAAAAGCAGACATTATAGCAGGTGGCCTCTCTGACGAAGGCGGTGCAGACACGCCTGATTTGGATGGCCCCATGAGGTCAAATCTAACTGACGCTTTGATAAAAGCCGGTCAAGGACAATCGGTCCAAGAGTTGGAAGCCTTGTCCCCGCAAAATGATCAATATAGCACACTTGAAAATGCGCTGAAACGATACCGGGCGCTGGAAGCAGCAGGTGGATGGCTCGCAATTCCGGACGGCGAAGTTATCGAAGTCGGTGAGAGCGATCCGCGCATTCCGGCGATAAAATTGCGACTGGAAGCTGAAGGATTTTATACGCCAATCCGGAGTTATGTCGATACGTCAGCCCCCGATGTGTATACGGAAGAACTCGAAACGGCGCTGAAGACATTTCAATTACGCCACGGTCTGGAAGATGATGGCATTATCGGTAACAACACGCTGTCTGCGATGAATGAATCCGTCGAGAGTAAGATCGACAAAATCTCTGAAGCCATGCATCAATGGCGCGTCCAAGGCGATATGGGAAAGCGTCACATCTGGGCTAATATTCCGTCATATAACGCCATCGGCATGAATAATGGCACCCGCGAGATTGAAATGAGGACGGTTGTAGGAAAGCCGCGTTTTGCAACACAAACTTTCTCTGACCAAATCGAATATATGGTTGCAAATCCAAAATGGTATTTGCCCGTCTCCATCACGCGGCGTCAGAAAGTCCCCAAACTCCGCCGCGATCCGGGCTATGCACAAAAATATGGTTATAACATTTTTGACCGCGCAACGGGCACCCCTATCCAAGCCGAAAGTGTCGACTGGACAGAGCCCGGCGTTGCCCGCAAATATAGATTTGTTCAGGATGCAGGTCCTGCCAATGCCCTCGGAAAATTGAAGATTATGTTCCCGAACGAATATTCAATTTACCTACACGGAACCCCCACAAAACACTTGTTCGAAAAAGCGCAAAGGGCTTATTCATCAGGTTGCGTCAGGTTGGAAGATCCGGTGGCCATGGCCAAGTGGATTGCCGAAGGCGATAGTAATCTAACGCCTGAAAAAGTCGCGGCTGCGTCTGA
>JAHDFA010000027.1:22365-23540 GCA_020628495.1 Hellea sp.
TTTGGACGTCGCCGTCGCGCCAAAAAATGGTATTCCGCCCAGGCTGTCTTGGAGAACTCCGAAGCCCGTATCAAATGTTCCCGTAACCTTATCAAAAGCGCCGCTGACCCCGGCCAGTAAATTTTCACCCAAACTGGCCGCAGGATTAAGAACCGACCCGATATCGGGCACTTTTATTTTGGATAGAATTTTTTTCATTTCTCTCTCACATTTCATACATAAGCATGACTTCGACAATACCAAGATGACGGTTTATTTTGATACGTGAGAGGGCTATCGGAACGACATGTTCACACGAGACGAATTTTTACAAAAAATGCATGTCGAAGAGATCGACACTTTGCTTTTCCGGGGCGAAGCCTTGGAAATGGGGCTGCCTCGCGTATTTGGCGGGCAAGTTGTCGGGCAAGCCCTGAACGCCGCTGTACGAACCGTTGAACTCGACCGCAAACCGCATTCTCTGCATTCTTATTTTCTGCGTCCGGGCGACCTCTCGCGGCCGATTATTTACGAGGTCGACCCCATTCGAAACGGCCGGAGCTTTTCCACCCGCCGCGTCGTTGGCAAGCAGCGCGGGGAAGCGATTTTCAATGCGTCCATTAGTTTCCAGATCGTCGAGGACGGCTATTCTCATCAATTCGAATTCCCTGAAAATATTCAGCATTATAGCGAGCTAGAAAATGATTTTGACCGCGCGGCGGATGTTGGCGCAATCATGGGTCTGTCCGAAGCCGATTTCCGCAGTTATTATCTGACATTCGGCACAGACATTTTGGAGATGCGGACACCGGGACTGGAGACCTCCATATTGCCGGGTGAGTTTGAACCAAAACATGGCTTCTGGTTTAAATTTAATGACGAAATTGGCGACGACCCCATTACCCACCGTACACTTTTGGCGTTTATCTCTGATAAGGCCTTGATGAGCACGGCCATTCGCCCGCACCCTGTCAATTTCCGAACCCATAAAATTATAGGGGCAAGTTTGGACCACGCCATGTGGTTTCATGAGGAAATTCGCGTCAATCAGTGGATCTACTATCATCTCGACAGTCCCCGTTCCGCGAGATCGCGCGGATTTAACCGCGGCAGCTTCTACACCGAAGATGGCCGCCTCATCTGCTCCACCGCCCAAGAAGGCCTGATGCGCGTCGTCGGTGAACGCGAGACATAGG
>JAHDFA010000028.1 GCA_020628495.1 Hellea sp.
TAGATTGGCGCGCGGAGTTGCGCGAGGGCTTGCGGGTTCTTTTGGTAGAACTCGATGACTTGCTGCTCTTGTCCCGGATAGGAACGCGCTTCAGCGATCATGGCCTGTTGCAGCTCTTCATTCGTGATTTGGATTTCGTGCTTCTGACCCATTTCAGCCAGAACCAAACCGAGACGCACCCGACGTTCCGCAATCTTGCGATAGTCTTTTTCGAGCTGCTTATCCGTCTTCTTGGCGTCTTCTTCGTCGAGATTTCCGGCTTCTTTTTCAGCCTGAACCTGATTCCAGATATTTGTGAATTCAGCCTCAACCATGCCCGGCGGCAGGTCGAATTTATGCTTGCTGTCCAACTCGTCCAAGATGGCGCGCTTCAAGCGCAGACGGGACTGGCCTTCCAGCTCTGACTCATACTGCTCTTTCACGGCTGTTTTCAGCGCTTCTGCATCTTCCATGCCGAACTTCTTGGCGAAATCGTCATCAATTTCGCTATCCTTCGCACCTTGAACTTCGATGACTTTCGTCGCGAAGACAGCGTCTTTACCGGCCAAATCAGCGGACTGATATGGATCAGGGAACGTGACTTTGACATCCAGCTCATCACCGGCTTTCGCGCCAATCAACTGATCTTCAAAGCCGGGAATAAATGTGCCGGAACCGAGGACGAGCTGATGCCCTTCCATTGCGCCGCCTTCAAAAGCGACACCGTCAACTGTGCCGACGAAATCGATCAGGACCGCATCATCTTTCTTGGCTTTGGCCGTCTTGGCTTTCTTCTTATAGGTCTTTTGTGATGAGGCTAGCTCTTTCAAACGCTCATCAATATCTTTCTGGTTAGCTTCGTGGACCAACTTTGTGAATTTCAGCTTTTCAGGGTCAACCGGTTCAAATTCAGGGATTGATTCGACCTTCATCGTATATTCGAGGTCCGCTTCACCTTTTGTAACCTCTTCGCCATTGGCGCGCAGATCGATTTGCGGATTTCCGGCCGGACGGATTTTATTGTCATTGATCGCCTGTTGAGAGCTCTCATTCACGACCTCTTGTACGATATCATTCATGATGGACTGACCAAACATCTTACGGATGTGAGAGGTTGGCACCTTGCCCGGACGGAAGCCTTTCAGACTGACCTGCGGCTGCATCTCTTTGATTTTTGCATCCAACTTTGTGGCCAAGTCCTCTTTCGGAACTGTAATAGCAAAAGTCTTTGATAGGCCTTCGGCCTCGAGCTCTTTGATCTGCATGATGATATCACCAAGTTTGGGCAAGCGCACGGAGCCCCTGCCAAGGGTTTGAAAATTTCGCGCCTTATGTCACGGCTTTGCGGCAATCGCAACGCCTTTGGACGCCCTTATTTCAGTCATCTATACTTGGTGCACAAATGCCATTCGCACGTCTGTGAGGGCGCGTGACTTGACGCGGCATTAACCCTGTGGTGGGACGGTGCAATATGGACCCGTCTTGGTATCTCTATCTCGGCATTTTCGTCGGACCCTTTGTGCAGGAAGATGCCGCTGTGATTACAGCCGCGACGCTCAGCGCATCCGACCCGCAGCATTTCCCGGTGGTGTTCTTCGTGATTCTCTTCGGCTTATTTGCTTCCGATGCGTGGAAATACTGGATTGGCTACTCCGCCCATGCCTCGTCCCGGGCTCGTAAGTGGGCGGAAAAAGACAAGGTCATGTCCATGCGGGACAAAGTTGAACGCCATGCCGTGACGACATTGCTGACGGCAAGGTTCTTACCCCTCGCCCGCGTGCCGGCCTATATTGCTTGCGGCTACTTCAAGATGAACTATCTAAAATTTTGCGCAATCATATTCGCAACGGCGTTGCTCTATTGCATCGCTATATTTAGCACGATCCACCTGCTCGGCGAAATTTTCGGAGAACGCATGGAGATCATGTTGGGCCTGATTGCCTGCGCCGTCATTATCACAATTGTAGGGACAGTCGGCATCTTGAGTTGGCTAAGAAACCGCTCAAAACCGAGCGATTAAGCGCCGTTATTGGCTTTTTGGGTTTCCATCCACTGAACAATTTTGTTCATGGCCGTATTATTGGCGTCTTCAATTGCTGCCACAATCGACGATACATTGATGGAGTTGGCACGGACGGTTTCCCGAACTGAATAGGTTCCAAGCAATTCTCTATCACTGGCCTTCGCATAGGTGACGCGATATTGCACGACGGCCAAGGGAGCGCTTTCGGGACCATTGTCAAAATTGGCTTCGAAGTTTTTAACAGAAAGGTGCAGGCGTGTATTCGTTCGCGCGCCTGATGTTGGAATTAATCCGATGAATTGAGGAGAGCTTCCCAAGGCATCAATCATGGCATCTTGAATGACCACGGGCGTCACTTCCGACCATTGTGCCTGTGCTATCGCGGAGAGTTTCTGCCCACCTTGTGTCACGACAATATCGCTGGAATTGAAAATTTGCGTCGCGGAAGGCCTGTCCACTCGCACGATTTCCGCATTTGCCAGCTTGCTTGCAGGCTGCGCACTGGTCGCAAGTCGGTAGACAGAGGGTGCGGGCGCAGGGTCGGGCAATATTGAAACACAGGCCGTTAAGCTGCTACAAATCGCTGATATTAAGAGAGGACGGGATATCATTGCGGTAAGACCACTTCTTCGCGTTCATTGCCCGAGATAAATTGAGCCGGGCTTTGTTCCAAATTGTCCGCCACGCGGCCCAACGTCGTGACCAAGCGGCGAATCGCATCAACAGTTTCTTCCAAATCCGTCAGGCCCGAATTGGACAGGCGGTTAACCGCATCACGAGCATCAACAATCATTTCATCAATACCTTCTGCGGTCTCGCCAAAGCCCGTGACCGTTGTATCAACATTACCCAAAGTGCCCTCTGCCTTTTGCAAAACTTCGCGCAGGTCATTTTGGACGACAGCGTCAATTGACGCCGAAGTCCCCTCTATTGACCTCGCCGTTTCAGCAATCGCATCAGCAGCGGCTGAAAAACTGTCCATCATCTCATTCAACTTGCCGGGATCTAATTCTGACACATCCACAGACGCCGTAATGGCCTCGACATTTTTTAAGATCGCGCTGAAGGATTCCAGATTTTCGTTCGAGAGCAATAAATTGGCTCGATTTAGCGCAGTCTGGGCCGCCACGACCACGTCACCACTGCCGGTCAACAACTCGTCAACCGAGCTCGCCTCACCGACAATCCGCTTTGCACCGCGTCCCGGCATATCCACCATGAGCGGGGCCTCCGGATCTATCCCCGGGGTCACCTCGATATAATTTAAACCTGTCAGACCCAAAGGCGTGAGCTTTGCCGTTGAATTCACATCAATGGGTGTGCGTTCTTGGACCTGTATTTCCGCCACGACCAAATTCGGGTCTTCACGATCATAGGCCAGACTTGTCACTTCGCCTACCCCCAGCCCATTAAATCTAACTTCCGAACCGGTTGATAATCCGCGCACACCGCCTTCAAAAGCGACCTCGTAAACATCATATTCTTCATTGAAAGAATATCCGCCCCACCAAATCACAAGGCCGATGACAGCGGTAATCGCCATCATCACAAACATGCCGATCAGTGCGTAATTGGCTTTATTTTCCACGCCTACCCTTTCAGCCGAATAGCTGCAGCTTCGCCCGCGCCTATGGCAGCGCGTGACCGCGGTCCACCAAAATATTCCTGCACCCACGGATGATCAAACTGGCTCACGGCTTCCAAACTATCGGCGATGGGAATATGTTTATCAACCAAAACCGCAATCCGGTCACAGATGAGATACAGGCTGTCCAAATCATGTGTCACCATCAATACAGTGAGGTTCATCGCCTCTCGCAAACCGAGAATAAGCTCATCAAAGGCATTGGCACCGACAGGATCCAGTCCCGCTGTAGGCTCGTCCAAGAATAGCATTTTTGGGTCCAGTGCTAAAGCTCGCGCCAAGCCCGCGCGTTTTTTCATACCGCCGGACAAGTCGGACGGGTAAAGCACAGCGCTTTCCGGTGGCAGCCCTACCATGTGAATTTTCATATCCGCCAGCTCTCGCATTAACCGGGGTGATAAATTCATACTTTCTCGCATTGGGACCATCACGTTTTCACGCACAGTCATAGATGAAAACAGTGCGCCGCCTTGGAACAAGACGCCCATCTCATTCTTAATTACGCCCCGCGTTTCGGGCGTTAAGTCATCCCGGTTTTGGCCGAAATATTCGATGTATCCGCCTTCCGGTTCTTTCAGCCCGAGCATAGTATTCAAAAGGACGGATTTACCCGTTCCGGACCCACCAACCAAGCCGACAATTTCGCCATGATTGACCGTAAAATCCAAATTCTCATGAATTATATTCGGTCCAAATTGGGTTTTAATACCAACGGCGCGCATCGGCGGGGCGGATTGGTCGAGAGTGAGAGGCGCTGACATGATTACACACCCAATTGATAGAAGAGGATTGCGAACAAGGCGTCTACCATAATGACGGCGAAAATGGCCTGCACGACGGATGTTGTTGTCCGCTGTCCAAGGCTTTCGACGCTGCCTGTCACGGCAAGTCCCTGACGACATCCGATAACGGCGATAATCAAACCAAAGAGAGGCGTTTTCACAAGACCCACCCAAAGATTTTCAATACCGACAGCAGTGGTCAGCCTGTTGAAGAACAAAATGGGTGAAATATCCGCCGTGGCCCAAGCCACCAACAAACCCCCGGCCAAACCGCTCAGCATGGCCAAGAAAGTCAAAATGGGCATGGCGATGACGCAAGCAATGGCGCGCGGGATTACCAAAACCTCATAGGTGTCGAGCCCCATCACGGTCATGGCATCAATTTCCTGACGCATCTTCATAGCACCTATAGACGCGGTGAAAGATGAGTCAGAACGACCGGCCAGCAAGATTGCGGTGATAATGACCGCCAGCTCTCTCAGCACCGAGAAGCCGACCAAATCCACCATAAAAATACTTGCCCCGAAGGCGGCCAATAAGTTCGCGCCCATATAGGCAATTACTGCACCGATGAAGAAGGACAGCACCATAACGATAGGCGCCGCATCAAGACCGACACTTTCAATCAAGCTGACAATCGCCTTCCATCGTAATTTTTTCGGGCTCGCGATGACTTTCATCAAGACGACAAAGAAGTGCCCAATAAAGGCCAGTGTCTCAATCAGTTCGCCCCAAAAGCGAACGGTCGCTTTGCCAATTCGGGTGAAAGTATCATACCACTGCCTGCGGGCTTCGGGCTCGCGGCCCAAGACCGCAGAGGTCGCTGCGTTCATCAGGGTTTTGTGTCCTGGCGATTGCGAAACCACATCCCAGCTCTCTGCAGGAACCACACCATATCTGATGGCTCTTGCTAATAAATATGCTCCGGCAGTGTCTAAGTCTTCCAACCCCTCCATATCGTAATCAACATGGCGATAGGTCAGCTCTGCGACGTCACCAGCCAAACGTCCGTCCAGACTTCCGGCTTGCTCGATACTCCAACTGCCTTTTGGGTGGACGACCAACGTCTCCCCACGCATCTCCAATTCATAATCTGCAGTGCTTGCCAACATGATGGGTAAGGTGCAAACCCCAGTCGTCCGGGTCAATCCCTTATCGACGTCACCCGAACACTTGTGGAACAAAATAACATGAAATTTACGCTGAATATTACATCACGGCGATTTCCAACCAAAAGCGTGTTCCGCATTTCAAGAACAAGTGTCTCAGCAGTCGATGTCGTCCAGCTTGTTTTACATAGTGGAAACGCAGTCGGACGCGGAGAGTGCCGTCCCTATCCACGTTATAACCAGACTGTTCAGAGCGTAATTGAAGAGCTGGAAAACGTTCGCTGGCAGATTGAAAGTGGTAATGTTGAAGACGCGATTACAGCGCTTCAAGATAAGAGCGCTGCGCAAAACGCGCTCAGCTCGGCCTGGTTGGATTTTTGCGCGAAATCGACGGGCCGAACCGCGGCAGATATCTTAGGCCTGGTGACTCCCTCACCACGGAGAACGGCTTTTACACTTTCTTGGGACACATCAGAAAACATGACCGCTGCGGCCAAAGCGGCCGCTCTTTACCCTTGGCTAAAAATTAAAATCGGGAGTGGCGGATTGGACCGCGTCTTGGCCGTTGCACAGGCCCGGCCGGATGCAAAGCTGATTATTGATGCAAATGAAGCTTTGAACGCGCAGACCCTTCCCGATTTCCTAACGACAATCTCCGGGCTAAATATCGCCCTTATTGAACAACCCCTCCCCGCTGGCCATACAGAGGTACTGCCCCAAACAAAGCTCTCGATTTGCGCCGATGAGGGCCTGCACAATATTGGAGATTTAGAATCGCTGTGGCAGCTTGGCTATCGCGCAGTGAATGTAAAATTAGACAAATGCGGGGGGCCGTTTGCCGCACGAGATCTTATCTTTCAGGCCAAGAAAATGGGCTTTCTGGTTATGGCAGGATGTATGGTGGGCAGCTCTCTCGCCATGGCTCCAATGATGACTTTGGAAAGCCTTTGCGACATTGTAGATCTCGACGGCGCGTTACTTCTGGCCGAGGACATGGATAATGGACTGAAATATGAAGGCGCGACGGTTCACCCGCCGTCAAGGGTGCTTTGGGGATAACCTCGTTGTTTAAGACGTTTCCTCGCGGCGTGCGGCCATATCGGCGGCGGCTTGCTCACGCACACGTTTTCCGAAATTATCGGTGACAACCTTTAACCGGGATATTTCCGAATTGAGTTCACGCAATTCAAAGCTATCCGTGCCGACGACCTTTTCAAAAGCTGCAGAAGCTTCGCGCGATGACAAAAGTGCCTGCTCTAATCCGGTGAGTTCCTGACGCAGCTTACGATCACCTTCTGACATATCGAAATAGATTTCAGCAGCATTGGCAGTCAGACTGACTTGGCGGGTAGCATACGCAATATCTTCAACAACCACCGCACGCGGCAAGTTTTGTGCGGAATAATCTACTTCCGTCGTCAATTCCCGCTCTTCCAATCCGTTCAGAAGAATGGAAGCTGCAGATTGCATTTTCTTTCGGGATGTTTTGGTCACAAAGCCTTTGCTTCGGAAAGCGGAATAGAGCTTATTTGCAGCGCGTATCACGATATTTCGTTCAGCAGGAACTTCAGCTCTTGCAGGAATAGGACTCGCCATTTCCGTCATATCGACAGTTGCGCAGCCGGTCGCCAAAATCGCGGCCGCCGTTACAGTCAGTATGCGAAACTGTGTGTTCATAAACCCCAAAGACTCCAAACTTTAATTATAAAAAGGCTAGCAGAAGCTTTCCCGAGTGAGCGTGACTGTAGTCACGTTGGTTAAACTAAAGCTGAATAAATCCCTTTCAACACGTTACGAATTGGTCACATCGCACTTAGTGGCCGCCCATTATGAGAAGAGCGGCGCGATCCAGCGACTCCATGTCCCAATAACTAGAACAAGCCCCATGAAAATCGGCGCAATAAATCGCACGAAGAAAAGAATGAATTTCCCAAGTTTCTCACCAGGACCTGAAAGCTCTTGCGCCAAGATGGCTTTGTTCAAGCGCCATCCTGTGAAGAGAACAACAAGCAGGGCTGATAGTGGGGCCAGGATAGGTCCGGCCAGTCCACCGTCAATGAAATCCATGAAGTCCAGACTGTACAGTGACAACAAGCCAAGCGACATAATCGCTGCGCCCGTAATCCAAGCAGCCTTGGCTTTGGCAATCTTCGCCTTCTCGGCGAGATAGGCCACTGACGGCTCCAGCAAAGACACTGACGATGTCACGGCCGCGAAGAAGGCCAAGAAAAAGAAAGCGGCACCGATGAGCATGCCGCCGGGAGCATCCGATAGAGCCGTCGGTAGCGTAGTAAAGAAGATGCCTGCGCCGGCTTCAAAATCCAAGTCATTGGCAAAAACAACAGGGAAGATGGCTAGCCCGGCAATAATCGCCACACATGTATCCACGAGCGAAACGGTTACGGCAGACTTCGGAATCGAGACATCACGCGGCAGATAAGAGCCGTAAGTGATCATAATTGCATTCCCGATACCGATTGAGAAACAAGCCTGCCCCAGCGCGCTCTGGGCAACGGCTGGTGTAATCTTGCTAAAGTCGGGCGTGAACATAAAGGCAAATGCATCGGCTGTGCCGCCGCTGCTCATTGAAGTTATAATGGAATAAGCTGCCAAACCGATAAGAAGCACAAAGAAAATTGGCATCAGAAGACGCGCTGCCAATTCAATTCCTTTATTCACGCCGCGCGCTACCAACCAGGCCGTCACGAGACCGAAAAATAAGAACCAAGGGAGTACTTGCGTCGTTGGGTTACTCACCATCAAACCAAATTGCTGCTCAATTTCACCCGCAGGCATGCCCGAAAATGTCCCGAACAGGAATTTTGGAATATAAGACAGTACCCACGCCGCCACGACACAGTAAAAACTAACAATAAGGAAAGACGCAACCATACCGAACCAGGCACCACTGCTCCAGACTTTGGAAACGCCAGACCGTTCGGCCAAATCATTATTTGATCCCACGGCTGAGGCGGCATTACCGGCTCGGCCGATAATATATTCGCTCATCAAAACGGGAATACCGACGAACACGATACAGGCGATATAAATTGTCAGGAAAGCCGCACCGCCATTTGTGCCAAGCTCAGCAGAGAATCGCCAAAGATTACCCAGTCCGACAGAACTGCCGACCGCCGCCATGATAAATGCAAAGCGTGATGACCATTGCGCGGTCCCGCGTTCAACAGGAATGGTTGCCATGATATAATCCCCTAAAACAGCTGAGCGGCTCTTCGGCCCCTGCATAGTCGGCATAACGCCTCAAGGAATAGGGTCAAGGTAGGACGCCGATAAGAGTCAGATATTCGCCCTTTCATGCAGTTGAGCATTGGATTTGGGCTTTGCCTAACCAGTGCGCGGCAATTCTATGCCCCGATGTAAATGAGCAGACAGCATAAGCCCAAATCCACCCATCACCGCCAAGACCACTGTCCCGCCATAGGAAATTAACGGTAGCGGCACGCCAACCACCGGCGCTAAGCCCATGACCATTCCCAAATTAATAAAAATATAGAGGGTGAAAGTCGTCGTCAGCCCCAATACTAAGAGCTTGGAAAACATCTCCTTACATTGCAGAGACAGCCAAATGCAGACGGCGATGACCGCCATGTAAAGGCCAATAGTCAACAAACCGCCGACTAATCCAAACTCTTCCCCAATAACTGTGAAGATGAAGTCCGTTCGGTTTTCCGGGACATATTCACCCTGACGCTGCGTCCCGCGCATAAATCCTTTGCCATTGACGCCGCCACTGCCGAGAGCGATTTTCGATTGCGTAATGTGATAGCTGGCCCCAGAAGGGTCTCTCGCAGGGTCGAGATATGTCCAAACACGTTCCTGCTGATAAGGTTTCAGGCCGAACTTGAAAAACAGCGGAATAGCGACAGAGGCGAACAGGCTGGCAAATCCGATAACCCGCCAGGATATACCCGCCAGAAACACGACTACCACGCCTGTCGTCGCGAGCAGCAGGGTTGTCCCCAAATCGGGTTGCCGCAATATCAGAACCATTGGCAGGATAAGAAGGATAAGCGCCCCCAAAAGGCCGGCCACGTGACTAACGCGATGGGCCGGAAGGTCATGATAATACCGCGCCAAGGCCAAAACGATAGCAGGCTTCATGAATTCTGAGGGTTGCAAGCGGGTAAATCCGAAATCGAGCCAGCGCACGGACCCGTTCACTTCCAAGCCAACAAACTCGACGCCAATGAGCATGATTAATCCAACAGCATAAGCCGGGTAAGCCAAGCGGTACCAGACACGAATATCTATCAGAGCAACCGCCAGCATAACCAAACCGCCAAAGCCGATGCGAACAAAGTGTTGAAACGCGCCATATCGCCAGACTCCGTCTGTCGCTGCAAAAATCATCGTCACGCCAACCAAACCGAGTACACCGACCAGCGTTGGCAGCAGCCAGTTGATCTCATACAGCTTCCCGGTGAGAGAACCGCCGGACGCCGAGACCGCGCCTTGAAAGCTGCCGCCGCGTGCGACCATTATCTCAACGCCCCCGGATCAAGAGCTGAAGCCTGACCCAATCCATCGCGGCGCAAGGCTTCTCCAAGAACAGCCCGGCTGATATCAGCCGCACGTTTTGACCCAGATCCACCATGCTCGACTATCGTACCAATGGCAAAACGGGGACGGTCATAGGGTGCAAACCCGACAAAGATGGAATGGTCCCGTAATTTCCAAGGCAGTTTTTCATTCTTACGAATGCCCGTTGCGCGCTCTGCCGCGCTGATACCGCGCACTTGCCCCGTTCCGGTTTTGCCGGCCATCTCTATACCTTTTACCGTGGTGTCGGTCCCAAAAGGGTTTTGGCGATAGGCCGTGCCACCCGGTTCGGACGTGACTGACCACATGGCATCCCGCACATAAGCCAAGTGAACAGGGTTAAAATCTAGCGGTTCAAAATTTGGGAGGGATTGGCCTATAACCAGATTGGGCAGCACCGCATCCTGCGTGTTGGCTATTCTTGCCGTCATCACTGCGAGTTGCAGAGGTGTCGCCAAAACAAAACCCTGCCCGATAGATGCATTGAGCGTATCGCCCATGCGCCAGCCTGTCCCGAAACGTTGTTGTTTCCAGCTTTCCGTCGGAACAATTCCGGAAATCGAGCCGCCGATAGAGATATCATATGACTCCCCCAATCCAAGCCGTCTCGCAACACCGGCTATCGCGTCAATTCCGATAATTTGTGAAATGTCGTAGAAATAAGTGTCACAGCTGTTTTTCAGCGCGTCACGCATATCCATTTTTCCGTGACCCTGTCGTTTCCAACAATGAAATGTTCGGTTGCCAAGCCTGAGTTTACCTGAGCAGAAAACCGTCTTTCGCGGATCAATCAGTCCGGATTCTAAAGCCGCAAGCATGACCACCATTTTATAGGTGGAAGCTGGCGGATACCCTCCCGCAATCGCCTTATTGTATTGAGGGCGTTTCGGATCACTATTCATCCGGTCCATATCCGATTGGGTCAATCCCGAAACGAAAAGGTTAGCATCAAAGGTCGGCATGGAAAGCAGAGTTCGCAACTCACCTGTCAACACATCGATAAGGCAGACGCCGCCACTGTCATCACCCTCATCTTCCGTTGCAAATTGTTTGGCTGCAAATTCCTGCAATTCGGCATCCAGCGTCAGCCATACATCCTTGCCGCGCTTCGCGCGTGTTTCGGGATCAGGCCATTCACGGACAATCCTGCCGCGCGCATTGACTTCAACCTTCAACTTGCCTGAGGATCCACGCAGCGTTTTCTCCTCTGCGGCTTCGACACCGGTTTTCCCGATGCGAAAAGTCGGCTGTTTAAGAAGAGGGTCATCATCCCCCTCGATATCTTTCTGGCTGGCCCGTCCAATATAGCCCAAAACATGAGAGAAAACGCCATTTTCAGGATAGGCACGCCCTTGGCCGGCTTCTGAAACAATACCGGGCAAAGCGTGAAGCTGCATATTCAGCGCCGTAAAAGTCTCCCAGTCAACATTATCTTTTACAAGGATTGGCACGAATTTCGGGTTCTGCCGTATATCTTTTTCAATGCTCTCTCTCTGGCGCGGCGAAATCGGACTGATGCGGGAGACCCGATCCAGGGTTTTGCCAATTTCGGATGTCCGCTCGGGTATCATGACTAATCGGAAATTTTGTCGATTTCGCGCAAGAGGAACGCCGAAACGATCTTTGATTTCGCCCCGTTCCGGCAAGAGCATATTGAAGTTGAAACGGTTATTATCCGAAAGCGTGCGATAATCTTCGGCTTGCAGAACCTGCAATTGATATAGCCGCGCGCCCAAAACGCCGAACACACCTACGCCGCCCGCGCCCAATATGGCTGTACGTCGCGTCACTAGATTTTTATCGATTTTGTTTTGCGAAATAGTCGAAGGCATAATTACCTCCAATCTTCATCATCATTAATGCGCATCGCAAGTCCGCGCCGCAGTAACATAACAACGGGAAGGCAGAGAGTGGCGATGATAATTTGTCGCCCCAAAACCGCAAAGTTCGGACCAACACTATAAACAAAATATCCCGACATCGACATAATCAGCGAGGCGAGACCGCAAATTGCAATCCACATCAGCCCCAAACCCAATGGTGCAAATGGAGCACTGCGCAGCTCCGGTCGCATCAACCCCCAAACGAGGACAAAAACGAGTGACGATTGCCCCATCACCCCGCCCGTCGCCCAGTCAGTAAAAATCCCCGCAAGAAAAATGAAGAATAATGAAACGAGTCTATTGGCGCGTCTCGGCCAAATGGCCAAAACCAAGAGAGGTAAAAACCCGAACCCAAATCGGGTGCCAAACATATTCACGCCAGACACAGTAACCGCTCCGGCGATAAAGAGAGAAATACCGGCAAACAAGGCCGGCCAAATTTTTTGGGCGGGCGCTTGGACATCTAGATAGGTCACGGCGTCTCTCCTATCTCAGACTGCTGCGCAGAAGTGAGTTCGCCGTCTGAAGGCGCCTTGATTTTATGATAAGGCGAAACCCACACCCAATCTAATTGGGCTGACCCGCTGGACAGGCGTACGCGTAAACCTCCATTCTCTCCATTTACGACATGACCAACTTGTAGCCCGCGCGGCAGAAACCCATCATCGCCTGACGAAATAACCCTGTCGCCTGCAATCCAATTCTCGCGTTGACTCATAAAAGAGAGTTTCGGCAAGGGCGTATTATCGCCAGCCAGTATTGCGGTTGCGCCCGAACGAACAGACGTAACGGCAATCCGGCTGTTCAAATCGGACAGACGTAAAACACGCGCTGTTCTTGGACCGGCATTAATGACATGACCGACCAGACCATTTGTCGACATGACGGGGTTGCCGATTTTGACGTCATCATCGGTTCCCACATTCAGCAATAAAGATCGTACGAAGGGACCATCGGTTTCGCCAATAGCTCGGGCAGCGATTTTTCTCAGCGGGATTTCGGTTTCCGTATCAACGCCCAAAATCGCTTCATATCGCGCGACTTTCATAGCCAGATTATCGTATCGCGCCTGACGTTCGCGCAACATAGCGACTTCATTCAGAAGCTCTTTATTGTCAGCAAATGCGGTTCGGCGATCTTTTATGTCAGAGAAGATACCTTCGACATAGCGCAAAGGAACGGCCAAAGCCGTCACCAACGGCGCAACGGTCTCCTGCGTTGATGTCTCCAAAAATGATGATTGTCTTTCAGCACCTCGCTGCAAACTGATTAGCAAACTGGACAGAAGGATAGTGACGAGCAGCGCAAAGCGGGTGATGCCTCCGTTAGGACGTTCCCTGCCTCGCATGATTCATCCCCATTTCAGGCCGAACGGCCTCGCAATCCGGCTTAGCTAGACCCCGGCTTCGAGCACCACTTTCCACTTTTTCAAATTCTCGACTACAGTACCTGACCCGCGCACGACGCAGGACAATGGGTCATCTGCGATTGAAACCGGCAGACCTGTGCGTTCGCGCAGCTCAACATCTAAATTACGTAACAAGGCCCCACCCCCCGTCAGCATAATGCCCTTATCAACAATGTCTGCAGCGAGTTCCGGCGGCGTTGCCTCCAGAGCAAGCTTCACCGCCTCAACGATTTGCTCGACCGGCTCTTCCAGGCTTTCCGCAATCATAGCCTCATTAATTGCAATTTCACGCGGCACGCCGTTCATAAGGTCACGCCCTTTGATCTGAACTGTCATTCCCTCGCCATCTTCCGGCTTGGTGGCAGAGCCAATTTCTTTTTTGACCCTTTCCGCACTCATCTCACCCAAAAGTAAATTGGTCGTGCGGCGCACATATTGGATAATGGCATCATCCATCTTGTCACCGCCAACACGGACGGAACGAGAATAAACCATACCGTCCAAAGACAGCACCGCGATTTCAGTTGTACCGCCCCCAATATCGACAACCATGGAACCGGAGGGTTCGTGAATAGGCAATCCTGCGCCAAGCGCAGCGGCCATAGGTTCATAAATTATATAGACTTTTGAAGCCCCAGCCTGTTGCGCAGATTGGTAAATTGCGCGTTTCTCTACGGCGGTCGCGCCGGCAGGGACACAAATAACAACTTTCGTGCCCAACCAGCGCGGCTTACTTTTATTTACCTTCTGGATGAAATGCTTGATCATCGCTTCGGCGACTTCAAAATCGGCAATAACGCCGTCTTTCATGGGCCGAATAGCTTCGATATTCCCGGGTGTCCGGCCCAACATCATGCGCGCATCTTCGCCGACCGCGTGAACCACTTTTCGTCCGTTTCTGACAGAATATGCTACCACGGACGGTTCGTTCAAAACGATGTCGCGACCTTTCGCGTAAATCAGCGTGTTGGCTGTACCCAAATCAATGGCAAGGTCTGTAGAAAATGCGTCGAAGATAGACATAGTCAATCCGGTTCATGTGGCCGCAAATTTTGCGCCTGAAATACGCAGCCCGATTAGTATAGTGAATCAGTTATTACCGACAACCCGTTGTGATAAGTGATGATTAACCTTTACCTAATTTGCAAGCGAGTGACGCTCCTAATCCGCGAAAATACTGTATTTTTTCGCATTAAATGGGTGAACGTGCCTCTAAGCGCTTTCGGGCAAACCAAGAAAGCAAAATAGCGAGCAAAGCCAAGCCCGCAAAAAAGACTGCCATTAGACTGCCTGACAAGCCGGAAATCAGACCCTGACTGACTAAACAAACGACGATAATTTTCGGAACAATTCCGATTGCCGTACCTGCAGCGAAGTTCCTGAACTTCATGCGCGAGACACCCGCTGCCAAATTAACCAATATTGCTGGTCCTGTCGGCACCAAACGTACGACGAGGCTCGTCATGAAGCCGTTTTTTCGGACGGCAGCAGAGAGTTTGCGAATGAGCTTTGCATCTATGCGCCGCAAGCGCTCCGCGCCAACGCGGTGCCCTACCCAAAACCCTAGAATGGCTGCGGCCATACTGCCTAGCCACGACAAGACTCCACCTTCCCAAACACCGAATGCCAAGACCGTTCCCGTAATAAGCATCCATTGCGGTGCCCCTATGAAAGCCAACCCGCAAAAGAGAGCTATTGTAACTGGTACGGCCCAAGGCGATTCTGACAGAGATTGCATCATCGCAAAGAATTCGGCTTGATCGACGTCGAATAGATTTTGCGATAAGACAAGCAAAAGAACGGGGAGCAACAAACTGCCAATCATCCAATATACTGATCGCCTATTCATACCCGCATGCCACCTAGGGAGTTGATAAAGGCCTCGCGATCCGCTTCATCGATCAACATTTCACCTTTCGGGGGTTGATTGCGGAACCATGTCATTTGACGTTTGGCAAAGCGGCGGCTTTCCCGTTTCGCATCCTCTACAGCTTCATCCAGCGATATTAACCCGCTGAAATAGCGTCGCAGTTGCCTTAGTCCGATAGCTTTCATGACAGGTAAGCTCTCATCATATCCTTTTGCGAAAACCGCTTTGGCTTCTTCCAATCCACCTGCACTCAGCATACCCGCGTAACGCGCATTGATACGCGCATAGAGCATTTCGCGCGGAGGCGTCAGGACACAAAATCTTGCAAAGCGTGACGGTACGATTGAATGCGTTTCGGCCTGCCAGTGCGATAAGGGTTTATCTGTCCCAATTGCGACATTGACAATACGCTGCAGACGTTGGGGGTCATCCCCCAAAACGCGAGCGGTTGCGATAGGATCGAGTTCTGCCGCCTGAGAGCGAAGACTGGCAATGCCTTTATCTGCCAACCGCTGTGCGGTCGCGTAAGCAACATGCTCAGGCACAGTCGGAATGTTTGCTATTCCGTTTAGGAGGGCCCGAAAATAGAGTCCTGTGCCGCCAACCAGTATAGGCGTTCTTCCACGCGCCAAGATGTCAATGATGAGCGGGTCAACCTCACGCACCCATTTCCCGGTCGAGTAACGCTCCGATCCGCGCACATGCCCGAATAAATGATGGGTAAAATCGCCCATTTCCGCTTGGGTCGGGCGGGCCGAGAGAATCTTTAACTCCTCATAAACCTGAAGTGCATCAGCGTTGACAATCTCTCCGTCCAACGCTTCGGCAATCCGGACTGCAAAGGCGCTTTTGCCGCTGGCTGTCGGACCCGCGATACAGACAATGTTATTCATCACAGCCGGACCCCGGTGAAACGGCCTAGCTGGTCGGGTTCAAAGCATAGAATATATAATTGCCGCCGCGATTGATTAGCAGAGTCACGGGCTCATCCAGCTCTCCTGCCTCCTCCATAGCTTCGGCGAATTCTGCAGGCGTTGAGATACGTTCAAATCCGACTTCTTCGATGATGTCGCCTTTGAGAATTTTTCCGCTAGCGGTGGCGCGTTTGCCAACTTTTACGACCCGCACACCTTTTGTGTCTTCGTCAATACGGTAGCGTTCGCGTACATCTTCGCTGAGCGCTTCTACAGAAATACCTGCAACGGAACGTTCAGCATTTCCGGCGGCGACCTCGCGGCGGATTTTTTCTTCATCCGTCACCTGTTCTTTCAAGCGCTCAATCGTGACCGTGAGCGTCTTGCGTTTCTTCTTGCGGAGAATTTCGATTTTGACTGGTTTGTCGATTTCAGATTCCGCAATACGGCGAGATAATAGACGTGAGGCCTCCAGCGGACGTCCGCCGATAGACAGGATTAAGTCGCCGCGCTGCAAACCGCCTTTATCCGCCGGACTGTCGGCGACCACAGATTTCACTAAAGCACCCTGTGCTCTATCGAGGCCGTAGCTGCGCGCAATCGCATTCGTGACGGCTTGCGGGCGAACACCGAGATAGCCGCGACGCGTTTCGCCAAATTCGATAAGTTGTGATGCAATGGATTGCGCGAGTTCGGCTGGAACTGAGAAGCTGATACCAACACTGCCGCCAGTGGGCGAGATAATCGCCGTGTTCACACCAATCACTTCACCGTCCATATTAAATAGCGGACCGCCTGAATTACCGCGATTGATAGCCACATCCGTTTGGATGAAGTCATCATAATTACCTGACGAAATATCGCGGTTCCGGGCCGAAATAATGCCTGCAGCAACGGACCCAGAATACCCAAACGGGTTGCCAATTGCGATAACCCATTCGCCGACTTCTGCGCTGTCGCTGTCGCCCCAAGGCACAGCAGGCATCTCTTCGCCTGTATCAATTTTAAGAACGGCAATATCCGTCGCGGGATCACGGCCAATCAGAGTGGCTTCATAAGTATCACCATTGGGAAAAGAGACTTCAATCAAGTCTGCATCTTCAATCACGTGATTATTTGTGACGATGTGTCCTTCCGCATCAATGACGAAGCCCGACCCAAGCGATTTACTCACCCGCCCGTCACGGTCCGCCCGTCCTCCGAAGAAATCATTGAAGCGCTCCAGCGGGGAGCCTTCTTCGAATGGTTTGGCCTCAGATGTATCAATCTCAATCGTTTGTGCCGTCGAGATATTAACAACTGAGGGAGACAGACGCTTGGCCAATTCCGTAAAACCATCCGGCGCGGCATGAGATGCTGCGGTTTCAGGCGTCACTGCGATAGCTAAAACGGCGAATATAAGTGAAAGGACTGCGGAACGTAGATACATCATATGACCACACTAGCGATATGTAACGCCCTGCCAAGCCCATGACTGCGTCCTCACGCTTACATTTGCGTCATTGAAGAATGAGCTTTGCGCCCCATGCGAAAAGACAGGTGCCGATAAATACTGCAAAGGCCCCGCCAATATGCAAGTCTCTGTCAGAGACTTGCTGCATCATTTGATCATAAGCACTGCGCATGGCCGCGGGCGCGATGGCCCACATGAGGCCTTCCAGCAGGACAAACCCGCCAATTGCGACCAAGATAACAGCGCCCATTACGTTACTCTAGCGGCGGCGATTGCCGCCCTGATTGTCAAGATAGCCCAGGAAATCGCTATCAGGTGACAGAACATAAGTCGTGCTACCCACTAAGCCTTTTTCATAGGCTTGCATTGACCGATAAAAAGCAAAAAATTCAGGGTCAAGATTGTAAGCTTCGGCGTAGATTGCATTGCGCTTTTGATCGCCTTCACCCCGAATAATCTCAGAATCGCGACGCGCATTCGCCAGTAGGATTTCAACTTCCTTATCGGCTTCAGCACGAATGGTTCGCTTGGACCGCTCACCTTCACCGCGTTTCTCTGCTGATTGCTCCTGACGATCTGCCGCCATGCGATCAAAAACTCGCTCCGCGTTAGCTGGGGGCAAATCAGCCCGTTTGATGCGGACATCTTCAACGACAACGCCAAACTTACCAGCAACGGCACGGGCATTAGCGCGGGTTTCAATCGCATTCATAAGGTCTGCGCGCTGCCCGGAGATAATTTCCTGTGACTCAACGCTACCGAGAACGTCTCGCACCAGTGAGTCGATCACATTGCGAAGTTGCTGTTCCGCGCGATCGCGCAGGTTGAAAGCCTCATAGAAAGCGCGGATATCTGTGATCCGATAGCGAATAAATGCATCAACGGCTAAACGCTCCTGATCAGATGCAAGAATTTGTTGAACCGGCAAATCCAGTACCAGGTTCTTACGATCATACTGACGTACATTCTCGATAAATGGCAATTTGAACTTTAGCCCGGCATTCGGATTGAGTGCCTCTCCTTCAATGTTCTGATAGGCATTTTCAACGCGCACAGGTTCACCAAAGCGAAGGACGAGCGCCTGCTTATCCTCACGGACAGTGTAAAAAACCTGGCTGAGCAGGATAATAGCGACAAGTGCGATGCCGCCAAACAGAAAGAGCTTATTCTGGTTCATTACTGGCCGCCTTTCTTATTCAATTGATCCAGTGGGAGGTAAGGCACCACGCCCGACCCGGCATCACCATCTAGGACGATTTTTTCAGCATCACCGTAAACTTTTTCCAGTGTCTCTAAATACATCCGCTGTCGAGTAACTTGAGGCGCTTGGCGATATTCTTCGTAAATCAACTTAAAGCGCTGCGCCTCACCTTCGGCATCCGCAACGACTGAATCGCGATAGGCTTCTGCCTCTTGGATCAACTTGGCCGCAGTACCTTCAGCTTCCAATACTTGCGTGTTTCGATAGGCGCGCGCCTCATTGATTGCGCGTTCAGCTTCCTGCTGAGCGTTCACAACATCGAGAAAATCATCTTCGACTTCTGCGGGCGGGTCGGTTTTCTGAAATTGAACATCGTTGATAAGAACGCCCGCTTCATATTCATCAAGCAGGGCTTGTAGCTGATCGCGAACCTCGCCACCAAATTGCTGACGACCCGTCGTAATGATCGGGTCGAGTTCGTTTTTCCCAATAATTTCACGAACAACTGACTCAGCTGCAGATTTAACGAGGTCTTCATTCTTCTCAACCTTGAAAAGATAGGCCTCTAAATCATTGATGACCCAAAGAACGGTGAAATTGATATCAACAATATTCTCGTCACCCGTCAGCATCAAGGATTCCTGATTATTGCGGACACCGACAATGGTCTCCCGCTGATCCGTGACATTTTCAACGATTTTGCGTTCAATTGGATCGGGGAGTTTAAAATGCAGACCCGGACCGACAGTGCGTTGATAATCGCCGAAACGCAGAACAACAGCCTCTTGGTTACCTTGAATGGTGAATACTGATGTCAACAGAAGAAAGATGATTGGAATAAGAACAAACATCCATGCCGGGATTTTGAAATCCGGCAGTTGTCCATTACCGCCACTGCTTCCGCCGCGGCCCGTGCGGGCTTTAAAGCCTTCAATGACATTATCACGGCTTGGGCGTTGAGGTTTATTGGGACGTTGGCCGCCGCCATTTCCCCAAGGCGAATTCCCTTTGCCTTTACCGCCAGCGTTTCCGTCCCCCGGTTTGGGGCCCCATGGACTATTATTATCCGACATATTGTCTCCGAAATTCAATTGCTGCACATGTGGCGCGGTCCGACGCAGGTTTCAAGGTGATTACGTGCAGTCAGACAGCCCGGACGCGGTCAAATACTGCGACATGGAAGCTAAACTCATCTTTCGGGCCTTGTTTGGGCCCGTCTTCATCTGTGAGACACCAATAATCAGGATCTATAACGGGAAAGATTGCATCACCATCCACCTCCGCATCAACGCGCGTAACATAAAGCCGATCACATCGCTGCAGTAATGTTTCATATAGTTGCGCGCCGCCGATCAACATAATTTCATCAACCCCGGCCGCGCCCGCGAGTTCATATCCCTCGCCCACCATCTCATACGTATCTGAAAAAACTTTAGCCCCTTTGGCCACGTAATCGGCATTTCGTGTCAGAACTAAGTTCGGACGACCGGGTAGCGGAAATGGTAGGCTCTCCCATGTCTTTCGCCCCATCAGACAAGGTTTTCCTAGTGTCACATGTTTGAAGTGTTTGAGATCAGATGGCAAACGCCATGGCAAATCCCCCTCGCGACCGATCACACGGTTTCGGTCCATAGCGACAATGGCGCACAGCTTTGGATTCGTAGACATGCGCGAAAGCCTATCCTAAACGCTGTCATCATGTCGACCTATAGCAAAGCCCCGAAGCGCCGATTTGGCATACCCCTTATTACATTTTTGTATGTGGCGCTTATCCCCTTCATCAATTGGTCTTTCACTTGGGCGCCTATGTGGGAGGTTTTGCCGGGCTGGGCATTTAACCCTGTGACGATTGTAACCGGACTTGTTCTAGTCGTGAGAGATTTCGCCCAGCGAGAAGTCGGGCATTACGTGCTGGTCGCCATGGCCGTTGCGCTGATTTTAACGGCCTTTGCCGCAGGTCCTGAGCTTGCCCTCGCAAGCGGCGGCGCGTTTGCCATCGCGGAGATGGTCGATTGGGCACTTTTCACATTTACAAAATACCGTCTCTCGACTCGGGTTCTTCTGTCCTCAGCCATCGCCGCACCGCTCGACACAACGATATTCCTCTATGGCGCAGAGATGATCCGACCCGATCAATTAACCGGGCCGAATGTCACCATGAGCATTATCGGCAAAATGGTCGGCGCGATCGTGATTTGGTGGTTTATCCGAAACCGCTTCAAGGCGTCGGATACACCACAATAAGCCTATTCGTCGAATAGTTCCAACGTACCCGCTGTCATGGCCTGCACACCCATTTTCAATGCGGCCTCCGGCTGTGGTGCAAAAAATGGAGAGTGATTTCCCGGTGGTAATTCGCCTTTCCCTTCTCTTGCGGCCTTAAAGGCTTTGGGCTCCGCACCACCCGTCCAGAAAATCAAAGTCTTGATATCGCGGTCATAGCGATGGAAACGCGAGAAATCCTCGCCCCCCATGCTTGGCGGTTGCGTGATAACTTTATCCTCACCAATGGACTTTCCAACAGCTCCCATAACACGTTCCGTCATCTCCGGATCATTATAGGTCGAGGGCGTATAATCGCTTTGGATGGTGATTTCGGGCATCAACTCTTCCGGCAGTCCGGCCGAGAGTGCTTGCGACAGTGTAATCCGCTCAATCCCGTCCAGCAGTGTTTTCCGAACGTCGTCATCATAGGACCGAACAGTCAGCTGTAATTTCGCCTCATCCGGGATGATATTGTGAACAAATCCGGCTTGGAAACTCCCGACCGTCACAACGCCCGCATCCAGCGGGTTCACCTCACGCGAAACCAAAGCCTGCAACGCATTCACGATCTGCGCACCAAGGACAATTGGGTCTTTGCCCATATGCGGTGCGGAGCCATGTGCGCCGATGCCTTTGATTGTGATATCAACACTGTCCACATTGGCGAGTGCATAGCCGGAGGTATAGCTAATCACGCCCGCCGGTGCCCACCCCGATGTATGGGTCGCGAGGACGTAATCCGGTTTTGGGAAATTCTCGAACAGGCCGTCCTCCAACATCGCCATCGCGCCCAAGCCGAGTTCTTCAGCGGGCTGACCAATCAAGACTAGTGTGCCGGACCAATCGTCTTTGCGCTTTACCAGTTGTCGCGCCGCCCCGATTAGAATGGCGACATGGCTGTCATGGGCACAGGCATGCATGACCGGAACCTCTTCCCCGCGATAGCTCTGGGACGTGACTTTGGACTCATAAGGCAGACCCGTTTTCTCCTCGAGAGGCAACGCATCCATATCGGCGCGCAACATAACGGTCGGCCCGTCGCCATTTTTCATCACGGCAACAACGCCGTAACCGCCGACATCCTCATAAAGCGTGCCGACATCTTTCTTGATCTTTTCTTTCACCCAATCATCACCGACCCGCTCTGTGACTTCAAAGCCGAGGTCAGCGAGTTCTTTCGCCAACATGGATGACGTGTTGAGTTCCTTCAGCGCCAGTTCGGGATTCTCATGAAGGTTTTTGTAGATGTCGAACACATAGCCGTAATCAATCGCGACGGCTTTTGTGAGATCGGCGTCTGATGCAAATGCGGGTGCCGCGCATGCAGCTATGATCGCTGCGGTCGTCAGGAATTTGGTCATATATATCTCCACTTCCCTTTTTAGGTGACGCAGAAAGCGAAGCGAGGCAAGAGCCAGCTCTAATTTGTGAAGTGAGAATATGTCCGACTTGCCACCCTGCCCTGAATGTTCTGGCGTCTACACCTATGAAGATGGCGCATTGATGGTCTGTCCCGAATGCGCACATGAATGGAGCACCAATCCCGAATTTTCGACGGAACGTGTCTATAAAGACGCCAATGGCAATGTGCTTGTCGAGGGCGATATGGTGACGATCATTAAGGACCTGAAAGTCAAAGGGACGTCAAAAGTGGCGAAGGTCGGCACCAAAGTGCGAATCAACAGGCTTGTCGATGAGGACCACGATATTGATTGCAAAATCGACGGGATTGGGGCGATGAAGTTGAAGACTCTGTTTGTGAAGAAGGCGTGATGGGATAGTAGGAATGAAACCGTTAGTCTTGAATCGAAACATCCAGCTCTGGAGCTATTCTCCAAGTTTCTCTCGACTGTTGCTGCTTGCAAATAAAGAAAATTACCATGCAGATCGGATAGCCTTGGTCTTCCAAGGCACAAGGTTGGTTCAGTTACCTACCCACTTTTATTGCCACAAAGTTGAAGCAATTAAAACGAACTCGGAAGAAATTAACTTCCAGTTGGTTTCTACTGAAACCACCTATTCTGTGATTGCCTTACGCATGGACCACACAAAAGATGATTTTGATTTTGATGAACCTATTGCTCTCTATAATAACTTTTTCAAAACAAACTAAACCGCAACTTTCCCCACAATATGCGGATGTGCTTTATACCCCAGTATCTTCACATCCTCATATGCAAAGCCGTCAATCTCTTTGACATTTGGATTTAACTTCAACCTTGGCAATGACATTGGCTCTCTTGTCAGCTGCAACC
>JAHDFA010000029.1:0-11208 GCA_020628495.1 Hellea sp.
GACCAAGTGGAAAACAGCGCAAAGCTCGCGACGAAACTTTCCCGCTTTGTTGACGGGATTGAGGAAAAGGGCCGCATCACAATCAGCACAAATGGCGAAACATCCGTCTCTGTCGTTGACCCTTACCAATATCGCGATGAAGTCGTGGCCAAAATTGTCGGCGAAATCAATGACATCACCGATGCACTCGGCCCGGAATATGTTGCGATTATCAAAGGCTTGGACCGACAGGTCTATTGGGACCGTAAAGGCGATATCGAACTCGCCTTCTCTATTCCCTACAGCTATGACATCATCCCCAATACGCTACATTCCAAATGGGAGATGATTGAGGATTAAGTGCTAAGCCTTCTCCAGCGTACACTGGAGCGGGTGTTGGGCGCGTTTCGCGCTATCCATGACTTGCGCGACTTTGGTTTCGGCGACTTCAAAGGTATAAACGCCGCAGGTTCCGACGCCTGATTGATGGACGTTGAGCATGATCTGCGTGGCTTCTTCGGATGTCTTGTTGAAGATACCCATCAGGATAGACACGACGAATTCCATCGGCGTGTAATCATCATTCATCAGCAACACGCGCCACATAGACGGTTTTTTGGTCTTGGTGCGGATTTTGGTCGCAACACCGCGTTCTTCGCCGCCATCCTCGCCTGTGTCTTTATCAGGGCCGGCGGTTATATATGTAAAGCGAGTCTCCATGGCCGCACTATATATAGCCTTCTAAGGTCACGCCAAGACGTTACGCTGTGAAAGATGAGTAACGATTTCTTAGGCGCAATCAGAGATAGTGTTCCACATTGCCCGCCTCTATCGTCTTCAAAGTAGCTTATGCCTTCCTCTGCCAAATCTCAAAAATCTGACACCACGGATCGTTTTGCGTTTGCGAAGAAATTACAAACTGCAATCTGGGTATATGATATTCGTCATAAGCGCATCATCCACGCGAACGCATCAGCCTGTGAACTCTGGAACGCCGAGACAGAGGCAGAACTAAAGCAGCGCGATTTGTCTAAGGGCATGACAAGCACTGTTGCAAAAAGATTGGAGCAATATCTTTCTGACTTCGAAGCCGGGCATGGCAGTTTTCAAGAAAATTGGACCCTGTTTCCCAGGGGCCTCCCCGTCACGATTGACGTTATTTATTCAGGATTTCGGTTGCCCGACAATCGCATGGCTATGTTGTGTGAATCCTTGGGGCAAAAGGCTCAAACTAACGACACGCTGAGGAGCTTAAAGGCTTTACTCCACACTGATATCGCCATTGGCCTGTTTAGCTTCGAAGGCAAACTTCTATATCAAAATCCTGCGGCAAGGGATTTCACACCAAATAGAGAGATGACATTAGCCGATTTTTACGTGAGGCCGGAAGAGTATGAAGCCTGCCGCAAAGCTTGGCAAAATGGTGAAGATACGCGTTCGATTTCAAAAATGCACACCTCTGAAGGTGAAATCTGGTTTGATTTGAGCGTCAAAGTCAGTCTGGATGCCGTGACCGGAGAGAAAGCCCTATTGGCAACCGGCGTAGACGTTACAAATCTCAAAACCATGGAAGCCGAAGTCGAATGGAAACAACGACAATTGGAGGCGAGCTTTTCAACGTCACATGATGCAATCATCATTTTTGATGCGGAAGGCCTCATGCTGGAGGCGAATGACCGCGCGGAAGACATGTTCGGTTTTAAACGCGAAGACGTCATCGGAAAGGATATGGCGGATTATATCATACCCGAACGTCATCGATCCTTACATTACAACTCTCTTAAATATGTAGCGAGCGATAGGGGAAACTCTCACGAAACTTTTCGGACTGAAATTGAAGCCATGCGAATAAATGGCGAAGAGTTTATGTCGGAACTTTCCGTGTCGCGCAGCCGGGGTGAGGATGTGGATATTTTCGTCGCTTATATTCGCGACATTTCAAAGGCCAAAGCGGCAGAACAAGCCCTAATTGATGCCAAGCTGGCAGCAGAAGCCGCAAATCTTGCGAAGACAGCTTTCCTTGCAAATATGAGCCATGAAATCAGAACCCCGATGAACGGCGTTTTAGGAGTCCTGGACATACTCCGCCGAACCAATCTGACTGAAGAACAGAAAGAATATACGGACATCATTGATAAATCAGGGAACAGCCTTCTCACAATTTTGAGTAATATTTTGGATTTATCAAAAATCGACTCCGGAAAAGAAATTCTCTATCCAGAAGCCTGTGACATAAAGACGATTATCAAACAGGCTGCGGATTTATTTAGCGCCAGCGCCAATCAAAAAGGTTTAAACATTGCTTGGCATTATCAAGCCGGGCTGCCCACGCATTTTATGGCGGACGCCAACCGTATTCTGCAAATCCTGTCAAATTTAGTCGGAAATGCCATTAAATTCACCTCCGAAGGCGTCATAAACATTCGCGCTGAGGGTCAGCAGAAGGCCGAAATAACGGAACTTGAAATAACCGTCTCTGATACCGGTATCGGAATTGAGCCGAACAAACTAAGTTCGATTTTTGAACCCTTCACGCAAGCTGAAAATTCGACAACGCGTGAATTTGGCGGCACAGGGTTGGGCCTTACAATTTCAAGGCAACTCGCGGAGGCGATGAATGGAACGCTTACAGTTGAATCGCAACCGGGGGTGGGCACAAGTTTTATGCTCAAACTGCCTTTGAACGAAGTTAAAAGAAAACCCCTGACCCCATCGTCTGACGTGCAACAGGTGAGCACATTTTCTCAAAAGAACCCCACACACAAAAAACAGCTGGCCACACGCCAAGGACTCAAATTTCTGATCGCCGAAGATGATGAAATCAATCTCATGGTCATTAAGTCCTATCTCAAACATCCAAAAATATCGCTGACCATAGCCAAAACAGGATTGGAAGCCGTGGAGGCATATAGACAGCAGGATTTCGACTTAATTTTCATGGATGTCTCTATGCCTGTTATGGGAGGCGAGGATGCGACCCATATTATCCGAAATGAAGAGATGAATACAGGACGCAACCGCACGCCAATCATTTGTGTCACGGCGCATGCCATGAAATCGGATCGCGAGAGATTTTTGCGCGCAGGAATGGATGATTATTTATCAAAACCATTTAGCAAGAAGGATTTGATACAAACAATGACAAAATGGCTGAGGGCGTCGATAGAAAAAAGAGCGGCCTAAAACTGTGCGACACCGGTTTTAAAAGCTGAGCTCATCTAGGCATCGCCTTATATATATTCTGAGATTTTTCCTTTAGCCCGCTATATGACTTAACGCCCCGTTAACCCTATTCTAACCGTTCCGCATGAAGACACAGACTTATGCTGCGTTTTCTTTTCATTTTTGGGATGAGTTTTGTATTTGCGTCTTCCGCTTGGGCGGAAGGGCGGTATGCGTCGATAATTGTCGATGCGGATACGCTGGATGTTGTCCATGCGAGGCAGATCGATGCGCTGCGTTATCCGGCATCGCTAACCAAGGTCATGACGCTTCATCTGGTGTTTGATGCTTTGGATGAAGGCAGACTCACATTAAATGAGCGTGTCAGTGTCTCCCGCAAAGCCTCTCGCACACCGCCCGTCAAATTAGGCTTGAGAGCCGGGCAAACCATCACTGTGCGGGAGCTTATTCAATCTGTGGCTGTGCGAAGTCATAATGACTCTGCTGTTGTTCTAGCGGAACGACTTGGTGGCACGGAAGCGAAATTCGCTACCATGATGACGGCAAAGGCGCGCAGTCTTGGTATGCACCGCACCACATTTAAAACCGCCAATGGCTTGCCTCATCCGGACCAGAAAACCACCGCGCGAGATATGGCTAAACTCGCCCATTCCATTCTTACCACCCATTATGATCGCTATCACTATTTCGGTCAGACCCATTTTCGCGGCGTGAAAAATACCAATGCCTTGCTGCATGACATGCCTGAGGTGGATGGGTTCAAAACAGGTTACACCAATGCTTCAGGCTATAATCTGATGGTCAGCGCCATACGGAATGACAGACGGCAAATTGCCATTGTATTGGGCGGGGCGAGCGGGAAGAGCCGCAATACACATATGCGCGATCTGGTCGAGCGAGGATTTGATGTGATGGGCGTTGTGCCGCGTGCAGAGCCGCCCGCTCTCATACTCGCCGACCACAGTGCCCCGACCACCGTCCTGCGCGGCGCTAAAATGCGCCGGGAGGCCAAGCCTTGGGCTGTGCAACTGCGCAATATTCCGAGTGAACAAGAGGCTGTGCGAATATCCGGCGCGGTAAACTCGGCGTCTCCCCCGGACATATCTAGCGGCTTTGTCGATGGCGTTCCGGTTTTTCATGCGCGCCTAACGGGATTATCAGCAGCGGATGCAAAAACAGCCTGTGCAAAAATCGCCGCCGCCCAAACGCAAACCAAATGTTGGCTTATTGCACCCTAAGCCGTAAACGCCTTTATATGAATATCGTGCGAACGGAACGCGACCTGCGAAAGGTCATATGGGGTTGGCGGGGGTCCGGCGACCGCATCGTCTTTGTCCCAACCATGGGCGCTTTGCATGAAGGCCATCTGTCTCTTGTCAGATTGGCAAAAAAGCACGGAGAGCGGGTTGTTGTTTCGATCTTTGTCAATCCAACCCAATTCGCACCGGGAGAGGATTTGGAAGCCTACCCACGCACAGAAAAAGCTGACTCCCGCTTGCTGAAAGCTGAAGGTGTAGATCTGATTTACATCCCTGACCCGCAGACCATGTATGACGTTCACCATGCGACAGGTGTAACAGTCGGCGGCGTGGCGAAAGGATTGGAGACGGATTACCGCCCGACCTTTTTTGACGGGGTCGCACTCGTCGTCACAAAACTTTTCAACCGGGTTCAACCGGATACAGCCATTTTTGGCGAAAAAGATTATCAGCAACTTGCCACAATCCGCCGCTTGGTCGAAGATTTGGACATGCCGATTAAGATAATTGGCGCACCCATTGCGCGGGACGAGCACGGTCTCGCCCTGTCCTCTCGTAATGCCTATTTCAATGCTGACGGTTTAGCACTGGCCCGGAAACTGAATGTCATTATGAAACGCTGCGCCGCCGATATGCGCGAAGGCCAACATGTCGACAAAGCGACGGATGCCGCAAAAGCCGCTTTGCTTGCGGCAGGGTTTTCATCAGTGGATTATGTTGAGGTCCGCAGCCCGAATTCTCTCACAGTGTTGGAAGGCGGCTATCTAAACGGTCCGGCCCGCGTCCTCGTCGCGGCGCATTGCCCGAATGGTGACAGCAGCGTGCGGCTTATCGATAATTTCGCCGTTTAAGGACAGCACATATGATTACTTTGCATCACTTGGAAAATTCTCAATCCATACGGATATTATGGCTGCTGGAAGAAATTGGCGCACCCTATGGGTTTGAAATGTATGATCGCGACACGAAAACCATGCTCGCGCCCCAGAGCTACAAGAGCCTCTCGCCGCTCGGCACGGCGCCTGTCATTACGGACGGCGACCTCACCTTATCCGAAAGCAATGCCATTATCGACTATATTGTGGATCAGTCATCTCGACCTGATTTGCGCCCGCCCGCCGGCGATCCATTGCGTGCGGACTACCTGTTCTGGTTCCACACCGCCCAAGGCACATTACAGCCAATGCAAACCTTTGGATTTGTTCTGGGCCTGGCAACGCAGCGCTCCCCGTTTTTGGTCCGCCCCATCATTGGAAAGGTCGAGCAAACATTGAAAAGCCTCTTTATCCAGCCACGTTTGGACGCTGTTCTGAAAGCGATGGAAACGCAGCTTTCGACATCTGAATATTTGGCGGGCGATAGATTTACAGCGGCGGATATTGCCATGGGCTATACCCTGCACATGGTGAAAATGCGAGGCAGGCAATTGGACAAATATCCGAATATTCGGGAATATGTCACGCGCATGGAAGCCCGGCCCGCTTGGCAAGCTGCATTGGAAAAAGACGGAAAATTTGAAGGCCTTCCGAGCTAAAAGTTTAAGCGCTTAGAGACACTTCCTGTCCGAAATTACGGGAGAGTTTCGACAAAGTGCGATCAAAAGCCTCCAGAATATCTTCGCGTTTGACGGGTTTGGCGATGGTATCATCCATGCCAATATTGCGGCAAATCCTGCGTTGCTGATAATCGGGATCCGCCGTTAGAGCGATAATGATAACATTGGCATATGCCTCATTTGATTTGCGGATTTCCAGCGTGGTTTCAATGCCGTCCATGACAGGCATATGAATATCCATGAGAACAACATCGACAGGGACAGTATTCAAAATATTCAAGGCTTCGCGGCCATTATCAGCAAAATAGAGCTGATTGACGCGTTTTCCGATCAGGCGTTTCACCACCTTTTGATTAATGGGATTATCTTCCACGCATAGAACATTCAGCCCCTCAAACGGTTTTGACTCCTGCGGTTCGTCCGCGGCAAGTTTTGTCACGGTTGCTGCCGGTTTTTCACATGCAACTTGGGGCATAGCCTCCGGCGTCACAACGGTTTGTGATGAAAAAGCCGTTTGTGCGAGCGCAGATCTGATCTCCCGAGGCGCGGGAGATGTTAAATCTGCGGCTTTTTCCACTATCGGAAGGAAAAGCGCGAACGTTGTTCCCTGGCCCCGCTCCGTTTTGACACGAATTTCTCCGCCCATGAGTTCCGTGAGGTTTTTTGTAATACTCATACCCAGGCCTGTGCCGCCATATTCCCTTTGGATAGAGTTATCGGCCTGCATGAAGGGATTAAAAATCCTTTTCACTTCATCCTGTGACATGCCGATGCCAGTGTCTTTAACAGCTAAGACCAAGCGGGTCTCACCTTTGATATCCGCCCTTCTGGCAAGGACCGTCACGCTACCGATTTTGGTAAACTTGGCCGCATTCGCGAGAAGATTGTTTAAACATTGCTGTAAGCGGAATTCATCCAGAAGAATGCCTGTCGGGATATTCGGATCAATTGCCACCTGAAACTTCAAGCCCTTACTGCTGATTTGCGGCTTCCACAGACGGGCAACTGTCCCCAAAACCTTACGCGGGTCAGACGGCTCCAAATTGATTTCCACCTTGTCGCTCATCAATTTGGCATGATCCAGCGTTCGGGACAGCAAGTAGTGCAACCCCTCAGCCGCGTCTTCAATATCTGATATGACGTCCCGCACTTCAGAGCTCAGCGGCTCGTCTTTCAAACTGTCACTCATACCGATAATGGCGTTGAGCGGCGTCCGAATTTCATGGCTCATACGGGCCAAAAATTCGGATTTGGCTTTGGAGGCATAACGTTCCGCTTTAAGAGCTTCGGTTTTGCTGACCTCATCACTTATATCCATGACAAAGGCGGTTGCTCCCAATGGCGTTCCATCCGGCGCGCAAGTAATTTGTCCGATGGACCGCTGCCACATATTATTATGGCTTTCGATCTGAACCCGATATTTTAAGTCAAAATCCCGGCGGCTTTGGATGATATCTGCCCATTCCTTTGAAATGGTAGAGACATCTTCAGGATGAATAATTGAAAACAATCCATTTGCTTCCAGCTTTGTCTGTTCCTGCACTGTTAAACGGCTAATGACAGAGGCAGAATAGGTAAACTTCCCGGATTTAAAGTCCATGGACCAGAATCCTGCATTGGCAGCCGTCATGGCAATCTCAAACAGATTGCGATAGCGGCTGTCCGTCGTGATATCCCGGACGACAATTGTGTGGCCTTCCTGTCCCTCATACCAAGAATTTACCCGCACGCGGCGTCCATCCAGAGTCGTCAGCACGACCGTTGTCCTGTGCGGCGTTCCTGACGACATGGATTCTTCAATTAAGCTGGCTGCCTCTTCGGGTTTTATAAGCGCGCCGGTGTTTGGGTCTTCCACCCGAAACGCGCCTAAAATTTCGGTCAGGACAACGCCTGTGAGATTTTCATTTGTTCCCAGACCCAGAATGCTGGCGACATTGCCTTCAACATGCCGAACAACGCGGTTTTTATCAACGCGTGCAAAGGCCATATCTGCAGCATTTAAGATGTTCGAGACATCTTGGTCTGATCCGTTCTCCCGAACCAATTTACTCATGCGTGATAATGCTGACATTTTTGAACCCATCCCAATTCAACACAAAAATTGGCTGAACAGACTTAATTTAGTCTAAATGGGACTGTTATTAATCGGTAGATTTTGAGGATGGATGCGATTAATTTTCGAGAGAGTTAGGTTTCATCAAATCTGCTTCACCATTGTGAGCAAAGGCACAGGGACTTTCCCGTTCCTGTCTTCCCATCGGCTTTCTACCACATAGCCGCAACGATTATAGAAAGGCTCGCCGGCAAGGGTTGCGGCCATTTCGAGTGCTTTGAATCCAGCCGATTTCGCTGCCTGCTCCGATGTCTCAAGTATGAGGCGCCCAACCCCTCTGCGCGCATATTCCGGATGAGTATACATGGCGCGAATACGCGCCCTATCTATTGCCGGGTTTAATCTCGCTTTGTTCCGTCCCGCTGAATGATTGCCGCCATAAAGCGTTGCGCGATAAGACCACCCCCCGCACCCCAATAAGCGTTCGTCCTGCCAGACACAAAAATATGTGCCGTCATTGATTAGCTGTGTGTCCAACCCCATCCCTGCATGAGAGGCTTTAATTTGTTCGGGTGTCAAATAGGTGCTCTGAAGACGATCTATAGACAGCCGCATGAGAGATGATATCGCGGGAACATCGCTAAGTTGAGCAATTTTTATCTTCAAAACTTAAATCCTGCAATCATCATCCAAAATAATGCGATATATTAGTCATATTTTTTGACTCTAGCAATTCTTGATGTGTGTCAATTAAGTCACAATCTGTAAAAATGCGAAGTTACGCAACAAGAATATTCTTGTGACAGAGGCCCGAAAAGATAGGT
Organism: Hellea sp.; assembly: GCA_020628495.1. Classification (GTDB taxonomy): domain Bacteria; phylum Pseudomonadota; class Alphaproteobacteria; order Caulobacterales; family Maricaulaceae; genus Litorimonas. Next base: position 8,854 of record JAHDFA010000029.1, read on the forward strand.
TCCAGCATGCCAAAAAAAAGAGTCAGCCAAGCTGACCGTCCCGGCATAGGGAACACACTAAATCTAAGGATTATCACACATGCAAAACTCTGCATATAAAACATGGCTCGCACTTTCGGCGTCCACACTCATGCTGGCAGCTCTGCCCGTGCATGCAAATGCCCAAATTGAAGACACTACAGTCGAAGCAGAAGACGTAATCATTACCACGGGTACTCGCCGTGCCTTGCGTTCTGCGGCCGATACGCCCGCCCCTGTTGATGTGATTACAGGCTTGGAGTTTACAACAAACGCCGCTGACGACGTGCAAGACCTGCTGCGAACCGCTGTTCCGTCCTATAACGTCAATACGCAGCCGATTTCCGATGCGGCCTCTATCGTGCGTCCGGCTAACTTACGCGGATTGTCGCCTGATAACACGCTTGTTCTTCTAAACGGCAAACGCCGCCACCGCGGTGCCGTGATTGCCTTTCTCGGTGGCGGTATCGCTGACGGTTCGCAAGGTGTAGACGTTTCCTCTATTCCGTCCTTGGCCTTAAAGCAGGTTGAAGTCCTGCGCGACGGCGCGTCTTCGCAATATGGTTCTGATGCGATTGCAGGCGTTATCAACTTTGTTTTGAAGGACGATTCAACCGGCGGCGTGATCGAAGCCAAATATGGTTCCACCTATGACGGCGACGGCGATAATTACCGCTTGGGTGCAAATTTTGGTCTCCCAATCGGTGATGCCGGATACTTTAATGTAACAGCCGAATATGGCGAAACAGACGGTACAGTCCGTTCTGTTGTGCGTAATGATGTTCAGGCACTCATCGCGGCAGGAAACACGGCTGCTGCCGATTTCCGGGCAATTAACACCTATACGGATGAAGTCCCGCAATATTGGGGACAGCCGGATGTTGAAGGCGATTTGAAACTTCTCGTCAACACAGCTTATGAACTCAGCGATAATGCCGAGCTCTACGCGGTCGGCACATATGCAGAGCGCCAAACAACTGGCGGTTTCTTTTACCGCAACCCAACCAATCGCGGCGGCGTCTATCGTGGGCCGCAGGTTAACCCCCTCACAGGTAACAGCTTGATTACCGATGACAACGGCACGCCGGATGATACTTCGGATGATTTCTTCCGTGACCGACGCACAAACCTTGTCGTTGATAATCCGAGCGCATCTGTGCGTGTTGGTGATTTAGACGGCGGCGACACATGTATTGATGGTGTCCCGTTAACAGGTCAGGATAACCTTATTCAAGATCCTGCCATCTTTGCATCAATCGTAGCCAACGCAAATTGCTTTGCCTTCACAGAGACTATCCCGGGCGGCTTTGTCCCACGTTTCGGTGGTGATTTACGTGATTTTGGTATTTCTGGCGGTGTCCGGGGCATTATTGAGTTGGGCACGGGCCTGACATATGACGTGTCTGCCACACATGGTTCATCCAAAGTGGACTTCTTCATCAACAATACTGTCAACGCTTCCCTTGGTCCGAATACGCCGCGCGATTTCGTGCCGGGTGGACAAGAGCAGAAAGAAACAACACTGAATGCTGACTTTGGTTATCTCCATGACATTGGCTTGGCATCAGACCTCTCCATTGCCTTTGGTGCGGAATACCGGAAAGAGACATTTGACCTCTTTGCAGGTGATGCGGCCAGTTTCGCACTTGGCCCACTTGCTGACCAAGGATTCTCGTCCAGCTCTAACGGCTTTGGCGGTTTCCCGAATTCATCTTCAAACTCTCAGGACTCCATCGGTACATATGTCGATTTGGAAGCCGATGTAACGGATCAGCTGACTTTGCAAGGCGCGTTACGTTATGAAGATTTCTCTGATTTCGGAAACACGCTGGACTATAAAATTGCAGCGCTTTTCAAAGCCACCGATAACGTCTCGCTTCGCAGCACAATTTCGACAGGCTTCCACGCACCGACAGCCGGACAAGCCAACATAACCAATGTGACAACACAGAATGTTGGCGGACAATTGGTCGATCAAGGTACATTACCGCTCAACACAGCCGCCGGGCAATTGGCGGCAGATTTCATCGCCAGCCAGAACGGTGGAAACCGACCTGATCTTGGCACTGAAGATGCCTTCAATATTTCGGCTGGACTTGCTTTTGATTATGAGGGTCTCACTGTCACAATTGATGCCTTCCAGATTGACGTCGATAACCGCATCGCTTTGGGTGAAAATGTGGACTTCCTTGACGCGCTACAGTTTGCGGGCGCGACGGCTGATAACGTTAGCGACGCTCTAACTGAACTGGATGCCAATGGTACGATTGACCGGAATAACTTCCTCGGTCTGGACCAGTTGTCACAATTCCGTTTCTTCACCAATAGCTTTGACAC
>JAHDFA010000029.1:11308-23235 GCA_020628495.1 Hellea sp.
GAAATCCTGATTGATGCAGAGATTGCGGCTGAAGTTCGCGAAGGTATCGAGCTTGCCATTGGTGCAAACAATCTGTTCGACAACTACCCGGATGAAAATCCAGGTGCTGGTGGACTAGGCCAACTTTACCCAGAAGCGGCACCGACCGGATTTAACGGCGGGCAATATTACGCCAAGGTTCGCGTCAATTTCTAAGACGAAAGTCTATATCAAATGCGAAAGCCCCGGATATCAATCCGGGGCTTTTTTTATTGCTGGCCTACCAAGCGCCCAAATCAATCAGTTTTGCCCTCAAAGCGGCTGGTAAATCTTCACCACTTTCCAATCCCGTCAAATCCGCTGGCTGATCGCCATCTTGCAAATATCGCCAACCTTGAAAGGCACGTCTTGGTTTTGGCAAGACGGGGATTAGCTCAGGATCCATCAGAATACCGCACGCCCGGTGTCCGTTTTTTGTCATCTCTTCCAATCCGACAATACGGTTCCGGCACATAATGTTGCCTTTGATGACCCAATAGATTGACCCACCATCCAATATGTCTTCGCGCCGTTTTGGAAACATGCGCGTGACATGAATATGATGCGGGGATAGCCCTTGCCGCTGTCGTCCTCGGACGACATGGCTTTGCCAATCAGCCAATGTCTGTATCGATTCTGATCCGACAGATAGTTTTTGTAAATGAACTGTCATCGCCGTCCATTTAGGACGGCGAAACCAATATGGCTAGAAGCTGCGCTGAAATGGCTCAACATCGACAACATAGTCGTCAACAGTTCCATCAACACGAAATGTCACCATATCCGGCTTGGACGTATCAGGTGCAAGAGGCGTCTTTCGCAAAATGCGACCTGCAATCGACTTGACGCGGCGGGTCAAATCGCCATCGCGGTGATAGGATGGATCCATTCCAAATCGGTGACGTAATGTTGCATTCGTCAACATCGCTGCGTTTTTGGCACCGGATTCCCGTGTGGAATATTCAGTCGTTACAGAAACACAGAAGGTTTGATTGTCAACACGATGCGGCGAGTTGAGCGGCCATGTCAGGGCCGTACCTTCCGCCAAATCGATGATTTCAGCATCCGCGTCGAATGATTTATCATATGGCAAATCATCTTCCAATGCGTTGGAAACGACACTTTCATAAGCTGTGTCTGAAATAAATTTCTGCGTCAGCGGGTAAAGGTAGATCCGCTTTTGACCGCGCACATGCCACAGAATCGTCTCTGTTTTATCAAAATGATACGGCACACGCGCAACAGGAGAAGAAATTAAAATTCCCCCGCGTGGATTAAATGCGCGGTTGCCTGTTTTTTCAGCTAGCTCTCCATACATCCGATCCAGCACAGCTTTATATTCAGGGTGGACATTCATGGCTTGGCGTACATTAATCCAAACGCGCCCTGCCTTGGCCGCATTAAGAAGCGTTTTTCCAGAAGCCTCACGAAAGTCACCCGTGCGAAACTTATTTGGATACATGGGATGATCAGCCGCACCCATCGTGCAAACATCCAGTTTTTCAGAAGGATGACGTTCCAATAAGGAGATCAAGGCCTCATCCGTGAAAAGACCCGTTCCGTCCAAATTATGACCAAAGCTCATGATTTCTTTTTGAAAAGCGTCCGACTTCGCGTCCGTCCAATCGTTCAGCATGGCCGTATTATCAGTCGGGTAACTATCTTCATCCTGATGTGACAGGTCGTTTTGTGTAGTATCATTTAACATGTTTGGCTTCCTAACGTCTAAATATTGAGAAGGTCTTGCCGCTCTCTAACTCCGTGAGTTTATCCTTAACGCCGCGTAAATTCCTGCCAATATCAGGCCAATACCAATCACGACGCCTGTAAAGGCAATGATAGGCCCCCAGTCGCCCAGCAGGGATTCAGCGCCGCGGATAAGGGTTCCACCCGCCGCACCCAAGAGTAAGAAACCAATCAGAACAGGTATCCACAGGCCCAACGCGCTTTGACGTTGCGGTGCGGTCGGCAGTTTGGCCGGAGCGGAAGTCTCTATATATTTTGCCGCTGAATCAGTTCTGATGCGAAAAGCATCATCTTGAGCGAGTTCGTCAATTACGAGCACTGATTTTTCTTGCTCGGCCTCAACAAGAGGTAAATCACCCTTAATTTCGGCCGGGGCATCATCCGGCGTTTCAAGCGGACGCGTTGCCCGCGGATTTAGATTGATTACATTGTCACGTGTTTTCAAATCTGTTTTCACGGTCAAAGTCTCATCTTCGGATCGCGCCTGTATCTCCTCACTGGCGGTCTCTGATGTAATTAGGCTTTCAGGCCAATCGGCATCTCTATCCTCGAAACGTGTATCCGCATCCTCAATCAACGCGTCCAGTCGGGCGACAATATCTGTTGCGGCCGCTGCGATAGGCGATGGGCGTATTGCGTCCTCGGCCAAGGATTCATCGCCTTCAACACCGGAAAAGACGGTTTCGTTGTCAATCTCGTCTTCAAACGCTTCAGCGTCCGCTTCATCCAAATCAAAAGCGAGATCTGCAGGAATATTATCCTCAAGAGGATCCGCCAGTTCAGGCGTGTCCATGTCTTCAATAATATCCAGCTCTGATAATTGAAGCGCCCCGGCAGGTCCGTCCTCGCGGCGGCGCGACGGCGCAGACTTGGCTGTATAAGGCGCTGTTGCAACAATTCCATTTGCATCATCTTCGGTGAAAACCGGTAAAGCATCCTCAGTCGACAGACCTTTAATCGTCGTGTCTTCGACGGGCGGCAGATCTTCTCGTCCGGCGGGCAAGTCGCGTAAAGTACGAAGGAAAAGCGCTTTTTCAGCCGTGCGGCGGCGCATCAAGGCATCAACGACATAAGTCTTCCCGGCAATTTCAGACTTGCGCCAAACATCCAGCCCATTGGCCGCATCCAGTGGACGACCATTATTCAATGCTCGCAGCGTATCACTCTTTAAAAATGCTTTGGGTCCAATGTTAAATGCGAAAGAACACAGCGCATCAAATTGACTTTGCGTGATTGGGGCGTGAACCTCGGAATTAATCATGTCTTCGAAAGGTTCAAGATCGGCGCGCAAGACTGATTCCGCTTCGCCCTTATTCATCATGACCGCATCTTCGGAGTAGAGGCGATGACCGTATCCAACAACTCTCTGTCCTGTGATGAGTTCGCGGTCCACCGGACGATAGCCCTCAAATGCCTTAATTAGCTTTAGCCCGGTATCGGAGATTGTCAGGTTCTGGCTCATAATCGTCCCAAATCAATACAGCTCGGGCGGAGGCCCGATAGCGTTGAAAGGGTCGTTGCAAATGTCGGGCCGAATTCGCCCTATAGGAGAATAAGAACAGCAGTTCCCAAAAAGGCGAAAAACCCGACAATATCGGTGACTGTCGTTACAAAAACGGACGAGCTGACCGCGGGATCAGCACCCGCACGTTTCAGCCCCAATGGGATGGCAATCCCGGCCAATCCGGCAAAGACGTGGTTCACAATCATGGCGATGAAAGCGACAATTGCGAGTTGTTTGTCCCCGAACCAAATATACGCTATCAACGCCAGAACCACCGCAAAAATGACGCCAATAATCAAGGCGGCTACGCTTTCCCTGCGCACGGCTCGCCAAGCGGATTTCGTCGTCAATTCCCGTTCTGCCAAGGCGCGCACAGCCACGGTAAGCGCTTGCGTACCCGCATTTCCGCCCATACTGGCCACAATCGGCATTAATACGGCCAGCGCCACAATTTCAGTAATCGCGTAATCAAAGCGTGCAATGACCAAGCTGGCCAAAACCGCTGTCAGCAAGTTGATGAATAGCCAAGGCGCTCGCGCTCGAACGGTTTCAATTGCCGTATCGGCCAGACCCGCATCCGAAACCCCGGCCAGCGCCAAGATGTCCTCTTTGTTCTCATCTTGGATAATTTCGATGATATCATCAACAGTCATCATCCCGACCAAACGACCGGCATCATTAATGACGGGTGCGGAGATCAGATTATATTTTTCAAACAGGAATGCGGCCTCCTCTTGGTCACTATCCTGATCGATCTTTACGATGGTATTACTCATTATATCCGAAAGACGAATATCGCGCTCTGAGCGCATCAAACGGCTGACAGGGACATATCCAATCGGCTTGAAAGCCGTGTCGATGACATAAACATTGAAAAATAAATCGGGTAAATCCTCCCCTGTTTGGCGCATATGATCAATCGCATCTCCGACCAGCCAAAATTCCGGTGCGGCGACAAATTCGCGCTGCATGAGACGCCCGATTGTCTCATCATCAAAGGCGAGGCTTTCCTCATAAGCAATCCGCTCTTTCGGTGTGACAGCGTCTAGAACATCTTCACGCTGCCCGTCCTCCATCTCCTCCAGAATCTGCGTCGCATCATCATTATCCATATCGGACAGCGCATCAGCAATGCGGTCAGCATCCAGAAACGGCAAAATATCTTCAACAACGTCATCTTCCAGCTCAGCGAGCACATCACCCGAAATGATGTCCGGAACGCGAGCAATAATATCTTCGCGCTGTTCCGAAGAAAGCTGTTCCAGCTCATCAGACACATCAGCGGGATGTAGCCGCGCCAGTGTTTCTGACAAGGCAACATCATCATCCATCGCCAATGCGTCTTGGAGCGCGGTATCTCCTTCGGGATGTAAGTCGGTCTGGCTCATTGTCTCACTTTGCGGATTGTCTCTGGCGCCACCCGCCTAAACATTGCAACTTGACGCGTAAATCCATTTTACGTGGAGGCCGCGACACATTAGGCGAAAATCATGAATGCGGTTATCATAAACTGGATTGGCGGGCTGATTTTACTCGGCGGCTTGGCGCGTCTGTCCTATATTGATTGGCAAACCTACCGATTGCCCAATATTTGGACGAAATCCCTTATCGCTATAGGTCTGATTTATAATTTTAATGTTGCGTTGGACCTCTACCCCTACCTGCTCGGCGCGGTCTTAGGGTATGCGATTTTCTGGACCGTCGAGACAGCCTACCGCGTGATCCGCAAACAGGAAGGTCTGGGCCGCGGGGATGCGAAACTTCTGGCGGTGGGCGGAGCATGGTGCGGCGCGATAGCTCTGCCCTTCATCATTCTCATCGCCAGCAGTGCGGGGCTAATCTATATTCTGATGCAACCATCTAAAGAACGGTCAACTCTCAAACTTGCCTTTGGTCCCTTCCTGGCAGTAGCCATTGCGATAACTTTTCTAACGCTGAAACTGGTTTAGCCGAGTTAGGGCTGACAGCTCCGCACAATTGCAATAGGATGCAGGCGCTCCCATCCCTCATCCGTGAGAGTTACAATGCGCGCACCGGGATAGCGCATACCGCCATCCATTATTTCGCCTTCACCCAAGCGTAGCGTAACTGCCTTACCTGACGAGTCGATATAGTCAGTGGCCGGAAAAGCCATTTGCGCAGTCAGGTCGACCGGTCCTTCCGGGCTGTCATAACGGGCCGTATCTTTGTCCGCGTAAAAAACGAATTTACGTGTTTCATCCGTGGCCCATCCGAATAAGCCACATTCTCCGGGCGCAAGTTTAGATGTTGGCAAGCCGCTGGAAGCCGAGGTATCAGATGAATTTTGCACCGTCGCACAGGCGCTAATAAGAATTGCGCTGAGTGTAATCAGACTGAACCGCATCATCATTAAATTAGCGCCATTTTCCTTGCTCTGTCAGCACAAAACTCTGCCCAGAGCGGGAAAACCCGAATAGGGGCAAAACTGCATCCGCTTCCACCCGAATCGTTTCCACTTTAATATCAGCACGATAGGTCCTGTCCGGGCTAAGCCGCAAAAGCGCAGAAACTGATTGTTGCGCATCGCGGCCGGATAGGTCGGCGACCAAAGCTCCCTCCTCACAGCGTATGGGCCCCGTCAGTTCCGGACCCGTCCATTGCATTGTCCCGCCATTGCGCTGCAACACATCTGTTCGCGCTGTGCCTGTCGCTGTTTGGCAGGATTGCCCGGCAATTTGAATTTCTGATATCTTCGCTGACAGATTTCCGCGTAAACCTTGGAGCCGTCCATCCGTGAATGGAATCGTCGCAAAATCCATACGAAAATCGATATTTTCAGCCCGCGAAGGAGACAGGCTGCCGGAGAGATAATTTCCACTCATACCCGTTTCAAATTTTACAAGGCGGGAGAGCGGTGCAATGTCTAAGTTCGCGGTGCCGAATAGCGGAAGACCGACAACACTGCCGTGCCAAATAGTCCCCTGCATCACGAGCTCGGGTGCAAGCCTTTCTATATTCTCAGGTAGTATCCACCCGGCCGCCCAGCGCATGGGTAGGCAGGCGAGCAAGGCTGCGAGCCCGCTTAAAATTGCCGGTAGAATCCAACGCAACATTGCGGGCGTTAGGGTTGAGGCCCGAGAACGGAATCTAATTTCGAAAATGTCCGTCCGCTTTGGTTCATGTCCTCAAGACGGCTTTGATTTAAGCGATCTTGGGTCAGAGGCCGTGCATCCGCAGCTGTGCGGATAATCGTCGGGCGAAGGAAGACCATGAGATTGGTTTTATTTCGCGTCTTGCCTTTTGACTGGAATAGTTTTCCGGCAATCGGAATATCGCCCAAAACCGGAACTTTCGAGACGTTGATTTGCTCATCATCTTGAACCAGTCCACCAAGCACAATAATCTCGCCATTATTCGCAAGCACCGTGGTTGTGATCTCGCGCTTATTTAAAACAAAATCGCCCGCAGCTGATGTCAGCACGCCCGAAATGGAAGAGACGATTTGTTCGATTTCCAAACGCACGACATCCCCGTCAGAGATTTGCGGAAGGACATCTAACTGAATACCAACTTCCTGACGTTCAAATGTTCGAAACGGGTTGAGATTATTTCCGCCTAAACTCTCACCCGTCGTAATTGGGATTTCCTGCCCTACGAGGAAGGTTGCAGGAACATTGTCCAAAGTGGTTACAAATGGCGTCGACAGAATATTGCTGTCTTCATCTTTTTCCAACGCGTTAATTATCAGTCCAAAAAGCGTGTTATTACTGCTACCGCCAATCCCGAAACTGCCGCCGTCCAGGCCCGCAATCGAACTGATGGCAGCGGTTTCGAAAGTGCTTTGGGTGCCGTCGCTTAGACCGACGTCATCAGCGCCTAAGGCCCCGATGACATTTAATAAGTTCCCGGCTTGGCGCGAAAAATTGGAGGATAATAAAGGCACTGTGGAGCCGTTAATCCCGCCCAAAGCAAATTGAACGCCAAGCTCTTTTGCTGCAACGTCGGAGATTTCAACAATGATAGCTTCGACCAACACCTGCGGGCGGCGCTGATCAAGACGGCGGATGATTTGTTCCAAATCGGCTTGAACTTCACCTGACGCGCTAATGACGAGCGTGTTCGACCCCGCTTCATAAGCAACAGTCGGTGTAGGCTGTCCTTCAATTACATATGTCGGCAGAATGGACTGCAGGAGTTCGTTTAAACCCTCGCCGTCAGCAAATCGCAGCGGCACAACAGAAACCGAGCCACGCGGCGCAGTGCTGCCAACATCCATGCTGGCCAAGAGGCGGCGGAGTTCAGCGACTTCGGTCGCAGATCCTTCAAGGATAAGGCTGTTCGTCGCTTCCAAAGCAACCACTTTAAATGATGCCTTCGAGCCACCTAGTTCGTTCAAGGCCTCCTTGGCGTCCAGAACCGAGAGCTGCAACAGCTGTACGGTTTCACGCACATTGCCACCTGAGCCCATCGCCTCGACAATCGCACGGGCCTTGCGCAGGTTCTCTGCAAAATCCGTGACGACGATAATATTGCCGTCGGGATTTGCAGAAACTTGTCCCTGACTGTGCATTACAGGTTTGATAAGGCGCGCAGCCTCTGCGGCCTTACCGTCAGGAACACGCAAAATCGTTGTTGCGAATTGACCGTTAATACCATTACCGGACTCCGATAACGGCGCGTCCTGCGCTGCACCCTGCAAAAGCGTGACGCGGTATTCGCCATTCGCAGCGCGAATTACAGTATAGCCGTGAACGCGTAGGACCTCTTTAAACACAGCGAAGACCTCGCCGTCATTAAGCGGCTTTTCAGATACTATATTGACCTTGCCGTTCACCCGCGGGTCGATCACGAAAGTCCGGCCCGTTACGATACCGACATTTTCGATGAATGCCTTGATATCGACATCTTGCATATTGATGATGTGATCATCGGCGGCATGGGCCGGTATCATAACACCGCCAGAGACAGTCAGTGCCAGAGCAGCGGTTGCGAATAATTTTCTAAACGACATGGTCATTGGCCTATGCGGATGGTGACGGGTGCGCCGTCGCGAATAACTTCATAATCCTGCGCGGCGCCGGTGGAAACCAAATCGCGCAATTCTTTTATATTTGTTCGGTTCGAATTTAGCATAACCGGACCGACGCGGGTTAGGATATCACCGGATTGCAATTTAAATTTGGATAAATCCGCGCCTGATCTGGCATTTATCTTAAACCCCTGCATACGCGTCGTGCGATCCGGTAGGATTTCCAATTGCGGCGTTAGTTGAACCTGAGCAAACAGGTTCTCAATATCATCCCGCGAAGGCATATCAGAGCGAGTAGGTGTTTTCGAATCGGCGCGAACAATCTTTGGTCCATCCGATTTCTCTTCCAGTTTCACGCGCTCCAATGTCAGTTTTTGAACATCTCCATTTACATCCAATGTCACAAAATCCTTGGCCGTACGCGTCAGGGTCACGCCATTGATAACCTCTTCACCGATTTTTACGGCTTTATTCGTCCGATCTGACAACTCAAATACAGCGCTGCTGTCCGATATGATTCCGACTAGTTTTAAATTGAGAGTCGTCTCCGGGGCGTCGTCAAACACGTCCAAAGGCACAACAACGATTTCGCCAAAGGCGAAGGGGTCTGTTGAAAAATCATAGACAGCAGAAATAGTCCCGCCGGATGCAGTTTGGACAGGCGGGACGATGGGTTCGGGTTGATACAAACTTTCCGGTTGCAAAAGGCCCAGCACAATACGCACGACCAACCATCCCAAGACAGCCACGAGAATTACACTCCCGATATTAAGTGCTATGCGGATTGCATTCATGCTGACCCTTTAAATCCCGACCTCTCGGCCTTATTCGTTAAACCACAGCCCATGGTCGCTGCCAAGGCGGCAGGTCAGGGTGTTACCAAGAATTCAAGCTTGAAAAATTCGTGCATTTTTCGTCGCAACTGATAGGTGAACCGAAATTCGAATTCCGAATAGCGCATAGAAGATAAGACGAAGGTTTGACATGGAAAATGTGATTGATGGCAAAGCGGTTGCGGCAGAGACACGGGCCAGCGTGGCGGCGGCAGTGTCGGCATTAGATGTGACACCGACACTTGCCGTTGTTCTGGTCGGGGATGATCCTGCCAGTCACGTCTATGTTCGAAATAAGATTAAGTTTACGGAAGAAGCCGGAATGCGGTCTTTGGAACATCGGCTTCCCGAAACCGCGTCCCAAAGCGAAGTCGTCGAAATTGTTCGCGCTTTGAATGCGGATGGGGATGTGGACGGTATTCTGGTGCAACTGCCCCTGCCCGCCCATATCGACAGCGACACCGTGATCGCGGAAATCGATCCGGCCAAGGATGTTGACGGCTTGACCGATGTGTCTGCCGGACGGCTGGTTCTGGGTCAGCCGGGGCTGCGTCCTTGCACTCCTACTGGCTCTGTCATTCTAGCAAAGGCGGCTTTAGGCGATCTGAGCGGGAAGCATTGCGTTGTTCTGGGACGGTCTATTCTGGTTGGAAAACCCGCCGCGCTGATGTTTTTGGAGCAAAATTGCACGGTGACCATAGCGCATTCGCGTACGGACAATCTGCCTGTCATCTGCCGCAGTGCGGATGTTTTGGTGGCCGCTGTCGGCCGTCCGCAAATGGTTCAGGATGAGTGGATCAAAGCGGGCGCATGCGTCATTGATGTCGGTATAAACCGCGTGCCGAGCGTGAAACGCCCCGGCAAATTCCGTCTGGTCGGTGATGTGGATTACAAGCCTGCTCGGGCAGTGGCCGGCGCAATTACGCCCGTTCCCGGCGGCGTTGGGCCGATGACCATTGCCTGCTTGCTGCGAAATACTGTGTTGGCGGCCTGTGATCGCCGCGGTCTAGAGAGACCGAAAGCACTGCAAATTTAAGCTGGCGGCGCTATAGCGATAGTTGCCGTTCCGCTATTTCTCTCGCGCCAGCTGGGGCGGTAGAATTTATGGAAACCAATCGTTGCCTTATATTCCAGCGTTTTAGACCAATTCGGTTCAATTTGAACGGTATGATAATGCGTCGAATTTTTCGTCATATCGGGCACAAAACCCGTCAGTGAAAGCTGGGCAATATCCTGCGACCGCTGCCAGGCTTTACCCTTAGGCGCATGATCCATCGACCCGTCACACGCAAATGAGAATTGGCAGGCAAAAGGACGATGTGCCCCCTCATAAACGACTGCGCAGATAGAATTCGGATAATGTTTGGACTTAACTCGATTTTTCACAACATCCGCAACGGCCAGCTGACCCGAACGGCTCTCGGATCGGGCTTCATAATAGACAGCTTCAGCCAGACATTGATGCTCTGCCGCGCGGTTTTCGGCCCATTGGCGGTGCTCACGGCGAAGCGGGGACAATGACCGTATATCGGCAACATCGCGCAGACGCGGCGTTTCGACCTGCGTAAACGCGAGCGTTTCAATTTCTGCCGCGCGAAATTCCGCTGCGGCCTCGGCCCATTTGGCGTTCTCACGCTGCGTGGACGCTTGAGACGCAATTGCCGGAATAACGGCGGCACTTGCCGTAATGACAAGTGTTGCGGTCATCCAACCGCTTATTTTCTGCATTTTGCGCATATTGTGCGCTCCCTAGCCCAAATCTTCATCTTCGCAACGGATAACACCGTGGAGGGTTGCGAATGGCGAGACTTTTCTCGTGGCCTGTGGCCGTTGTGCAACGCCTTCACCTGAAAGTGTTAACGCCGCATAAATTTTACTTCGGCGCATAAATAGGGGTTGAAATTAGGTAATCAATACTAATCCTGCTAGAAGTCGAAAGTCTCGACAAAGTCACCGGCCATCGGGCTAACCACTTTCAAGCTGGCTTTTCGGGCGTCCCAATCCACATCAACCAAGCCATAATTGACCTCAAATTGCATAGGATGAAGGCGATATGGCCCCGCTTCCATACCGGTTTCCCCGCTCCGCGCGCGAAAATCCGACGCCGGTAGGTTGAGAGAGGACGCCGTCACCTCATAAACGGGATAGCTCGCAATATCGTCACGGCGATAGATAGAACCGGAATGACGGTCGCCGGACAGGATGACAACGCCTTCCGCGCCGCTCTCATCAATCAGATTGTATAGCTTCTGACGTTCCGCAGGCATCGTCCGCCAAGCCTCCCAGCCATGCCCGTCGGCATGCACCTGAATGGAAGACACCAGAAGCCGCAAATCCGCAGGTTTTTTCAGCTCTTCCGCCAACCAGTCCCATTGTGCCTGACCCAGCATGGTCCCGAAATCACCTTCCATCGGGACATAACGCTCTTTACCTTCAGCATTACGATCATTCGTGGCTTGCAAATCAGTGCGGAAATAGCGCGTATCGAGCAGGATAATCTGCACGCGCTGCCCCTCGGGACCAATAATTTTAGATGTATGAATTCCGTCGCGCTTGCGGCGTTCATCCGTCTTGGGCACGTCCCACGCATCGAGATAGATTTGCTCGGCCTTCTTCTTAAACGGATAATAGGCACCGCCATCATTTTCACCGTAATCATGGTCATCCCACGTCGTCAGCAGCGGCGTCTGCGCCCGGAAGTTTGCAAATTCAGGCACTGCCGCCAGCGTATTATAGCTTTTGCGCATTTTCGGCATGGTCGGGTCCGGCCAACGCGGATCGGATGTATAGGCATCGCCGTAAACATTATCGCCAATGAAGAGAAAGAGATCCGGAT
>JAHDFA010000030.1 GCA_020628495.1 Hellea sp.
ATGTTTGGCCAAACATGGCTGACGAAAAGGACTCGACATTATGCGCACTGACACCGCCCCAACGCCCACTCTTCTTTCCGATTACACCCCGCCCAGCCATGAGCTGACATCCGTTTATTTGGATTTCAATCTTGAGCCGGAAGCGACAACGGTTCGATCTAAACTGGAAGTTAAGCGCCTTCGAGATGAGCCACTGGTTTTGAACGGAGAGAATATTATGCTGAAATCCGTCACGCTGGACGGGAAAAAGCTGAAGCGGTCGCAATATAAGCTTGATCAGGAAACGCTGACCCTGCCGAAAACACCGGAGAGTTTCACGCTAGAAATTGAGACTGTTTGTAACCCAAGCGCCAACTCAACCCTTATGGGCCTTTATGTGTCAGGTGGTCGGTTCTGTACACAATGCGAAGCGGAAGGCTTTCGGCGCATTACCTATTTTCCGGATCGTCCCGATGTGATGAGCGTTTTCACCGTTCGGATCGAAGCGGAGATTGAGACCTATCCCTACCTCCTTGCGAATGGAAATAAGATTAAGGAAGGCGGAGCCGGGAATGGCCGTCATTTTGCCGTCTGGAATGATCCTTTCCGTAAACCGGCTTATCTTTTCGCGCTCGTCGCGGGGCAATTTGACGTGCTGGAAGACAGTTTCACAACGATGTCCGGGCGTCACATTCCTTTGGAAATTTTTGTCGACCCTGGAAATGCACCGCAAGCCGAATATGCGATGGACGCGCTGAAACGGTCCATGAAATGGGATGAAGAGGCGTTCGGCCGCGAATATGACCTGGACCGGTTCATGATTGTTGCCGTGCGTGATTTCAATTTCGGCGCGATGGAAAATAAAGGTCTGAACATTTTCAACTCTGCCCTGCTCCTCGCCGATGCGGAAAGCGCGACAGATATGAATTTCGAACGAATTGAGTCCGTTGTCGCCCATGAATATTTCCACAATTGGTCAGGCAACCGCGTCACATGCCGCGATTGGTTCCAGCTCTGCCTAAAAGAAGGCTTCACAGTTTTCCGCGATCAGGAATTTTCGGCAGATCAACGCGGCGCGGCCGTCCAGCGCATAAAAGATGTGCGCGCCCTCCGCGCCCGGCAATTTGCCGAAGATGCCGGCCCCCTCGCCCATCCCGTGCGTCCGGATTCCTATTTGAAAATCGACAATTTCTACACCGCGACTATTTATGAGAAGGGTGCGGAGTTAATTCGCATGTTGAAAACGATTTTAGGACCGAAAGTCTTTCGAGCCGGATCTGATCTTTATTTTGAGAAATGCGACGGCACCGCCGCGACTGTTGAACAATTCTTGGCCTGTTTTCAGGAAGTGTCCGGCATAGACCTCGCCCAGTTCATGATTTGGTATCAACAGGCCGGAACGCCAAAGGTGAAAGTTCTGCGTGAAGCGGAACCCAATGGCGACACACGCCTACACTTCATCCAATCTACTGCGCCGACACCGGGACAGGACAAAAAACACCCGCTCATTATTCCCATTCGCTGGCAGATTGTTGGCGATGATGGGCCCCTCTCGGAACCGCAAATCACCCCTCTGCAATCCTCCGGCACGAGTGTGACCTATCCAAAGATAGATGTCCCGCATTCCATTTCCGTCTTGCAGGATTTCTCCGCCCCGATTGTCTTGGAAACTGACTTTTCGACAGAGGACCTGTTGCGTTTGATGGGCGCGGATCCTAACCCGTTTAACCGCTGGGAAGCCGGACAAACGCTCGCGCGGCAATTAATGGCAACTATGGCAAAAGCCATTGAAAGCGGCGAAATGCCTGCCGCAGATACCGCATTGAAAGGCTATTGCGTGGCGCTGCAAAAAACCTTCGATAACCCGGAATTTGATAACGCTTTCAAGGCTTTGGCTCTCACGCCTCCTACGGCAATGGAAGTTTTGCAAACCCTGAATGAAATCGATCCGATTGCTGTGCAGGAAGCGGGAAAATGGCTCTCCCGGGCCGTCGCGGATCATATGCGCGACAGCCTTGTAGAGCGCTATCATGCGCTATCTGATACGGGCCAGTTTAGCCCTGATGCCGCATCTGCCGGACGCCGGGCGCTGCGAAATCGTTGTCTCGCGCTTCTGGCGGCGCGGCACGATCCCTTGGCCGCAAATCTGGCGCAGAACCAACTCTCTGACGCCACAAATATGACGGATGAACTCGCCGCCCTTATCACTCTGACCCGTCTCGGTGGACAGCGTGTCGAGACGACGATGGAAGATTTTTATACGAAATGGGAAAAGAACCCGCTTGTCTTGGATAAATGGTTTTCTGTTCAAGCCATGCGTCCACATGCGGGCGGTGTACAGTCCATTATTCGTTTGGCGGAGACGCCCCGATATGAGCGCAATAATCCGAATCGGGTACGCGCACTCGTCGGCGGCTTTGCCATGGGCAATGCGGACCTCTTCCATAAAATCGATGGGTCCGGCTATGAATTCTTTACTGACCAAGTTTTAGACATGGATAGCCGCAATCCGCAAATCGCAGCCCGTCTTTTGGGCGCATTTGAAATTTGGCGTAAATTAGATAAGCGCCGCCAAGCCATGATAGCCGCCGAACTGGACCGGATTATCGCGTCAAAGCCCAGCAAGAATGTGCTGGAAATCGCGCAAAAAACACGAGGCGTGTAATTTTGGGGAAAAGGTATTGTGGGTATTTTCGATAAAATTTTTGGAAAGAAACAAAATTCTGAAACCGCAACTTCATCAGAATCCATCCCAAAAAAGCGCCCTCCCATGCCACCTGCCTCACCGGAACTGGCGAAACATTCCAAAACAGCTTGGATTTGGTGCATGTCTGATGGCGAGGGTGCTGCTGACTCGACACGAACCGGCGGGCGGCCAATCATGGGAGAAGAGGAGACATGGCCAAAGTGCGGAGATTGTACAAACCCTCTGACCTTTATGTTACAGTGTAATTTGGACGCACTGCCGGATGGCATGGCAAATCATGAAAGCGGTATTTTGCGGTTTTTCTACTGCCTGCATGATCACTGTGCGGGCATGGGCGGCTGGGACGCTTTTGACCCTCAACATCATTTGAGCACTTTGCAAGGCTATGGGAACTCCCGAACGGCGCCAAAAGGTACCTTTGTGATACCCCCGCAATATGTCTCGGATTTAAAAGAAATTCAGGACGTGCCCCATTGGCCTGACAGACAAAACTTGAAATTACCCGAGACTGATGATCGGGTTTACGCAGCAGACGGCCACAAATATGCGGGATGGCCTCACTGGATTCAGGGTGCTGAGCGCCCTGCCTGTCCGGAGTGTCAAACTGTTATGGAGCCGTTCATTCAGCTGGATAATGCGTGGAATAAAGATTTTAATTTTGGCGGTGGTGTCGGTCATATCTCTCAATGTGCCTCCCACCCCGACCAACTTGCCTTTGGCTGGGCCTGCGGCTGACGCGTAAACGCTTTCTTTCGTCTTCCGTGCTATTACGCTCGCATGTCGACTTTACGCACAGCTGAGGGGTTTCGCGACCACGTATCGGAACAGCGCTTTTCCGTTTTTCGCCAACCTATAGTCGGATTAGTTGACGGAGCCATCCATCACCATGAATGGCTGGTGCGGTTTGACCATGACGACCATTTGGAAGGCGTTCTCCGTCCTGCAGAATTGTCCGGCGTCATCCGCGATTTAGACCTGTCCATGTTGGCGCAGGCCATATTGGTCTTGAATGAAAATCCGAATGGATCCGGTATTGCCATCAACCTCTCCGGAGCTTCGGTAGATAAGCCGCATTTCAAAGCCTCTGTTATGGCCTGTCTGACGGCGCTCACCGCGTCCCCGACAAAGTTAATTATTGAACTGACGGAAAGCTGGGACATGGCGGATTTGGGTTTGGCAGACGCTCTTTTATCGGAATTGAAATCCCGGGGTCATCCGGTCTGTCTGGATGATGTCGGCGCCGGCGCGGCGTCGATCCGATATCTTCGCGCCCTTCCCTGTAATTGGTTGAAAATTGACGGTGGCTTTGTCGCGGCGGCGTTCAATACGGCCAGGGATCGCGCAATATTGAAGGCGCTTTTATCCTTGCGCGAGGCCTTGGATGTCCGATTTATCGCGGAAGGTGTCGAGACGGAGGAATTACGGTCTTTTGTTGCAGAACTGGGTTTTGATGCCGCGCAAGGTTACGCAATTGGACGTCCGGAACCTGAACCGAGGATTTCGTAACGGATTCGCAACGAAATCACAGCTTAAAGCCCGTCTAACTTAGGCATTTCAACACAATATTAACCACGTTTTGTTCGACTGGGAGGCAGGTCATCGCTAGTCCTATAGCATACTGATTCGTAGGGTTTTGTCTTCGCACGGTTCCGAAACCGATATGAAGGCTTGGGGGTTGCCGATAGGCACAGGGGAATAATGTTTTGCAAAATGGTGGTGGCCACAACGCGTATCGTCCAAATGCACAATTGCCGGTAGATCCGTCGCCGCAATCGGCTGCCCGTCCCTATGTGCCGCAAGCGCAGCCGCCGCAAAGACCGGCCACGCAAGCGGCTCCACCTTCGCGGTCACACCCGCCTCTTCAGTCACACAGACCCGGCCACGCCATGTCACGTCCGGCTTCGCCTGCCGGAACAGGGCAGCCTATGTTCTCAGGACCGCCGGGCCTCTCCTCCAGCGGCGATGATTTTGTCAGCCGCTTATCCGAACGTGTGGGCGGGCGGGCCGTGTTCAAACGCCTGCTGGCTTCCACCTTGCTGTTTTTTGCCCTGTTTGTCGTTTTGGCGACTTGGAAATTTCTACATGACGTCAATACGGATCGTCTGGATCAGATCACCCAATTTGAAGCGGCGCTTACATCTGACGCACAGTCCGTCACCCGCGCACTTGATGCTGAAATTGAGTGGATGGATACGGCGCTCGCCCTGCGCGGCAGTTCGCAACAAATGGTCAATTTCGCAGCGCGCTCTCGAAATGTCATAGGTGCGGCCTTTTTAAACGGGAATGGTAACGTTCTGGCCGAAACACCCGGTGCCGGACCGCAACTGGCGGCCTTGGATCGCAGGAATTTTCCGCAAGGCGGGGTTACAGTCGACTCGCTTATCAATGACAAGGGTACGGCCACACCAATCGTGACGCGCAAATCAGGTGACAACTATCTCGTCGTGGCGCTCGCGCCCGGAACACTGATTGGGCAACGTGTGGGAACACGGGCTTTGGTCCGCGATACCGGCCGCGTTATTGACGGGCCACCTGCCGTCGCCTCACAGGGACCGCAGACTTTCTATCGTATTTCCGCCAACCGTCTCTCTGATGCTGTTCGGGGAACATCCAGCTCAACGGTAAGCCAGCATTCTCGGAATGATCAAAATGTCTGGTTCGGCGCTGTTCGCATTCCGAACTCCTATTTATCCGTCATGGATGTACAGCCCCGTCAGTCCAATTCCAGCGTCATGCAAAACCTCATGCTGTTTAGCCTGCTGTTTTTAGGCTCGGCTTGGTTAATCTGGATGTTGATGAATCAACTTCTCAAACAGATTGATGCCGTGCGCCAACAAAATAACATCGAAGAAATTTCGCGCCAACGCTACCGCGCGGCTGTGGACGGCTCAAATGGCGGCATTTGGGAGGTCGATTTAACTCGGAATACAGCCTATCTTTCGCAATCGCTCGCCAAGACAATTGGGTTGAGCGAAACGGAATCCGTCATTCCTCTCCCGCAATTTCTCGCGCTATTTACGACGGAATATCGTGACCAATTCTATAGCCTGTTA
Organism: Hellea sp.; assembly: GCA_020628495.1. GTDB lineage: Bacteria > Pseudomonadota > Alphaproteobacteria > Caulobacterales > Maricaulaceae > Litorimonas. The sequence goes on from JAHDFA010000030.1 coordinate 5,740, forward strand.
AAACGTGCGGCGCTTAATGGCCCGTTTGAGATTGAAATGGGCGCATCCCACCTGCCGATTTTTCTATCCTGCCGGGGGCGTCCAACGCAACGCGATGACCAGACCAAATTGGTTATCGGCATGGCCTTGGACATCACGGAAGCCCGCGGAGCCCAAGCCCGTTTGCGCGCGGCGGAGGCCCGCCTGTTTGATGCGCTGCGTTCGATGAATGATAGTTTCGTCATTTGGGACCAGATGGACCGGCTTGTTCTCTGGAATAATAAGTTTGAAGACTTTTTTGGATTTGAACCCGGCCAACTCCAACCCGGTATGGAATATGCCATGGTCGAATATCATGCGGATCAACATATCGCCCAAACTTCAGAAATAGGCGATCAAATCGGCAATGAAATCCAATTGGCCGATGGACGCTGGTTACGCTATCTGGAAACTTATACGGCTGATGGCGGCCGGGTTTCTATCGGCACGGAAGTCACGACAATCCGAACGCGCGAACAACAGCTGCAAGTCAATCAGGACGCACTGGAAAAAACGATCAATGTTTTGCGTAAATCGCAGGTTCGGATTGTCGAACTCGCGGAGAATTATGAGCAGGAAAAAATCCGCGCTGAGGAAGCCAACCAGTCCAAGTCAGAGTTTTTGGCAAATATGTCTCATGAGCTTCGCACGCCGCTCAATGCGATCAACGGCTTTTCAGACATCATGAAAAAGGAAATGTTCGGACCGCTGGGCGACCCCCGCTACAAAGAATATGTCAATGACATCCTCTTCTCAGGTCAGCATTTGCTCTCTTTAATCAATGATATTTTGGATATGTCGAAGATTGAAGCCGGTAAAATGACCCTCAATACCGAACCGATGATTATGTCTGACATGATTTCTCAGGTTCTTCGCATTGTGCGCGGACGCGCAGATGAAAACAGGTTGAAACTTGTTTATGACGGCGCGCAAACGCCTGAAATTCAAGCTGACCCACGCGCCGTGAAACAAATTCTGCTGAACCTAACGACAAATGCGATTAAATTTACGCCCGAGGGCGGGATGGTACGCATTGCCGTCGAACCGAAATCCGCAGGCCTGATTGTGCATGTTTCGGATACAGGTATCGGCATTTCCAAAGATGACATTGCGCGCTTGGCCCAACCTTTTGAGCAAATCGATAGCCAGCATTCCCGCAAACATGAAGGCACCGGCTTGGGATTGGCTCTATCAAAATCCTTGGTGGAACTACATGGAGGCAACTTCAAAATCAGCTCCGTTGTCGGTGAAGGCACGACGGTCACATTTACATTGCCAAATTCCGTTCAGGTTAAGAAAGCCGCGCCGCAATCAAATGAAGTCGGCAGCGAAATTTCCCGTCTGGCACAAGACATTGCAGATGTTCTACAAGCCAGCGGCGCCGTTACGGTGCCGGAGGCGCAGCCCGCGCCGGCGCAATCCACGCCGCAACCTGCCCCAATAAGTCCGGTGCCTTATGCCCCGCCGCATCCGGCGCAGCGTGAAGACGCGGCTTAAGGCGACAGTTGTTTAGGCTGTGACGATTTAGTATCCGCTTTTGCACGCGGGAAAATGAGAGCCGCGCTGAGGCCCGGACGGTCAGGATCTCCGCCTTTATCAACCGGCGGTAAGTCCTCATTATCAGTCATAACAAATTCCGCGCGGTGCAGGTCCGCAATTGCTTCCACTAAAGACAGGCCTAAGCCGCTACCCGGCAAAGAGCGGGATTTATCGAGACGCACGAAACGCTCTTTCACGCGTTCGCGGTCCCATGTTGGAATGCCGGGCCCATTATCACGAATGGCGATCTCAACTCCGCCACCGCGTTTTTTGCGGCTTACCAAACGAATGGACCCGCCTCTCGGCGTGTATTTAATCGCGTTTTCAAGCAAATTGGACACAGCCTGAGACAATAGTCCACGATCGGCGAGTATGAGTGTTTTCGGGGCAATATCGGCTTCGAAACTCAATCCCGCATCCTCGCAGGCGGGTTCATACAGCTCTGCCAGATCATCCAAAATCGGTTTAGGCTCAAGCGGTTTCAGAAGGCCGCGTTGTTCCCCCGCTTCCAAACGTGCGATCCGTAACACAGAGTCAAAGGTCGATAAGAGCTGATCCGCATCACCCGCCGCCGCATAAAGGGTCATGGCTTCATCCGTATCGCCAAGTTCGACAGCTGCCGTTTCCAAGCGCGTGCGCAAGCGGGTCAGAGGGGTGCGTAAATCATGCGCCACACTATCGCCCGCATAGCGCATGGCTGACATGAGGCGCGATATATGGTCCAGCATGGCGTTGAGATGTTCCGCCAGCAAATCCATTTCATCTTCAGAATAATTGCGCGGTGCGCGGCGGTCTAAATTCCCGGCGCGCACATCCGTGGCCAGACGGTTAAACCCTTCCACGCGGCGGGCAAAGCGCCGCGAGACAAAGAAGGACGATAAGAGACCCAAGAGAAGCGCAATCCCGGCGGAGGTCAAAATCGCGGTTCGAACACGCTCGCCCGTCCGTTCGATATTTTCGACATCACGTCCGACCAAAATCGTGAGCGTCGGCTCACCGTTCAAAAAGATATTTCCCGCAATGGCACGGGCGCGGCGGTCCACCGGCGGGGCTCCGTTTAATTGCGGCAGGCTGTAAATCATCGGCACCCGGGTGAAGGGCGCACCGCTGCCTTCTGCGGGTAAAAGGCTAGTTTCATTTTCCCCTGTACGCTCAACGGGAATAGGCGCAAGATTCCCGGTAATGCGCCCCCCTGCCCGTAAAATATAGACGCGCTCATAGGGTTGGTCTCCGTAAGGTAGCCCGCGCGCAATGACGAGATTATTGACCGTTTCCGTTCCATTTTGGTGATAAACGCGGCGAGAATTCAGCGACGTCATCGGCTCATTTGCGGCGAGCAATCCCGCGCTGCGGGCCTGTTCGACCGCCGATTGTCCGGCGCGGTCATAGAAATTTTGCAATTCCGCAATCTCGGCCTCATTGGCGCGGTCAACGCGGCGCAGCTCGCTCTCAATCGTGGCATAATAAATATAGCCCAGCGCTACAAAGAGCGACAAGACAAAGAGCAACGCGCCCAACAGAGACAATCTGAAGAGCGTGTTGCGATAAAGTTTTCGAATGGAGCCGAACATTTAGCTCGGCCTTATCCGTTTAGACCTGCAAACGATAGCCCGCACCGCGCACAGTGTGCAGCAGCGGTTCGTCAAATTCTTTGTCGATTTTTCCACGCAGGCGCGAAATGTGAACATCAATGACATTTGTTTGGGGGTCAAAGTGATAATCCCAGACTTTTTCAAGCAACATGGTGCGGGTCACGACCCGGCCGGCATTGCGCATCAAACATTCCAAGAGACGGAATTCGCGCGGTTGCAGCAGTATTTTCTGACCATCGCGGCGCACTGTGCGCGCCAAGAGGTCCATTTCCAATCCGCCGACTTTTAGCTTTGTTACCGCAGCGGTGGGATCAGAGCGGCGGCCAATGGCTTCAACGCGGGCCAAAAGCTCCGTAAAGCTATAGGGCTTGGCGAGGTAGTCATCGCCGCCTGCCCGCAAGCCTTCGACTTTTTGATCAACTTCACCCAGCGCGGATAAAATGAGGACGGGCACGGCATCGCCGTCTTCGCGCAAATCGGCCAGGATCTCCAAACCATCACGCTTTGGCAGCATCCGATCTAAAATCAGGGCGTCATAATCTGCGGCACGGGCCATTTCCAAACCCAGATCCCCGTCAGGGGCCAGGTCCACAACATGTCCTGCCTCCATCAAGCCCTTGCGGACATATTCGGCGGCAATCGAGTCATCTTCGACGACTAATATTCTCATTTGCTTCTTCTCCATAGGTCCCCACCCAGTCGATTAATAATTTACTCTATTTGCGCCTCGAATTTCGTCGGTTTTGCCAATTGGTAATCAACATTGGCCATTGTATCGCCCGCCGAATAAGATGTCAGCGGCAACACCATCATTGTTTCTTGCCCGTCTTTTTTACGAACCAAGACAATGATGCCATCCTGCTGCGCTTCTTTGGCATTCAAAATAATGGACTTCCATTTCGCGACTTCTGCAATGGGTTGTCCGTCCGCTTCCAATAATACCATGCCCAATTTAAATCCGGCCTGTTCTGCTGCGGTTCCGGGGTCAACCGCTTCAACATAGACGCCGACTTGGTCGGAACGCATATTAATGGCGGAGCGGAATTCGGCTGAAATATCCAAGACGTGAATGCCCGTATCGATATTGACCTTTGGCTTGGCTTTATCCTCCGGCGGCGGGGGCGGCGGCAATCCTTGGACTTGCGCACTGGCCTTTGCGATTTCATATTTTTCCGGGCGTTCGCCGATTTGAACGTCCAGCGCATAGTGCTTCTCATCGCGCTCATAGATGAATTTTACGACCTTGCCCGGCGTAATACGTCCAATCGCGCGGGTCGCTTCGACGGAATTCTTAACGACCTGACCGTTAATATCCAAAATAATATCATCCACACGCAGGCCGTATATATCTGCAGGAGATCCGGGCAGAATATCATTAATGGTTGCGCCGCCTTTGAAAAATCCGGGTTCGCCATCAATGGAATATTCCGCCGTGCGCAGTCCTGCGCCCAGATATCCCCGGCGGACACGCCCATTTTCTCGCAATTGTTCTACAATCCGCTCAGCCGTGTGGTGCGGGATGACGAAAGCAATCCCGACACTCGCGCCCGTAGGCGAATAAATGGCGGAGTTCACGCCGACAACGTGACCGTCCAGATCAAATAATGGGCCGCCCGAATTGCCCCGATTAATCGTGGCGTCGGTCTGGATATAGTCCACATAGGAGCCGCTATCGACCTTCTCCCGGCCAATGGCTGATATAACGCCCAGCGAGGTTGACTGTCCAATGCCGAAGGGATTGCCAATGGCGACAACCCAATCCCCGATGCGCAAGTCATTCTTATCATGAAAATCTACATGGGGAATTTTATCTTCCGTCTGGATTTGCAGCAAAGCGAGGTCGGTCTCCTCATCCGTGCCGAGAATTTTCGCCGGATAGGTGCGGCCATCATTAAACTCGATATCAATATTCGTCCCGCCCTCAATGACGTGGTAATTTGTGACGACTTCCAGATCGTCCGAAATAATAAAGCCGGAACCTTGACCTTCACTGGTTGTCTCGCCGCTCTCTGTGGTTACGACAATATTCACAACGGAGGGGCTGACCCGGTCGACCAGATTGGCAATGGATGGCAGCGCAGAAATGGGCATTTCCATGATATTCATGTCGCGCTGTGGCTCTGGCTGTGGCTGTTCTGGCGCGTTCGGCATCGTCAGGCCCAAAGACATGGAGGGCTGTCCTTCGCCCGCTGCCGGGGCGGATCCGCCTGTGAAGGATTCCGGTGAAACATTGATACCAAGATCGCGCAAGGATTTGAAATTTGCTTCGTTCAGCTCAAACGCGACCGGCTGGTCCAAGACAACCTCATAGGTATCTGCATCCGCATAAACCACGGTGGTATCCTGCGCCACGATCTGTGGCGCGAGGCCAAACGCCATGACTGACCCTAATAATGTCAATTTCATTTTCGACACAATATACCCTTTCCACGGACGAGACTGCAGGGGTTCAAATGACCCAATGCTGTCCAAAACATGACGAAACATCCATAAATGGAGGTTTCTTCAGCTTTTTGACAGGTCCAAAAGAAAGTTGTTCTTGGGCATGTCGCGCAGCTTTGCACTATTAAAGCCTTGCTTTGCGAAGATATGCTTAACAGCCTCTAAATCCCGGACGCCCCAGGCCGAATTTATACGTTTCAAAGAGGCATCAAACTCCAGATTGGACGGCGCAGTCGACTCGCCCATCAAAAATGGGCCGTAGAGAATGACTTGGCCGCTGTTTGAGAGCACCATTCCTGCCAGTTCGGCCAAACCGTGCAGCGCAGATATTGGCGCAATATGTATCATATTTGCGCAAAAAATGGCGTCATATTGCAAAAACAATTGTGCACGTGATTTTGCGTCCGATACATCCAATGCCAAAGGTTCAGAGAAATCATGCGAAACATGGGCCGCCCATGCGGTTTGGCTGGCGCGGGAGGCCGCATCAGGATCGGAAAATTGCCAACTTAAATCGGGACGCGCCTTGACAGTCTCTATACCGTGTTCGCCCGTGCCGCTACCGACCTCCAAAACGCAGGTGCCTTGCGGCAGAATTTCCGAAAGCGCAGCGGCGATTACGGCCTTGTTCCGTCCGGCAGAGGGCGAGAAGAGCCGCCCTTCTTCGGGCTTTCGCGCCTCCAACGCTATCGGCGGTTTCGTCATAAATCAGGCCTCGACTGCGATTGGAAGCAGCAAATCAGCTTGCAATCCGCCCGCTTTCGAACGTGAAAAGCTCAATGACCCCTTATAAGCATCTGCCAAATCCTTGACGATAGACAGGCCCAACCCGCTGCCCGGCGTGGCTTCATCCAAGCGAGCGCCGCGTTTGAGCGCGGTTTCAATTTCATCGGCGGTCAATCCCGGCCCGTCATCGGCAATGCGAACCCTACAAAATCCGTCTTCCATTTTTTCGACGTGCACATCTATACGGCTCGCTGTCCATTTCGCAGCATTGTCCATCAAATTCCCGATCATATCTTCCAAATCACGTGGATTGCCGCGAAAGATGAGCGCTGTTTCGCCTGTCCGGTCTATCGTCAGGTCTTTATCACGGTATATCCGCGGCAGCGTTCGGACCAGACCGTCAATGACGGGATCCATATCTGCACGCACGCCAATGGCCTGTCCGCGGGCAGCGGCGCGCGCACGGCGAAGGTGATGATCCACCTGCGCCGCCATAGTATCAGTTTGTTTCGCGACGATGTGCGAGGGCGTGGTGTCCGCCGCTTCGGCTTCATTACGCAGCACCGCAATTGGTGTTTTGAGCGCATGGGCCAGATTACCCACATGCGTTTGCGCACGATCTACAATAGATTTATTATGTGAAATCAACGAGTTAAGCTCCGTCGCGAGAGGAGAAATTTCCGGCGGATAATCACCCTCTACAGATGCCGCGCGGCCTTCACGCACATCGGCAATGCGGCGGCCCAGATCGAATAAGGGACGAAGCCCTAAACGCACTTGCGCATAGACCGCAAATATCAGACCCAATGTGAGAACCAGCAAGAGGACGATAGCCGTCAGAATAAAATTACGAATGGAGCGAATAACGGGCGCTCGGTCGGCCGCTGCAAGCACGACAACCGGGGTCGTCATATTGGGTAAAACAACCTGCCGCGCCACAGCGCGCAGGCTCTCATTTGCATCAATATCCGGCCCGGCCGCCGCGAAGCGAACGGGATCCTGCCCCTGCTCTGCCAGGGCTGAAATGGTCGGTTTCGATACGGGCAGAGACGCCCCGTATAGCGAGCGGGAGGATAATATCGGGGCAATCTCATCACCGTTCTCAACCGTGCCAATGACCCAGTATTTTCCCGACAACGCACGTTGATAGCGCGGATCAGGCAGTTCACGCGACAAGCGCAGCGTCCCGTCCTCGCGAGTTTCAACACTCGCAATCAAGCCAAGCACGGTCGATTCGAGCGGCTCATCAAAACTGCGATATGAGGAGTTTCTGGAGACAAGACCCAAAGCGAGCGTCACCAATATTAAGCCCGGAACAGCCCACAAAGCCGCCGCCCGCACCAGCGAGGAGACGAGCGATGGCGGTGAACGCTTAACCCCCGGCATGATACTCGCCTAATCTGTGTTTTCAGATTCCGGATCCAGCAGGCGGTAGCCAAGACCACGCACGGTCTCAATTCGTTCCGTTCCAATCTTCTTCCGTAGGCGCCCGACAAAGACTTCAATCGTATTGGAATCGCGATCAAAATCCTGATCATAAATATGCTCGACCAGCTCTGTTCGCGAAATCACGCGGCCCTTATGCGCCGCCATATAGGATAGCAGGCGGAATTCGTGGCTGGTTAACTTTATCGCCATACCGTCGACAAAGGCCCGGGCGGCGCGGTTATCAACCATCAAATCGCCAAGTTCGATAGTATCCGTTGTATGTCCGGCCGCACGGCGCAGCAGCGCCCGCAAACGCGCCATCAACTCTTCGACATGGAAGGGCTTTGTGAGATAATCATCCGCACCCGCATCAAATCCGGCAACTTTTTCCGACCATTGATCACGTGCCGTCAAAATCAAAACGGGGAAAGTCTTGCCGTCCGCCCGCCATTTTTGCAAAACGCTGACCCCATCAATCAATGGCAAGCCCAGGTCCAGTATGACCGCATCATAGGGTTCCGTATCACCGAGAAAGTGACCTTCTTCTCCATCATTTGCGATATCAACCGCATATCCGGCATCTTTAAACGCGGATTTCAACTGCCGCGATAAATCGGCATCATCTTCAACAATAAGTACGCGCATGGGGGACCTTTCGGCGGGGACTGACTTTCAAAACTACTTTTTGACGCGTCCCGTGTTGGCGTCAATCAAAACGTCAACAACTTTGCCGGATTTTTTGATGACCCGGACACTATAGGTGTCGCCGCGGCGCTTTATATCAACAACTTCACCGCCGGGCACGCGTTGACGTGCAATAGATTTCGCTTCCGCAGGTGAAATGGAGCGCTGAGCCTCTAACACGATGCTGCGGCCATCCCAATTATAGGCATGTGCAGACGCGGCGCTGCCCGCCATGAAGGAAAGAGAGAGAGCGCTCGCCAAAAGAGCGGAAAGGATATGACGTTTTGTCAACATAAATTGGTGTGTAGCGCCCTGCCCCTGAACGGTTTCTGAATATAATTCATAGGCTGCGTTTATATGCCGTCAAGATGAAACAAGTTGTTTTATATCAGTTTTTTCCGCAGCTCGTGTTTTTCGCCATCCGGTAATTGCGCCGCAATAACGGACGCGCCGGCCAATTCGCCATCCGTCAGCTTTATCTGAGTCGTGACATAGAGATCTCCGGTCCCGTCTTTGGCCCGGACACCCTTGCCTTTCAGGCGGAAACGTTTGCCCGAATTTGTACCCGCTGGCATGGAAAGCGCCACTTTGCCCGTTGGCAAATCCAGATCGACTTTCACGCCTTTCATCGCTTCCGATAGTGAAATCGGCACAGTCAGATGCAAATCATTGCCCTCACGCGACAGTCTTTTATGCGGCTGTACGGTGATTTTGACATGGGCATCGCCCGCCGGGCCGCCATTCACGCCCGGACGCCCTTTTTCGCGCAAGCGCAATGTCTGGCCGTCTTTAATGCCTTTGGGAAAGCGCACATTCAGGCCTTTGCCCAAATCTTTCACACCGCCCGTCAATGCGTCGACAAGACTCATTTTCAGCTTATAGCGCACATCAGCGCCTTTTTGCGGCGGGGCCTGGCGACGTTGAAACCCGCCCCCGGCGCGGCGTCCGCCGCCCATATTCATGCCAAATAGCGAAGAAAACAGGTCGGACATGTCATCCTGACCCATACCGCCAAAACCGCCAAAGCCCGTATCCATGCCGCCTTGGGCATTGGCATGGCGAAATCCGCCCGCAAAAGGGTTTTGCTGCTGGCCCGACGCATCGACTTGGCCCGTATCGTATTGTTTGCGCAGCTCCGGATTGGACAACAGATTATAGGCCGCCGTGACTTCCTTAAACTTGGCTTCAGCCGCGGCATCGTCAGGATTGACGTCCGGATGCAGCTTTTTCGCCAGCTTTCGGTAAGCGGACTTAATCTCTTTCTCCGTCGCAGTCTTCGCAACTCCGAGTAATGTGTAAGGGTTCTTTGCCATGCATTAGAGATAGGACTGGAAGACCTGTTTTCAACAGCTTAGACAATAATCGTTTTGGCGGCCCCGGAACCGCCAATCGGATCAATCGGCGTGATCGTCACAGCAACGTCTGAGCCGCTTTCAATCGGGATAAAGGCCTCTGTCCCAAACGCTGTCATGCTGCCGCCGTCCCAATTGATGAGAATCGCTTGATTGTCATCTACATCATTGGAATTATTCAGATTTCTGGGAATCCAGGACAGCCGCGTATCTGCGCCGGCCTCTTCTGATTTTATATGCACAACGGAGAGAGGCCGTAAATGCGCCGCCAGATAATCATGTTGCGCCGACACGCCGCCGCGCCCGGCGGACGAGACTGCGATCTCAATTGCCTGCCCGATAAAATCATCATCAACTGAAAGCGTAGCGAGTCCCGCATCCAATTTGATAATCCGCGCACCTGATGAAAGCGTAACGGCCATCATATCGTCCGAATTTTGCAAACCTCTGAGCAGCGTTGTCAGCCGATAAGTTTGATCGCCAATCAGGGTAATATTCGCGGCGCCAATGATTTCCCATCCCGCTGGCGTTTCAATCGCGAAATGGTTTGCTCCATTTATGACGTCTTGCTCCGGCACAGAAAACCCCGCACTCAACGGCATGAAGATATCAATTTCAGTGATGCGGTCCCACAGCGTTGGAGGATGATACGGTAAATCGGTGAGAAGGGCGCCGATCTTAAGCGGTGCGGACAGCTCCGCGCGCGCGCCCTCAAATGACACGGTCGTCCCGCGGAACGGATCCAGCAGAGCTCCGACCTGCAACCCTTCCGTACCGGGCAACTCAAATGCCAGCGCAACGGGTTCGGAAGTCCAGTTCGGATCTGACAAGGCTTCCGGTGTGCCGCCCGCGACAATGGGCGCTGCCAGTATTTCCGGCAAACCGATGCAGTCTATATCGGCCTGCTGTCCACATCGAACCCGCACGACCTGCCACGGACCGTCAGCACCCGGCAGGCTGACTAAGTCGCCGGCTTGCGGGGCATCCTGGACAGGCATGGAAAAACGCGCGGAACGCCGCGCGGGTTCTGACCACGCAAGACGGTTTTCGACAATGGATTCGGCTTGTCCTCTATCCATAACAATTGGAACTTGCATATCGGCAATCCGGACCGTCTCCGCCCGTTCATTCCGTGCGGAGACGGTCGCGATTTGATAGTCGCGCGCGGCGTCAATATAACTCAGCCGCGCGTCACGCAATGAGCCCATGTCGTCATCCAAAGCGAATTGAATTGGACCGCCGTCTTGATCAATCAACCGATCACCGGAAATGGTTGTGACGGGTAGAGAGGAAAGGCTTGAAAAACGCACAACGCCACCTGCCTCTGACGCGACCAAATCATAGCTGTCAATAAGCGGCGCGAGCGCATCTTTCGCGCGCATGGGACGGTCGATGATAAAACCGGAAACGAGGCCTGTCACATCGGAAACATCAAAATTTACCAGCCCGCTTTCCACGCAAATTTCAGATATCACATCCCGCACAGCAACGCCGCCAAGGCGGCCCGTAATCCAATGACCGCGCTGCCAATTCGGCCCATCCGACCAAATATCATCACGCGCCGGAAAATCAGGAAAAGGCCGCGCATCCCAGGCCCATACGGATGTGGCGGATATGTCTATCATCGGACGAGCGTCGACATCAGAGACAGGATTGTTTTCCGGGTTTGCCCAATAGCTAATCAGGCTCTCCAGATAACGGCGCTGAATGAGGTCATCTCGTGAACCTACTGAATAATAAGGTATTTTACTTTCAACAGATTTGCCATCGGAAAACAGGTTGGGCTGGTTCGCGCCCTTATCGACTGCGGGACACCCGACCTCTGTCAACCAGAAGGGTTTGCTCTGCGGCACCCAATTTGTCGGCGCTTGTTGGGCACCCCCGATAATATTGCGATGTTCATTGGACCACCAGCTGCGAAGGTCTTTATAACGGTAAATCCAGTTTGAAATGGGTGAGCGTATTTGCGCGTCGCGGTCGGTTTGGGACGTATAATACCAATCATAACCTTCCCCGCCTTCTATGTTACCAATTAAATAATTCGGATCATAAATTGACGTGAAGTTTTGCCCGTCAATATGCTCGCCCTCCCGCCAATCGGAGAGCGGGAAATAGGCATCAATTCCGATTGCATCTATGGCCGGGTGTGACCATAATTCATCCAAATGAAAGAATAGATCATTGCTTCCGTCCTGCGGTTGGTATCCAAAATATTCACTCCAATCGGCGGCGTAAGTCAGCCCCGTTTGAGAGCCCAAAAGCGTGCGGACATCGCCTGCCAAATCAGCCAGTTCCGACACCGCCGGAAAGGCGTTCTGTGCATCGCGGATTGTCGTCAAACCAACCATTTCTGAGCCAATGACAAAGCGGTCCACACCCCCTGCACGACGCGCCAGATTGGCGTGGCTCAAGATGAAATTTCGGAAGCCATAATCCGCCGCGCGGTGATGGTCTGCGCCTGCCCCAATGCTGTAATCGGACGCGCTTGCCGCGCCGAAAAATTCACCGACATCAGACGCTGCCCCCGTGATGCGTCCCCGCCACGGAAAACCCGGCGCATCGACGAGAATGAAAGGATAAAGCGTGACCGTCATCCCGCGCGCTTTGATGGCGTGTATAGCTTGGATGAGGCTCTCGTCAGACGGCGTCCCGCCATAATTGGGGCGGCCTTCCGCATCGGCGGTCACGACATAGGCGTTACTGCGATTAACCCGTCCGACCTGCCATGTCGTATTGCGGATATTTCGTATACGGCGTTCCACCCCCGGTTTGATTTTACATGTCGAAATATCCGTCGATGTCGCGAACCAAGAAGAGATAATCGACACATTCCGGCAATTGGGCAAGGTCGCCTGTAGATGGTCTAAGGCCAGCTCAATATCCGCCTGCCCCGACAAATTATTCATATTCAGCGGCAGAGTTTGTCCCGGACGCGGGCTTTCCTCGACAATCTCCGTCGCATAGGCAAATTCGCCTGATCCGGGCAGCAAACAGACGGATTGAATGAGGCCTTCGAGTCGTCCGACACGATTTCCGGACCGCACGAGCTCGATATTGAGCTGCGGCAAGCGATTGCCATAGGCAGCCAGCGGAAAATCCTCAAACACGAGATAGGCCGTCCCGCGAAAGGCGGGCGCTTCTGCGCCTTCCGTCGCGGCAATAATCGGATCGGGCATCTGGTCTTCGGTCCCGCGATAGACCCGCATATCGAGGCCAACGGTTTCCAGCGGCGCACCATTGGCCCAAATCCGCTCGACACCCGCTATTTCGCCCTCGCAAAGGCCAATCGCGAAGCTGATGGAATAGGAAAAATCTGTCTGTGACGGTCCGCCGCCCTTCCCGCCGACAGGCGTTTCCGTGCGGCTTTCACGGATATGGCTGGCCCAAATCACTTGCCCCGCGAGGCGCACACGCCCGAAAATGCGCGCCATGGGCGCACCGTCGCGGCTGGTCTGCAAGCGAAAGCTCTCCAATCGTGGGCCTTCGAAATTACGGTTATCAAAGGCTCGGGAAATATAGCCCGTCGCCTGATTAATCGCGATGGCACTGGCCGTGCGGACCAGCGCATTGCCTGCAAATTGCGTCGCAGCAGAAGCGAAATTAGCCATTGGAGCCTCCTGATAGGGGTGGAAATGCGAAACTGGCGACGTGGCGGCGCTGCCAGAAGGGCGCGAAGTGAGAGGTGACGACCGATTTTCCCCAATAGGCGTGGAGAATGCGGTTTGGCCGAAAGAGAATACCGATATGTTTGCAGGGCGCGTGGGGCGCCATGCGGAAAAGAAGGGCATCGCCCGGTTCCGGTTTGCGGATGGGAATCAGCCAACGATTGGCGGCATCCCGCAATGTTTCCTCACCCGCCTGTTCCGCCCAATCGGGCGTATAGGCAGGCGGGGATTCGGGCTCTTCGCCGTAAAGCTCCCGCCAAATCCCGCGAATGAGGCCTAAACAATCCGCTCCGACATATTTGACGCTGGATTGATGGCGATAGGGCGTATCCAGCCAACTTTCCGCGCTGGCCAAAACGGCGGCGCGGGTTTGCGGATTGCTCATCGGTAGCGCGAAGACCCGTCACGACGGTCACTGTCGCGCACGCCCGCTTGCAGCACATCATCGCCGAGCAGATAAGGAAAGCCGCGAAAATTGACGGTGTTAGAAAATTGATCGCGGCAGGCGGCGAAGCTGCGCGGACATGTCGTGCCGTCTGCAAAGTCCGCCGCATTTAATCCGCAGCGCGCATCACCAAAATGGGCATCGCATTGGCGGGAGAAGACGCGGCCCGTCGCGGCATCCAGCAGGCTCGCCTGCCCCAACCATTCGACGGAAATGTCATCCCCCGAAAAACTGACTTCGCCAATACGGCCTTTGGAGATTAATTCGCCCTCACCAATGCGCCAGTCATAGCGGTATTGTGTGAGTTGCGCCCCGTCCAAAACCCCGCCGCGAATGTCTTCCGGTGAAAGACCCGGAAGCGTGAGCGACGTCCGCAAACCGCCACTATCGACAGACAGTCCCAAACGGGATTCCGTAAGCGTTTCGTTGGCGGCATGTTGTGGAAGATAGGTCTCACCCTTATGAACAATCACCTCGTCATGATCCGTCAGAAACAGGCCGGGTCGGGAAGAGAAATCGAGTCGCCAAAGCGTGCAATATGTCGTGACCTCAGCCATTACTCACCGCCTCGCTCTCTAAAATTTCACTGAGCGGTATGTCCTGAATTTGGGCCGCGCCGAAGTCGTCCAATATGATGTCTAATCGGTCGGAGGCAAAGCGAACTGGCACGTCAAATTCAAATCTGGCAGAGATTTCCGCGCCTTCATTTGGCGGTGCTGAGAATTGGATTTTGCCGCTCAAATAATGAACGGAAACCGCTGTCAAAACGCCGTCAACCGAAACGGTAACTGTGCCTTCAACAGGTTTGGTCGTCCGCCGAATATATGTGTGTGGTTCCGCCCCATAGGTCTTGGTCAGTTGGAACGTCGTCTCAATACCATCACCTATTCCAATAATATTATTCGCCTCATAATCCAGCGGGTCGCGAAACCGAAATCCATATAAAACACCAAAACGTGCCTCATAAAATTGCAATAATTCAAGTGCTTGCTCTCGTGACTTCAACCCTGCGACGGCATTATATTGTCGCCTGCTATGTTTGGTTTTGGCATTTCTGACTTCCGTTCCATTGGCGAGTTGGAGGATGTCGACAGTCCGCGCAGGACCACCCCGCGTCCCGAAAGCCAGATGCAGCGGGAAGCGCACATCGTGAAAATCTGTCATATTTTTTGCGTCCTAGTTTCGTGTTTGAGCCCGCGCGACGGCCTGCGCGACTTGGGACGCTATCTGCGCCCCGCTTGGCTGCGGTGCCGTCGATTTTCCGTCCGGCTGCGTCATGTTAAGATTAACTGTGACGGGCGCGGATTTGCCTGCGGCACTCCCGGCAATGGAGGAGGTCAGCGAGGCCACGCCCGCCTGAAGCGGCGCCGTAATTAATTCATTCACCGCAATCCGCGCGAGGTCACTCAACACGGATTCCGCCATGGCACTAAAAGATAATTCGCCCGATTGCGCCGCCCTTTCCAAGGAGCTCGCAATGCGTTCGCCCGCCTGTTCAAACACATCCGCCAGCGCATTGGCAGCCTCTGCGCCCGGACCGCTGGCGAAATTCTCCAGCGCGTCTGCGGCATCATTTATCGGGTTCATTTTCATCTCCCTGATCCGGATAAAGCGCGAGAAGATCTTCCAGTTTTTGACGGTCTAAACCGCGCGATTTT
Source organism: Hellea sp. (assembly GCA_020628495.1). Taxonomy (GTDB): domain Bacteria; phylum Pseudomonadota; class Alphaproteobacteria; order Caulobacterales; family Maricaulaceae; genus Litorimonas. Next base: position 21,289 of record JAHDFA010000030.1, read on the forward strand.
ACACTCTCCAAAAGGCCCAACCAGTCCCGCAAAGGCATGGCCCAAAACTCACTCGGCTGAAGACCGAAACGGCGAATGGCTATCTGCTGCCAGCTTTCAAATGGCCAGCTCATGCACGCAGCCCTTCCGTCAGGAGCGCGCTTAAACTCGGCAGAACCGTCTCCATTTCTATCCGTGATAAGGGCGTCGCGAAGGGCGGCACGGCCACGCAGCGCAAAATTAAATTCCAATCGGCCAGTGTCGCGCGGCGCAATCGGTCCGCCAGCACTTTTGGCGTGTCCGCCTCAAACGCATCTGCGATCTGCGCCAGCGCAGAGACGGAGAGACGTAATCGGTATGTCTTTCCGTCAATTTCGACAGTTTTGTCGCCTGCCCGAAACCCGCTCATAGCGCCGTAAATTCCGGCATGGCGGCGCTGGCAAGGCTGATTTCAAATTGCGCTTCACCATTATAGCTGCCCGCATAATTCAGCCCGGTAATCAGGAACGCGCCGTCAATCATGCCGAACCCGGGAATGATAAAACGGCAATCCTGTGCAGATTGGTCAAAAAAGGCCGACCGGATAAGCGCATCGGATTCCGCATCGCGAAAGACGCCCGTCCCCGAAATCTCCGCCATGCGCATGCCCGCGCCGGGCAGCAGTTCTTTCCAGCCTTGCGAGGCCGTATCCGTCACATCGACAGGCCGCGCATTCAGGCGCAGCGTTTTCGTCCGCAATCCGGCGACGGTGGCGTAACTGCCCGCCGCATTTTTCATCTTCAGCAGCATATCGCCGCCTCTTTGCGCGCTCATGGCGTGACCTCTTCTTTTGGATGCGTGGTGATGGATAACCGCAGCAGACCGTGATGAGTGCGGCCGTCAGGAGCACGCAGCACGTCGGAATAAACGGCAGTGGAACTGCGCACGGCCACATTCGCCGCCTCGGTCAGCGTCTCAGGGTCCAGCGCATGGCCGAGCTGTCCCAGCAGCCCCATGACTTCCGCCCGCCCCGTATAGCGCGACCAGAGATGCAGCGTCATTTGGTGCGAGGCGAGCGCCGTCTCATCCGCGCCAATATCCTCGCTGCGCAGCGCGCCATAGGTCAAATAGGGATAAACGGGGTCTTCCGGCGCGCTGTCATATAGGCGCGGCGGCACATCCGCCGTCCCGCCCAGACCAAATTGCACAGCCGGGTTGGCCTGCAGCACGATATGGACGGCTTTGGCCAGTGCCTCCGCTTGTTCTGAAATATTCATTGGGCTTCCTCCTCACAAATCAGGTGTAATCTCTCGCCGCGCGTATCCGGGTCGCTGGCCGCGACAACGCGCAAAATGCGGCCCTTCCACATCAGGCGGGCGCGTTCTGGAAATATCGGCAAATATCGGATGGCGACGAGATAGGTCTGGGTGACGGACAGCTTTCCGTTCTCCAGCCGCTCGGTCAGGGCTTTGGGCCGTATCCCCGCCCAGAGCGCGCGTTGAAACGTCCATGTCGTGACTGTCCCGCCCAGATCATCCGGCGTTTCCACGGGCGTGTAGAGCCCGACACGGTTGCGCATATGTCCAATCATAGCCGCATCCCCCGATAGGGCTGGATCAGCGCATCAACCATCATTGGAAATCCGCCCGGCATATTGCCCACGCGGTGTTCATAAAGATGCGCCAGTAAGAGCAGCACACCCTGTCGTAAGGGCGTCGGAATATCCGCGGCGCTCTCGCCATAGCCCGCTGTGAAATCCACTGTGACGGAACCGGGTTGAGACGTGCGAACGAAGACGGGACGCGCTTTTAAATTCGCGTCAATCGGCAGCGG
>JAHDFA010000031.1 GCA_020628495.1 Hellea sp.
CCGACTCCTTTGGCGAACTGACTGTTCCGGCTGATAAATATTATGGCGCGCAGACAGCGCGCTCTCTGATCAATTTCCCCATCGGAATTGAGACTATGCCGCCCGCCCTTATCCGCGCGCTTGGTATTATCAAACGATCTGCGGCCATTGCGAACCACAAGGCCGATAATCTTGATGCCAAAACCAAAGATGCAATCGTCCAAGCTGCCAGCGATGTCGCCGAGGGCAAGCTGGATGATAATTTCCCGCTTTCTGTCTGGCAAACGGGTTCAGGCACGCAGTCTAATATGAATTCCAATGAAGTGATCGCGAATAAGGCGATTGAAATTCTGGGCGGCGTTGTCGGCTCCAAAGACCCGGTTCACCCCAACGACCACGTAAACCGTAGCCAGTCATCCAACGACACATTCCCCACTGCGATGCACATTAGCGCAGCAGAGCAAATCACCCATAACCTCCTCCCGCAGCTTCAAGTCTTGCGCAATGCCCTGAACGACAAAGCGAATGAATTTGCCAAGATCATCAAGATTGGCCGCACCCACACGCAAGACGCTACACCTGTCACATTGGGTCAGGAATTTTCCGGCTATGTCGCACAACTCGATCTCGGGATCGAGCGTGTAAAACGTGGATTGGAAGAGCTTTACCCGCTCGCACAAGGCGGCACAGCTGTCGGAACGGGATTGAACGCAAAACCCGGATTTGCAGAAAGCTTCGCCGAAGAAGTCGCCAATTACACAGGCCTGCCGTTCAAAACGGCGGAGAATAAATTCGAAGCCCTCGCCGCGCATGACGCCTTTGTCTCAGCCCATGGCGCGCTGAACACCGTCGCGGCGAGCCTGTTTAAAATCGCAAATGACATTCGCTTCCTCGCCTCAGGGCCACGTTCCGGATTGGGCGAAATTTCGCTTCCCGCGAATGAGCCGGGCAGCTCCATCATGCCGGGCAAAGTGAACCCGACGCAATGCGAGGCCATCACAATGGTCTGCGCGCAAGTCATGGGCAATAACACGACCATGACCGTCGCGGGCAGCCAAGGTCATTTCGAACTGAATGTTTATAAGCCCGTCATGGCTTATAATATGCTGCAATCCATTACGCTCCTCGCCGATAGCTCACGCAGTTTCGCGGACAAATGCGTTGTCGGCATCACAGCCAATGAAGACCGGATTGCGGACCTGATGGGCCGCTCGCTCATGCTCGTCACCGCTCTCGCTCCGACGATTGGTTATGACAATGCGACCAAAGTCGCGAAGACGGCCCACAAGAACGGCACGACCTTGCGCGAAGAAGCTGTCGCGCTCGGTTTTGTTACGGAGGAAGAATTCGACAAAGTTGTCCGTCCTGAACTTATGATCGCGCCGCGTTAGTGGCAAATGACAACGTCATAAAATTCGGCAAGGCCCGCAAATCCCTCGCCCGCGCGGCGAAGGATAAAAAGGCCGCCGAGAACCGCGCGCGTCACGGATTGAAGAAATCCGAGAAGGAAAAACGTGCGGCGCTCGCCAAGAAAATGCAAGCCAAGCTGGATGCACATAAACGCGATTTGCCTAACCCGGAATGAAGAAGCGGTCCATCTCTCTTTACGGCCACCAAACCAGCGTTGCCTTGGAAGCTGAGTTTTGGTCTGTCATTGATGCCTATGTCGAAAGCACAGGCCAAAGCTTCGCCAGCTTCATCCGCGAAAGAGATGACGAACGCATGGAAGGCGGCCCAACACGGAATTTGGCAAGTCATTTGCGCGTCTGGTGTTTGGGATATGTTGAAGCAAGGGAAATCGTTCGCAGCCCATCCCGTTGAAACTTTGGTTTCAACTCGGACTGCCGAGAGAATAATAATAAGGACTGCCCGCGTGGCGGCGACCGCGATGGTCTACCAAGTGGTTTAGTCTAAAGATGTTTTACGCAGTCGCATGGTCTGACGTGTCAGATCAGTCCATAGCGCCACGCGGCGATGCGTTACCAACAGCGGCCTTACTGAACTGCGGGCGTTCCGGCCCGTCAGGCACACGCGGCTGGGCCCCTCCACATATTGTGTTTGCAATATGCTTATAGGCACACCGTCTCTCAAACAGAAAAGCCAACGATCGCTTGCCTGTCCCATGTCCGAGAGAACGAGTTAAATATGCCCCTCAAAACCGAAAGTGAGGACGGAGTTTTTTGAGATTCTTATAGGCGGTTGTTTTCAAATCACTTTATTCCGTCATCCCAAGACTTGTTCTTGGGATCCATGGTGCGAATTCGGTCTATCTCGCTACTTATGAGTTAGAGATATATTTGGCACCATGGATTGTAAGGACAAGCCTTGCAATGACGGGTGAGAGATACTGAAAGCATCCAAACATTCTGAACATTACTTCACCGCTCAATCCTTTCATCACCCCCAAACCTCAAAAATCCCTTGCCCCAAAACTCGCTTTCGCCAAAAAGCAATCATGGCCTTGACTTACCGCACGCGCAAAGTCGTCAAACCCGGCGATCTGAATTCCCGCAATACTCTGTTTGGCGGGCGGCTTCTCGAATGGATTGATGAAGAATGCGGGGTTTACGCAGCCTGCCAAATGGAAACGCAAACTCTCGTCACGAAATCCATGTCCGCGCTCAACTTTCTCGCGCCCGCTCTGCAAGGCGATGTCGTTGAAATCGGAGTTGAAACCGTGGCCGTCGGGCATTCAACCATCACGGTGGAATGTCACGTCAGAATTAAACGCACAAAGCAAGAGATCGTCAGTATTGACGAAATCGTCTTTGTGAATGTCGATGATAATGGTCGCCCGGTTCGTCATCGAAAGTTTGCTGAATGGAAAGCCGCGCGAGCCGCTGAATCGGCCACCGCATAGCCCCTCGCCATTGGGCGTTGTTGCCCCTATGTTCCACACAACATGTCGAACCCTGATTCTTTCACACCTGCGCCGCCGCCGCCGAGCGGTAGGACAATTTCGCAAATGGCGATGCCGACGCGGCCCGCCGCTGTGCAAGCGGGCGACTATCTGGACGGATTGAACCCCGAACAAAAAGACGCGGTGATGAGTACGGAAGGTCCGCTACTGGTTTTGGCGGGTGCAGGCACGGGCAAGACGAGAGTGCTCACATGCCGCCTCGCCCATATTCTCAATCAAAAACTCGCTTTCCCGTCTCAAATTCTCTCAGTGACCTTTACGAATAAGGCCGCGCGGGAAATGCGCCAACGCGTATCAGAGCTGCTGGGTCAGACCACTGAAGGTCTGCCTTGGCTTGGAACCTTCCATTCCATCGCGGCGAAAATACTGCGCATTCATGCGGAGCTCGTCGGGCTGAAATCGAATTTCACAATCCTCGATACAGATGACCAAATCCGCTTGCTCAAACAAATCATCAAAGCTGAAAATATCGACGATAAGAAATGGACGGCGCGTTACATGGCGTCCCTTATCGATAGCTGGAAGAATAAGGGCCTGACCCCGGACAAGCTAAACGCCGGACAGAAATATATGTTCGCGGAAGGTAAGGGTCAGCTGATTTATAAAACTTATCAAGCGCGGCTAAAGGTTCTGAATGCGGCAGATTTCGGTGACCTGCTGTTGCATAACCTGACCATATTCCAGAACAATCCCGATGTCTTGGCGCGATACCATTCCAAGTTTCGCTATATTCTGGTGGACGAGTATCAGGATACGAATGTCTGCCAATATCTCTGGCTACGTCTGCTGGCCCAAGGGTCCAATAATGTCTGTGTTGTAGGCGATGACGATCAATCGATTTATGGCTGGCGCGGGGCGGAAGTCGACAATATCCTGCGCTTTGAAACCGACTTTCCGGGTGCAAAAGTCATTCGGTTGGAGCGCAATTACCGTTCGACGGAACATATCCTCGCAGCCGCATCCGGCCTGATTTCCGCCAACCAAGACCGCCTCGGCAAAACGCTCTGGACCGAAGATGAAGGCGGTCACAAAGTCGCCGTGACAGGTGTGTGGGATGCGCCTGCCGAAGCCCGCATCATTAGCGGCGAGATCGAGAATTGGCGGTCCACTGGCCGTAAATACTCCGATGTTGCAATCCTTGTCCGTGCATCGCGCCAAATGCGCAGCTTTGAAGAACGCTTCATCCAGATCGGCCTGCCATATAAAGTCATAGGCGGACCACGATTTTTCGAGCGGCAGGAAATCCGTGATGCACATGCCTATCTACGGCTGATGGTCAATGACTCGGACGACCTTGCATTTGAACGCGTGGTCAACACGCCCAAGCGCGGGATTGGCGCGACGTCGGTTCAAAAACTGCAACGCGCCGCGCGGTCTATGGGTGTATCCTTGGAACAGGCCACGCGGGAACTCGTCAAAACAGATGAAATACGCGGCAAAGCGCGATCATCCTTACGCGCATTCTGTCTGGATTTGGACCGCTGGCGCGCGCGTGTCGGGTCCATGAAGCACACGGATTTGGCCGAACAAATTCTGGACGAGTCCGGCTACACCCAAATGTGGCGGGACAATAAGGACGCGAAATCCGCAGGACGATTGGAAAACCTCAAAGAGCTGATCCAAGCCATGGCGGAGTTCGACACATTGCCCGCCTATCTGGAACATATCAGCCTCGTCATGGACGTCGACACATCGGGTGGCCTCGCAGAAGACCAAGTTTCCCTGATGACACTTCATTCAGCCAAAGGTTTGGAATTCCCCCTCGTGTTCTTGCCGGGTTGGGAAGAAGGCATGTTCCCCTCGCAAAAGTCCATGGATGAAAGCGGCATGGCGGGCCTGGAAGAAGAGCGCCGCCTTGCCTATGTCGGAATCACCCGCGCGCGAGAACAAGCGAAAATTTATTTTGCAGCTAATCGTCAGGTCTATGGCAGTTGGCAATCTTCCCTACCGTCGCGTTTTATTGACGAATTGCCGCCCAACCACGTCGAAGCAGCCTCAGACTCCGGGCTGCATGATGGCAGTGCTGTTGCAGAACGGGTCGCGGATAATTTTTCGCGCAGTTTCAGCGCCGCGCAATCCAGCCGCGTCTCACCGGGCTGGCAACGGTTTCAGCAGAATAAGAATAAGAATTACGGACGCGCGCCAAAAGACATCGAAGGCCATGCCGTGCGCCGTCCGGCCAAGGGCAAATCCTCCAATTACAATATTGGCGACCGTGTCTTTCATCAGAAATTCGGTTATGGTCAGGTGACGGAAACAGATGGAACCAAACTCACTGTATCTTTCGATAAGGCAGGTGATAAAAAGGTGTTAGACGGATTTGTAGAGCTGGCTTAGGGACTGAATATGCTACGAATTTTGAGCCTACTGTATTTTGCCTTCATATTATCCGGATGCGCGACAAATAGTTTTAAAGTTCTGGATATTAATGCGCTGTCATCTGATCGGGATAATAACGGATCTTTTAAAGGCTTGGAGCGCATCGCAGAACGCGCCCCTGACAGTACGGATACAATCCGCGTAAATATCATTTATCTTCATGGTATCGGTTATATCGAAAATCCCGAAGATGCGCCGCTGGCAAATGCCTTTATTTCCGGCATAGCGGATGCCTATAACAGCACCGTTGAAGAAAAAGCCGTCGCCAGTAGATGTGGACGTGATGACGAAGATGAAAGTAGACGCCTCTACAATTCCATTCAGATAACTGACACCAAAACCAGACGCTACAAAACAACTCTTCCCGGCTCGAGGCTGGAATTGAACGATCTGGCCTGCATGGATCGCCAGGTCATGAAAGTTGATGGCAATATTGAATATGTGATCTACCGCGTTTTTTGGGACGATATATTCTGGGAGAGCATGCAAGCGCCCCATGTTGGGCAGGACGCATTGGGCCGCAAAAAACTGGGCGCCCTCGCCTCTCTACGCCGCAAATATAATGGTCAACTGAAAGACAAGTTGGTCAATTACGGATTTTCCGATGCGGTCCTATATCTTGGCCCCGCCGGCGAACAAATTCGAAATGCCGTGCGCGGCGCAATGTGCAGCGCAGCGTTGGACGCGTCGGGTTTTGGCTTTCGAGAGCAAGGCGCGAAAGTCAATCACATCGACATTTGTCAAATCGCCGCTTTGCGAAAGATTGAAACCGACCCCTTTGCTTTTGTAACGGAAAGCCTTGGATCCAAGATCGCCTTTGACATCATGCGCGATGCCATGACGGATGGCCGCGGAAATGTTTATGATGACATGATTAAGGGCACCCAGTTTTTCATGCTGGCCAATCAAGTGCCTTTGCTCAGCCTGTCCGACATTTCCGAAACAGACCGCGTTATACCTGAGCCCTACAGCAATGCGGACCGCCCGACCATTATTGCCTTGTCCGAGATTAATGACTTCCTGACCTATGAACTCGTACCGTTCTATCGAAACATGTTGTCCAAAAGTATCCGAGAGGATGAGATGGTCATCGACATGACGAATGAGGCGGAACGCAATCGCTTGATTGATATTCTCGGATTTAATGTGGTTGATATGCGTGTGGAATTTTCGCCGCCCGTTTTTCCTTTTGTGGGCGGTTTCGTTGATCCCCTCTTCGCGCATAATGGTCACGTGAAACAACCCGAATTGATTGCCTATATGCTTTGCGGCGCTAAGAGCGGTCAGTTAAATGTTGACGGATGTCGCGGATTGAGTAGCGAATTCTTGCAAGGGAAAAACCTGCTACGGGATATACGTGAAGATGCGCCCTTGCCACCCGCTAAAGGCGAAGCCGCCGCGCGGAGTGGGAAGTAAGTGAAGGACGGCTTTCGACCTTGGGCGTTAAATATCACGGCGAGTCCTGATATTGCCTTTGACTTGGCCGATGCGCTGGGCATGGACGGCGTTATGACCGCGCTGAGCGTCACGATCTTTGACGCGCCTCCTGACCTTATGCTGGTTCAAGGCCTCTACCAAACTGAAGACGCGGCTGAGCGGGCTAAAACCGCCATAAATCTATCGCAAGTTACCAGTGTGGACATAACCCAATTGCCGTCAAAAGACTGGGTCAGCGAAACGCAAGCTGGCCTGCCACCCGTGCGAGCAGGCCGTTTTTTAGTTTATGGTTCTCATGATGCGGATAAGGTGACCGATGACATCGTGCCCTTACACGTTGATGCAGGGATGGCGTTTGGAACAGGGCATCACGGTACGACCGCCGGATGCTTGCGAATTTTCAGCAATCTACTTGATGCAAACGTCAAGATGGCCTCAGTCTTGGATCTCGGGTGCGGCGCGGGCATTCTGGCCATGGCTGCAGCAAAAACTCTTCCCAACGCGAATATTATTGCGACGGATATTGACCCTGACGCAATCATGGTCACCGACGCGAATATCGTAGAGAATGGTGTGCCCGGACGCATAGAAACCCGCGTCGCAGACGGATTTGACAGCCCGGTTTTAAAAGGCAGACAATTTGACCTCATCTTCGCCAATATTCTCGCCGGACCGCTTATGGGCTTATCCGATAATATTGTCGCAGCCACGGCCCTTGGCGGACATGTTATTCTGTCAGGTATTTTGGATGAAAAAGCTGATCAGGTTGCAAGCCGTTTCCGCAAAGCCGGATTATATGTGGAGCCTCAGCCCAGCTTGAACGGCTGGACGTCTCTCCTCGCAGAAAAGCGCGTATAAAAAAACCGCCACATGCCGGACATGGGCGGTTTTTACAAAATTCTATGCCAGCGCCTTAGATTGAACGTGCGATCCGGCGATTGCGGCGCGCATCACGTCGGGCGGCTAAGCCTGTACGAACAGGGTTCGCAGCGAGTGTGCGGCGAGCTTGTGCTGGCGCAGTTACAAATTCAGTGCCATTAAAGATGGTCGTCATGTCTAATCTCATATCATTTTGAACGTCGCTTCATGCTGCGTTCGTTTCGTGAGGCCCATTTAGCGGTTTAGAAAAAATCGAGAACCACCGATGGGTGGAATGAGCTATGCAAAAATGCAATGAATTTTGCCGGAACTTTTAAACTCTTGGAAACTTTCGAGGGGTCGCAGAGGAATTGCTCTAGGAAAGCATTTGCTATGCCACTATCCGCTCTTTACTTTGCGCTCTGATGTGGCCGACCCATCGGCGCTTAATCGATAAACTTGTTAGCCTCGGATTTTAAGGCGGAACTGGAACTAAAATGAACCACATGCCCGATATGTTCCAAACCTATGACATTACGGGTGGTCCGGAATATGGCCGCAAACATCTTCCTGAATTGCGCGCACAAATGTTAGAAGCAGGGCTCGACCTCTTTCTCGTTCCGCATGAAGACGAATATCAAAATGAATATCTTCCCGATTGCAATGAAAGACTCATGTGGGTTAGCGGTTTTACGGGATCAGCCGGAGCCGCCATTATTGGCGGGAATAGCGCGGTCATGTTCGTCGATGGACGCTATACACTGCAAGTCCGTCAGCAGGTTGATGAGAGCCTGTTTGAATTCACAAAACTTGAAGGCGGCGGTATGGCCACATGGCTCCGCGAAAATGTGAAGCCCGGCCAAACGGTCGGATTTGACCCACGTCTTCACAGCCCTGCGGCGCTCACCAAAATTCGTGACGCCGTATCTCTTGCGGGCGGGGACGCAAAAAGCCTCGACAAAAACCCGATTGACGCGGCGTGGGACAATCGACCGGCCTCGCCTTTGACGAAAGTCACGATTCAACCTGAAAGCCTCGCCGGAAAATCCCATGCCGATAAACGTGCAGAAATCGCGCAATCCATCAGTGGCAGCGGTGCGGATGCGGCCCTTATCACTGCTCCCGCTTCAATCGCATGGCTGCTCAATATTCGCGGCAGTGATGTGCAGTGCACGCCCCTCCCGCTTTCAACCGCCATCATCAATAAAGACGGACACGTACAGCTCTTCATCGCGCCTGAAAAATTATCGGACGAGGTGCGTGCGCATTTTGGTAATGACGTCAGTGTTCAAACAGAAGACGCTCTGCAGGATGGGTTGGCGGGTTTGGCCGGAAAAACCGTGATTGCTGACCCCAACACGGCTTCCGCCTGGCATGTCGATGCGCTGAAATCCGCAGGTGCAAAGGTGAAATCCACCTCTGATCCGATAGCTTTACCAAAAGCGAAAAAGAACGCGGTCGAAATTAAAGGGACGGAAGCCGCCCATATTCGCGACGGGGCAGCACTTGTGCGCTTCCTGCATTGGCTCGACACAGAGGCGCAGTCCGGCGAAGTGGATGAAATTGAGGCCGCGACAGAACTGGAACGCTGCCGCCGCGTCGACTCCTCCCTGCGCGATCTTTCTTTCGAATCTATTTCGGGCGCAGGCTCCAATGGCGCTGTCGTGCATTACCGCGTAAATAGCGGCACAGTGCAAAAGCTTGAGCGCGGCTCGCTTTTCCTCATTGATAGCGGCGGGCAATATCCTGATGGAACAACGGATGTGACGCGCACAGTCCCGATAGGCGAGCCCACCCAAGAGATGCGAGAGCGCTTCACACTTGTTCTGCAAGGCCACATCGCTTTGGCGACCGTCCGGTTTCCCGCAGGCACAACAGGCAGTAATCTTGACGCCCTCGCCCGCTATCCTCTTTGGCAGGCCGGGCTGGATTATGATCACGGCACCGGACATGGTGTCGGCGTATTCCTCGGTGTGCATGAGGGGCCGCAGCGTATTTCGAAAACGCCGAATACGATCGCTCTGGAACCGGGTATGATCGTCAGCAATGAACCCGGATATTATAAAACAGGTGAATACGGTATCAGGATTGAGAACCTGCAATATGTGACCGAAGGGTCACAAATTCCGGGCGGGGAGCGGGAGATGTTAGGCTTTGCCAATCTGACTTGGGCGCCGCTGCACAAAGACCTCATCGAGACGGATATGTTGACCCGAGTCGAACGCGATTACGTCAATGATTATCATGCGCTAGTTTGGGATAAAATCAGCCCACTAGTCAAAGGTGATGTGAAGGCTTGGTTAGAAACAGCCTGTAAGCCGCTTTAGTTATGTATGTCATTTCCGGATTTGCAGATGTCCCGGAAGCGGATCGCGAAGCCTTTGCTCGCGCCCTGCCCGAACATACGCGGCTAACTCTTGCAGAACCTGGATGTCATTATTTCGACGTCAAACCCCACCCGAAAATTGAAGGCCGCTATATCGTCAATGAGGCTTTCGATGATGAGACAGCCTATAAGGCACATATTAAGCGGGTAAACCGAAGCGAATGGGGTAAAATCACCCGCAACATTAAGCGGACATATTGATTAGCCTATCAGGGCTAACCATTCATCCTCAGTCAGAACCTTCACGCCTGCGGCTTCGGCCTTTTTCAGTTTTGATCCTGCACCCGGTCCAGCGACGAGATAATCCGTTTTCTTGGATACACTACCCGAAACTTTCGCGCCGAGAGATTGCGCGCGGGCCTTGGCTTCGTCCCGGGAAAAGCGTTCGAGCTTACCTGTAAAGACAACGATCTTCCCGGCCACGGGCGAGTCAGACGCCGGAGCTTCCGCATCTTGGATACTCAAATGCGCCGTCAAATTATCGACAATGGTTAGGTTCGAGTCCGAGGCAAAAAATCCAGCCAATGCACCTAGAGCCGCTTGCCCCATACCGTCAATACCAAGCAACCCTTGATAGGCTTCGCTTTCGCTATCTTGTAGCTGTGGGACAGCGTCTCGGAATTTATCCCAGCTGATGAAATGCTGCGCGATGAGGCGTGAATTGGTCCGTCCGACATGACGAATGCCGAGACCATAAAGGACGCGATCAAAAGGAATGTCGCGGCGCGCATCAATTGCATCAAAGAGCTTCGTCGCGCTGGTTTCCCCAAACCCGTCCCAGCTTTCCAACTTAATTTCATCATTGCGCGCGCGCAGAGTGAAGATATCAGCGGGCTCTTTGATGAGGCCCTTCTCGAAAAACGCCTGAATTTGGCGTTCGCCTAAACCATCAATGTCAAAGACTTGCCGCGAGACAAAATGCACAAGCGACTGAACCGCTTGCGCCGGACAGGCCAAGCCATTGGTGCAGCGCCGCACGACATCTTGCCGTCCCGTTTTTTCGTCCACGTCAGAGCTGACAGGTGCATCGCAAACAGGACAATTTGTTGGAAACTCGAATGGCTGGCCATCAGCGGCCTCAACCACGCGAAGGACTTGTGGAATAACGTCTCCGGCGCGCTGTATTTCGACACGGTCGCCGACTTTAACGCCAAGCCGCTCAATCTCATCCGCATTATGCAGGGTCGCATTGGACACAACGACGCCGCCAACCGTAATCGGGGTCAGCCGTGCAACGGGCGTAAGTGATCCGGTGCGCCCGACTTGAATATCAATCGCTTCAATCGTGGTGATGGCCTTTTCAGCCGGGAATTTATGCGCAATGGCCCATCGCGGCGCACGGGACACAAATCCTAAACGGTCTTGAAGCCCCAAATCATCGACCTTGTAAACCACCCCGTCGATATCATAGCCGAGCCCTGAACGAGCGGTGAGAATCTCAGTGTAGTGGGCAATCATGGATTTCGGGCCGTCATGGCGACGCATTTGCGGATTTACGCTAAAACCCCAGTCTGCCATTTTTTCAACGGCGCCCATCTGAGTTTCAGCAAATGCCTCGCTGACCTCTCCCCATGTATAGGCAAAGAATTTTAGCGGACGGGAGGCCGTAACGCTCGGATCAATTTGGCGAAAGCTGCCCGCTGCGGCGTTACGCGGGTTTTTATATTCTGATTTTCCGGCGGCGAGCTGCGCCGCATTCATCGTTTCAAAATCGGCATGGTCAATGTAAACCTCGCCCCGGATTTCAACGATATCGGGCCAGCCCGTACCTGAGAGCTGTTTCGGAACTGTATCCAATGTCGACAGATTAGCGGTCACGTCTTCACCAACTTGCCCGTCACCGCGCGTTGCGCCAGAAACCAGCTTTCCATTCTCATAGCGCAAAGCTGCAGATAATCCATCAATCTTGGGTTCTGCCGTGAAAGCTAAGTCAGCATTTTCTGGTAGGCTAAGAAAGCGTTTCACGCGTGCTACGAAATCCGAAACATCTTCATCGGTAAAGGCGTTGTCCAGAGACAACATCGGAACGCTATGTTTGATCTTGCCGAATTTGCCTGACGGTTTTGCTCCAACGGATTGGGTCGGGCTGTCTTTTTGTATGAAGTGTGGGTGTTCTGTTTCCAGCGCAATCAGCTCTTTGCGCAGCGCATCATATTCGGCATCACTTAAGGCAGGATTGTCATCCTGGTAATAGAGCGCGTCTGCAGCGCGAATTTCCTGTGAAAGGAAAGCGATCCGTTTTTCGATACTCATGACGCCATAAGTTGCCGCGCCGCCGCGCGGGCTTCCTGCGTAATGGTTTCACCTGCGAGCATACGGGCGATTTCTTCTTCGCGGTCCGTGTCTAAAATCGGCGTGACAGACGTCGTTGTTGTTTCGCCCGTAGAGGTTTTCTCGATTCTAAACTGATTATTCGCGCAGGCCGCAACTTGGGGACTATGAGTCACGGTAAAGACCTGCGCATGTTCAGACAGCCTTGCTAGCCGTTTGCCGACAGCGGCCGCCACGGCACCGCCAACCCCTTGATCCACTTCGTCAAAGACCATGACGGCATTATTCTGTCCCGCGAGCGCAACCTTTATGGCCAGTGCGAAACGTGCCATTTCACCGCCCGACGCAATCTTATCCAGCGGCCCGATAGCCGTGCCGGGGTTAGTCGAGACAAGGAACCGAACTTGATCAGCACCGGATGCACTTTCCGCAGTCTGCGTAATATCGGTTTTAAATTGCGCCCGCTCCATTTTCAACGGTGGCAGCTCTATCGCGACAGACGCATCCAAAGTGCGGGCTGCGGCTTGGCGGGCCTTTGTCAGAATTTCAGCCTTTTTATCATAATCAGCTTTGGCCTGCTCTGCGCGCTTTCGCGTTTTTTCAATATTGAGAACAACGGTATCGATGGCCTCAAGCTCTGCGGCGAAGGCGGAGCGTTTTTGTGCCAAGGTTTCGACTGGCACGTCATATTTACGAGCAGCAGCACGAAGCGCGAAAAGCCGCTTTTCCGTATCTTCCAATCGGCCGGGCTCAACATCAAAGTTTTGCGCGGCGGTTGAAACGGCCTCCCGGGCTTCCTGTGTTTCCAGCATGGCCCTCTCCAGCGCCTCTGCTGCGGATTGCAGGGACCGCGCCGCAGCTATTTCGCCGTCACCAAATTTTGTGCGCAGCCTTTCGATACCTGCCAGAGCCGTAGAGAGCCGTGCTTCAAAGGCACCGTCTTCACCGAGTGCATCTTGGGCAGCGGTTAGCTCGGACAGCGCGCCCTCTGCACCTTGCAAAAAGCGACGTTCTTCCGCCAATTTCTCATCTTCGCCCTCACGCGGGTCCAATCGATCAAGTTCCGCGATGCCATGTTCCAAAAACTCGCGATCCTCTCCGGCTTTAGATTGAAGCGATAGCAAGGCGTCCAGCTCTCGTTGCGTTTCGCGCCGCGCCGTAAAGGCCTCGCGAACATCTTCCAACTCACGTTGATAACCGCCAAATTGATCCAGCAATGTGATGTGGGTTGTGGCGTCCAATAAGCCGCGCCCATCATGCTGGCCGTGCACTTCCAAAAGAAGACCGCCCAACTGAGAAAGGAGTTTCACACTGACGGGTTGGTCATTGACGAAAGCCCGGCTGCGTCCGTCTGAATTGACGGTACGGCGAAGGGTCAAATCCTCTGATCGTTCAGCATCCAACTCATGATCTTCTAATACAGCCCATGCAGGATGGCTTTGGGCCAAAGTGAAACTGGCGGTGCATTGCGCTTTATCCGTGCCACTACGCACTAAACCGCGATCAGACCGCGCCCCTGTGGCCATGCCAAGCGCATCAAGAAGAATGGATTTACCCGCGCCTGTTTCACCGGTCAGGGCCGTCAACCCCCGGTCAAAGTCCAAATCGAGTGCCTCAATCAGGACAACATTTCGGACAGACAGCCCCGAAAGCACTTAGAACAAGCGCTCTTTCAAGCGCGTCCAATAGCCCTTACTGCGGGGTTTGTTGATTTCGTCATCAAGATTGACGCCATAATTTTCCAGCAAATCATAGCTGTCTTTATACCACTCACTATTCGGATAGTTATAACCGAGCACGGACCCGACCAGTTTCGCTTCCTGAATAATGCCAATGGAGACATAACTTTCGACGAGACGATGAAGTGCTTCTTCGGTTTGCGATGTGGTTTCATAATCTGACACAACATTTTTAAACCGCCCAATGGCCGCCAAATGCTGGTTCTCTTTCAGATAATATCTGCCAATGGACATCTCTTTCCCGGCCAGATGATCATGTGTGAGTTCCAGCTTCAGACGTGCATCGCGAGCGTAATCGCTGTCCGGATAACGCCGCACCACCTGCTGCAGGGCTGCCTCCGCCGAAGTTGTCGTCGCTTGGTCGCGTCCGACGTCATAAATCTGGTCATAATAATTGATGGCGATGAGGTAATAAGCATAGGGCGCGGAGTCAGACCCCGGATGCAGACCAATAAAACGCTGCGCCATGGCGACGCTTTCATCGTAATCTGCGGACCGATAGGAAGCATAGGCGCTCATCAACATAGACCGTCTGGCCCATTTGGAGAAAGGATGTTGGCGCTCGACCTCTTGAAAGAGAAGTTTTGCATCCGCCCAATCGCGGCGATCCATTTCGTCAACAGCCTGATTATAGATCAGCTCCGCCGGTCGTTCGACATAGGCCAGCTTTTCTTTCTTATTCGTGCCGCAGGCGCTGAGGAATAGCACCGAAGCGCCGAGGACCGCCATTCGAAAACCGGATGAACTATTTGAGAAAATGGACATGAAACCCGTTCATTCTAAAAATCCGCCCTTCATGCCGCATAAGCGAGTCATGGCCAGGCCTGTCTGATTGAAGCTGTCTTAGAGGTTTCAGAGTGTCGCGGAAAGTGAGAAAAACGTTAGGCGGATACGGATGTCAGAAAGGGTTCTTCTTCAATTTCAAGATCCGTCATGGGCATTGTCGTAAATTTCCAAGCTGTCGGCGTGCCATATAACTTCATCAAGAGATCGTGATTCAGACCATGGCCGGACTTAAAGGTCGTAACACGGCCAAGAATTGGACCGCCGAGGTAAAGGTCACCCAGCAAATCGAGCGCTTTATGACGCACAAATTCATCGTCAAACCGCAGCCCCGTCGGGTTCAGCACTTTATCGTCATCGACAACGATAGCATTATCATAAGATCCGCCTTTGGACAGGCCTGCTGCTTGCAAAGCGGCGACCTCGTGCAGACGGGCAAATGTTCGGGCACTTGCCATTCTCTCTCGGAATGAACGCACATCAGGCACAATTTCGAGACGCTGGTGCCCGATGGCCTCTTCAGCAAAATCAATCGTGACATCAAGTTCCAACCGCTCGCAAGGGTCGATACGGGCCCACATATCGCCGGAGCGGACCTCAATAGACTCTAGAACTTTGACATAACGCCGCGGAGCGGGCTGTCTGTAAACACCGACTTGCTCTATCAGCTGTAAAAAGGGTTCGGACGATCCATCGAGTGCAGGCAGTTCCGCACCGTCCAGCTCAATGTCCAAATTATCAATACCAGCTGCACTTAAAGCCGCCAGTAAGTGTTCAATCGTCGAGACATTAACGCCAGCCGCATTGGATAAGGTCGTGCAGTTACGCACGCCGGTAACAAGGTCAGGGCGGACCGGAACAACATTGTCACGATCCGTCACATCCGTGCGAATAAATTGCAGACCATTGCCAACCGGCGCAGGACGCATGACCAACTTTGTGTGCTGGCCATTATGAAGGGCCACACTGGCCGTAACAGCAGCTGCGCGTAAAGTAGATTGACGACGAATATTCATATTAACGATGTTGGCCCCGGAATGGATCATAACTCTAGCTATAATCCAAACGTCATATCAACAAGAAACGCTCCGTGACGGAATGTTTCAATTTATAACAAAAAAGCCATACTGAAGACAGAATGGCTTTAAGTTATTGATTTGTATTACTTTTCTATCTATTTTGACGTCGCAAAAAGCTCGGAATTTCTAATTCATCATCAGAATTGCTTCCAAATAAATCACCACTTGGGGCCGGGCGACTTTGCACGGCAGGACGCGGTGCAGGTGCAGGAGCGGCAGATTTGCGGCGACCAAAGAAACCAAACGGACTGCGCGCAGGACTGGCCGGAGCTGCCTCAGGAATAGATGCAGGGGCCGGAGCCAATGCCTGCGGAGCGGGGGCGGACTGTCCCTCAGGTTGAATACGCGGCGGATATGGCTTTGGTGCCGTGTAAGGCGGCGGTGCATTAACGGCCACAGCTTCTTCCTCTCGGTCAAACTCATAGGCCTCATAAGCTTTGCGGGCTTCGGCCTCCGCAGATGCAGCCTCTTGTGCGCGTTCATGTACACCTAGTTCTACGACATTTGCCGAGATCGGCTTTGGGGCTTCCTGCGTTTTAAACGGGGCTGGCGCGGCATCTGGGCGGGCAACGGCGTCAACACCCGTTGCGACAACTGAAACGCGGATAATCCCGTCCAAATCATTATCGAGGGCAGAGCCGACGATAATATTGGCGTTTTCATCAACTTGGTTACGAATAAGCTGTGCGGCTTCATCCACTTCATAAAGTGTCAAATCTCGCCCACCCGTAATATTAATCAAAACGCCCTTAGCGCCTTTTAAAGAGACATCATCCAGAAGCGGATTGTTGATAGCAGATTCGGCGGCTTCAACGGCGCGTCGGTCACCTGTGGCCTCGCCCGTTCCCATCATCGCTTTGCCCATTTCATCCATAACCGTGCGGACATCATTGAAGTCGAGATTGATAAGACCCGGAACGACCATCAAGTCTGTTACGCCGCGAACACCGGAATGCAGCACTTCATCCGCCATGGAAAAAGCATCCGACATTGTTGTTTGCTCTGTCGCAACGCGGAACAGGTTCTGGTTCGGAATGGTAATCATTGTGTCGACAGCGGCATAAAGGTTTTCAATACCTTGCTCTGCCAATTTCATACGGCGAGAACCTTCAAACATGAAAGGTTTCGTTACAATACCGACAGTTAGAATGCCTTTTTCACGTGCCGCGCGCGCGATTACCGGCGCGGCGCCCGTACCTGTACCGCCGCCCATACCGGCCGCAACGAATAACATGTGCGCGCCGTCAAGATGCTCCATAATTTCATCAAGGCTTTCTTCGGCAGACTGCTCGCCAATTTCAGGGCGCATGCCAGCACCGAGACCTTGTGTGATACCGCCGCCCATTTGGACTTTGCGGCTGGCAGAGTTTAGAGCCAGCGCTTGCGCGTCTGTATTGGCAACAACGAAATCAACACCGTCGAGTCCGGCCTCAATCATATTATTGACGGCATTACCGCCCGCCCCGCCGACGCCGATAACGACAATGCGCGGCTTGAGTTCGACAGTTTGAGGAAGTTGAAAGTTGATCGTCATGACGGCACCCGAAATATGGTCAATGAATAGTGAATCAGACTTTGGGCGGAAAGACTTAATGCCCTGTTAATCACGTTAACTTTTACGGTAAAACCTGCAAAAAAGCGCAGTGGACTAGAAGTTTTCTCGTAACCACTGGACCGATCGAGCGACAGCATTTCCGGAATAACGCTGCGTGCGCATGCGGCGACCTGATAAATCGGGCGGACCATTCACAACCTCTTCCCGGTCATCAAAGACATGTTTAAGTAAACCGGTCGCAACAGCGAAATCCGGTTGGCTCAGCTCATCCGACAATCCAAACACACCGTGGGGCTGTCCAATACGAACCCGTTTCCCCAAAACATGGGTTGCGAGTTCACGGATACCGTTCAAATGCGCCCCGCCTCCTGTCAGAACAACTTGCCTTCCGGAATATGTTTCGAGGCCAGCTTTATAAATTCGCTCTCGCAAGAGCTCTAAAGTCTCTTCGACACGTGACCGAATGATATTTGTTACCAGAGAGCGGGGGATATGATGCAATTCATCCTGCGCCGCAATCGGAGGACACGGCACCATAGCTATCTCGTCATCCGCGCCATGCAGACAGGATCCATAAATCATTTTAATGCGTTCGGCCGCTTCGAAAGGTGTCGACAATCCTCGTGCTAAATCGGATGTGATATTCCGCCCGCCAACACCCAAAGCGTCCACATGAACCAGCGTATTGTCGCGGAAAATTGCAGCTGAAGTTATACCTGCACCTAAATCGATCAGGGTCACACCCAAATCACGTTCATCTTCCGTCAACACAGATATCGCAGCCGCATAAGGACTGACCGTCACGGAGCGAATCGTCAAATGGCAGCGTTCAATACAATGCGCCAGATTACGAAGCGGACCGATGCCGCCTTGGACGAAATGCATATCAACGCCAAGCTGACGGCCATACATGCCGCGCGGATCGCGAATCCCGTCCTCGCCGTCGACTTGCCAATTCAATGGTATTGCATGAAGGATAGCGTTTTCGGCCTGTGACAGCTCGGAAAGAGAAGAGTTCAAAACCCGCTTTAAATCGCGGTCAACAACCGCGCCGCTGGCAAATTCGGTCTGCACAGTCATATGTTTGGATTTCATGGATCGCAGCGCGACATTTACGCAAACGTCTTGAACGGTCACGCCAGCAGCGCGCTCAGCCTTCTCAACGGCGGCGCGAATACCGATTTCTGCTGCTTCCAAATCGACAACAGCACCGCCTTTCAGGCCGGATGACACGCCAAATCCGGAGCCAATTAAGCGCACGCCCAGACCCGGCTCTTCCCGACCGATCAGGCAGACAACCTTATTCGATCCAATATCCAAGACACAAACCGTTTCCGGCTGTCGTTTTGTCGGGCCACCAAACACAGTTAGCTGGAGTGCGCTTCTTGCGCGGGCTTGGGCGCGATAGTGATGCGATCAGACAAGCGCAGGTCGATGGCTCCCACATCCCGTGACAGTATAAAGGTTTCTCGGTCCAACTCGACCAGTCGGCGGATGGCTGCGTCCACATTATCAACAGGCAAACGCACAACGGATTGATTACGCATATGCAAATCCCAGCGTCCGGACGGAAAATGAACAAGACTGTCCACGCGCGACCAAAGGTCAGAATATGGCGCTAATTCTGTCTCAATGCGTTTTGCTTCGACCGGAGCATTTAGACCGACATAAGTCTTTAATCCGGGCGGGATAGAGTCAGCCGCATCGACAGGAATAATGAGATCGCCTGAATCGGACAGTAAATGCAGCCGCCCTTCATTCTGCCAAAGCGCATAAGGCGTCGTCTCAACGACCTGTACAACAATGCGGTTCGGCCACAAGCGGCGAACCACAGCACGGTCCACCCAAGGCAGGCTTTCCGTGCGGTCGCGCGCAGCATCTAAATCCACACCGAAAAAATAGCTGCCCGTTTGAATTTGCGCTGCGAGGCGAATATCTCGCTCATTCAGACGCCCCTCACCCATGACATCAATTTGCTCTACGACGAAACCAGCGGCCATCAGGCGTTCAATTTTCCAGCTGTTCAGGCTGTCGCGAATGGCCGGCAAATACCCGCCCAACCACAAACCAAGAAATATAAGCGTAAAAAATGTGCCCAAGACTTTTAGAAGAAATCGCAACAGCGCTTTTGGGGAATGTTTCGCAGCCCTCATCTGCGCTGCCATCCAGTTTTGCGATCCGCGCAAACCCGGTTTTAGCGGGCTAACCCGCATCATCCCGTTAAATTTGGACTTCCCTTTTTTTCCAGTCCTTGAACCTATCTGGGCCATGAAGCGTCCTCAACCATCCAGCGACAAAGCTGTGCAAAATCGATCCCGACATGGGCCGCCTGTTCAGGGACAAGCGACGTCGGAGTCATTCCGGGTTGAGTATTCACTTCAAGCATTACGATTTTGTTTACCACATTGGTTGATGTGCAATTTTCATCATTAAATCTAAAATCCGCGCGGGAAACGCCACGACAGCCCAGGGCCTTATGCGCTTTTGCCGCCCAATCCAGACAAAGCTCAGTCACAAAATCGGGCAAATCCGCGGGGCATTGATGAATCGCCGCGTCCTCGCCATATTTCGCATCATAATCATACCAGCCATTTTCAGACTCAGCGGCGATGATTTCCGTTACGCAAATGGCCTCACCGTCTTTTACGGCAACAGTAAGTTCCCGCCCCGGGATGTAGCTTTCAACGACAACTTGATCACCCATTTCCACATCTTCCGCGATGGCCACACGCTGATGACTGTCCTCATCATGGACGATGTAAACGGATTTAGAAGACCCCTGCCCGTTAGGTTTCACAACGTAAGGCGTCGCAATCGGATGAGTGTTAGCGACGTAAAGTCGATCATAGAGGCCGCCATCGGCAACAGTAATCCCGACCGATTTCAGAACATGCTTGGCGCGGTACTTGTCCATTGCGAGTGCCGACGCCATTACGCCGGAATGGGTATAGGGCTTGCCATACATATCAAGCACACCTTGGACGCGGCCATCTTCGCCCCAATCTCCGTGTAAGGCGTTGAAAATGATATCCGGGTCGGCAAATTTCAGCTGATCCCAAAGATCATGCGTCACGTCGATTTCAGTCACATCATACCCAACTGTTCGCAGCGCGATGGCACAAGCCGTTCCCGACACGAGAGACACTGCCCGTTCAGAGGACATTCCGCCCATGAGAACCGCTACTTTTAGCATGCGCTTTCTCCAATCCTGCGGACTTCCCAATTCAGCTCGACACCTTGGCTTTCCAAAACACGAGCCCTGACTGTTTCACCCAATTTTTCCAAATCGGCGGCTGTTGCATTGTCAGCATTAATCATGAAATTGCAGTGCTGCTCACTCATCTGTGCACCACCGACACGCAAGCCCCGACAGCCCGCCGCGTCAATGAGTTTCCAAGATGAATGGCCTTCTGGATTCTTGAAAGTCGACCCGCCCGTTTTCTCACGGATGGGTTGGCTGGCTTCACGTTTCGCGGTAATTTCATTCATTCGCGCAGTTATCGATGCAGGCTCATCAGCTGCGCCTTGAAAGACGGCTTCGGTAAAAATCAAATCCTGAGACGCCCCGCAATGGCGATAGCTGTAGCCCATCTCATCCAGACCCATAATTTGACGTCGCCCGGTCCGGTCCAGCGCTACCACACTGACCAAAATGTCTTTTGTTTCCGCGCCATAGCATCCCGCGTTCATGCGTAGGGCTCCGCCAATCGTGCCGGGCACGCCCGCGTAAAATTCAAGGCCCGCAATACCTGCCGCAGCAGCCTTTTTCGCAACCGTCTTATCCAAAGCCGCAGCACCTGCCATGACCTGCAAGCCGTCCGTCGAAACCTGTCCAAAGGCAGGTCCCAATCGAATCGTGACGCCCTTAATTCCTCCATCGCGAATAATTGTGTTGGAAGCGACGCCTAAGATTTGGATTGGAATATCATCCGGCGTGGCACTGAGGAAATGCGCGAGATCCGCTTCATCCTTCGGGATGAATAAGGCTTCAGCCGCTCCGCCAACACGCAACCAAGTAAAAGGCGCCAAAGGCACATCCCCGCGCAGGCTGCCACGAACTTCGGGAAGTTTGTCGAGCAAGCTCATTCGCCCTCCTCACCTTCGATGAGTTCGGCTGCAGTATCAAAATCTAAATGGTCTTCAACAGGACGGATAGCAGACATTAAACGATCAATATGCATCGCCAACCACTTGTGTTGCCTGTGCCGCCCATTTCCAAAATCGACGACAGCATCTTCCATGTAGACAGCAATGCGACAATCTTGCCGTTGAGAATTTTCTTCCCAAGTTAATTCTCCACCAAAAGACATTTCAATTTTTGTTTTGTGGAGTTCTAGAGCTTTAAATAACAAAGTGGCAGTTGGCCCTCCACCGATATAGGCTTCCGCGCGAACATTGCTTCCAGACGCATAAACGTTATATTCTATGTAAGCTCCGCCCAAGCCAGAGCGACTTTCCAGGGTTTGCCAATTTCCCTTGTAGGCCGTTCGCGCGCTTGCACTTTCAATATAGGTTTCCGCAACAGATAAAAACTCCGTCCAGTATTCCATCCACTTGCGCTGAGCAGGTTTAAGTTCACCGTCCGAAACTTCTTTTAGGCGTTTTTGTGCAGTTCGAGAGATGGTTTGTGGTTGGGCAGCAATATCAAAAATAGGAGCCGGTTCACTACTTCCGATTTTGACGGCCTTAACGTTCACGGCATAAAAGCTAATATCATCATTCGATATCGAGTTAAGCCACTCAACGGCTTCCCTATGTTCATCTCTGATTTTTTCTGACACCCAGATAATTTTTTTCGCTTTGGTCATAGCGGCGTAGGTACATATCTGTCCCAAGTGACGATGATCTGTAGGCGTAATCTGATTTTCAATCAAAACGCGGGTGTCATCGATTTTGTCAGTACAAATCATGTCTGCATAAAAGCTTCCTAATCGCTCTTCAGTGGCTTCAACAATCAGTTTCATACCGAGCGCTTCACTTAGGAGTTCGATGTTATCTTCCAACTCAAGCCAAGGCGTAAAGTCATCGGCCTCATGCTTCCAAACCTCTCGCAGAGGAACGACTTCGAGACGCCCTATTTTAACAGGATTTTTCACAATTTACCAAGTTGTTCAGGCAAGTCTGCCGCCCAATAGGTAATATCGCCT
>JAHDFA010000032.1:0-2510 GCA_020628495.1 Hellea sp.
TCCTCGTCAATGATCATCAAGCGTTTTCTGACTAAAATCGTGGATCCGTCCAAAACGGACGCATTCATATCAAACAGAAAACTCTCAATTCCTGCGTCTTTTAACACAGCTTGTGCAAAGCTGAGCGTAACAGGGTTCATGGTTCGGATAAGACAGATCATAAGTCTTAGGTGGGTTCGTCCTGCATATATGCAATGCCGCGATGCGCCGCAGTAAATCGTCTTGCCGCGCCGCCCTGCCCGCCCTAGATAGGGTGAAAGAAAAAAGGTGGTCTCCCCGCACGTGAATGCGCCCGCACAAATCCGGCAAGATGCCGCTCTCTCCCCCGCACAGGCCCTTTGGGACCTCACCGGTGAAGATATGGCGTCAGTTGACGCGCTGATTCTATCGCGCATGCAGTCCTCTGTCGGGCTGATTCCAGATCTGGCGCAGCATTTGGTCGGCGCAGGCGGGAAACGCCTGCGTCCGCTTTTGACCGTCAGCGCCGCGCAGCTTTGCGACTATGAAGGTGACGCGCATCATAAACTCGCGGCCGCGGTGGAGTTCATCCATTCCGCGACATTGCTGCATGATGATGTTGTTGATGAAAGCGCACTGCGCCGGGGCAAAAAACCCGCTAATCTGATTTGGGGGAATAGCGCCTCTATCCTCGTCGGCGATTTCCTGTTTGCCCGCGCCTTTAACTTGATGGTTGAGACAGGCTCTATGGAAGCGCTGGGAATTTTGTCCAATGCGTCCTCCGTCATTGCAGAGGGTGAAGTCCAGCAACTTGCCGCACTTCGAAATCTCGCCATGACCGAAAATGATTATATGAAGGTCATCAAAGCTAAGACAGCCGCCTTGTTCGCTGCCGCCACCGAAGTCGCGCCTGTGATCGCAAATCGTCCGATAGAAGAGCGGGCGGCGCTGCGCGAATATGGCCTGAAACTGGGCCTCGCCTTTCAGCTCGTCGATGACGCGCTGGATTATGGCGGCATGGCGAGCGCACTCGGTAAATCCGTGGGTGATGATTTTCGCGAGGGAAAAATGACCTTGCCCGTCATTCGCTCTCTCAAGACTTGTTCTGATGAAGACCGCGCGTTCTGGCGGCGAGTCATTGTGGATCATGATCAGCAAGACGTGGATCTGGAACGCGCCGTCTCTATGCTACGCAATAGCGGCGCATTAGAATCGACTATGGATTTAGCCAAGCAATATTCCAAAGATGCGGCTGAGGCCTTGGACGTCTTCCCGGCCACGCCACTGCGCGATACGTTGAAAGAGTTAGCCGGATTTGTTGTTGCGCGTATTAGCTAAGGCTTGACTGATGAGCCAGTAAGCGGCGGTCACGCCTCCGACCAAGATGAGTGGAATATGCAGACGGTCGAGCCATTCGCGCGACGCACCAATCACGACAATATTCGCGCAGAGCAATGCTGCAATCGCGTAAAACCAACTCACCGAAAGGTGATTAAATCCGTGCCGAATAAGCCGTTGATACAGGTGGGTATTATGAGCCTGCAAAAGATTATCGCGATTGCGCACCCGCCGCACCAAAGTCAGTAAAACATCCGCCAAAAAAGGTAAAATGAGGATCGGTCCGGCAAGATGAAGCGTCTTATCCGGCGACTCCTTAATCAAAAATAAGACGCCAACGGCGAATAAAAAGCTGACGGAGAGCGAGCCGACATCGCCTGCAAAAATGCGGGCTTTCTGACGCAGGTTATAAGGTAAAAACCCCAATATCGTCATAAGGGAAAGACCGGAAAATAAGAGCGCTGTAGCTGAACCACCAATCAATCCGGCGCCAAATAAACCTATATTTGCGATAATGAGGGACAACCCCATCATCCCATTCGCACCGTCCATGAAATTTACGGCATTCATAACAACAAACATCCAGAGCATGGCCCCTAAAAATCCAATGATTGGATGCAAGGGAACAGGACCATATAAAAACGGTAAATTTGTCGGCGCGCCAATCAACCAAACTGCTGCGCCGCAAATGAGTATCATGATTCCGAACTTGGTTTTTGCACCAAGTGTCAACGCATCATCAACTAACCCCAGCATGCCAATCGCAAAAAGGAGCGACATGACGGAGGCAAAGCCTCGCGGGAGATTCAGGTTGGGAAATAAAATGCACATCGACAGGAGCGCTGCCCCCATCCCCGCCAAAATTCCGACTCCGCCGGAAGTGGGAATTGTACCGCTATGAGCGGATCGCCCGTCGGACGCATCGCCTAATCCGGCGCGTGTCATGAACCCGCTGACCGCCAAGCTGGTTAAAAATCCAATCGCGCCGATTTGCAGCCACAGCGATATGTTCTGCGCCATCATGGCTGCGAATCTCCAAGACGGCAGGCCCGCACCCACCAGCCAGGCTGGGCTTTCGAGAGAGCTCGTGCGGCCGCATTGGCTTGCGCATCAGACCTAAAAATGCCGAAACAAGTCGCCCCGGAACCCGACATACGTGCCAACTCACAGCCTGTTTGCTGCGCCAATGCCCGCAGGACATCCGAGATGATTGG
>JAHDFA010000032.1:2610-22088 GCA_020628495.1 Hellea sp.
CCAACTCACAGCCTGTTTGCTGCGCCAATGCCCGCAGGACATCCGAGATGATTGGAGCTTGTGCAATGGCTATGTCTTGCAGATCGTTAGTTCCGAAAAGCGCACGGGAGAGAAGATCGCCAGTCTCACGATTTGCGAGCGGTACAGAGTCTCTAAGAGTTTCATCGAACTTATTGAATATTTCAGCCGTTGAAACTGCAACTCCAGGATTAATTAAAACAGCGTTTAGCTGCCCTAAATTTGGTAAGAATGAAATGTTTTCGCCGATTCCTGTCATCCGACAGGTTTTCGAATGCAAGCAAATAGGAACATCCGCACCTAAGCCAAATGCAAGTTGATCGTGAGTATATTCGCCACGAAACGTTCTTAACACGGCTGCAGCATCCGCACTTCCGCCGCCAATACCTGATGAAACAGGTAAATTTTTTACGAGTCGAACATGATGCGGGGGTGCAGAAACGAACTTCATTGCTCTCAGAACGGAATTCTGTTTCGACACCTTAAGGTCTTTTGTACCGTGGATGGTCAGTCCCGTTTTCTTTTCAGTGGGTGTAAACCTGAGCTCGTCTCCGATATCAGCAAAAACAACAAGGCTATCCAGTTGATGATAACCATCATCCCAAACCGCGCCGACATGCAGAGTCAGATTAACCTTAGCCCGCGCCAGAGCGTATTTTGCCCCCCCGACCATCGGATTAAGGCAGAGCTTCGGTTGTGACAGGTACAGCCTCAAGTCCACCTTTTAGCTTTATCGCAATGGTCTCGCGTTCTTTATCCGTCGGTTCAAATTCCAACGCACGCTTCCACTGGAAACCCGCTTCGCGTTTGCGGCCTAATTTCCAATAGACGTCGCCAAGATGGTCAATGATTGTGGCTGAGGAGGGCGAAAGTGCCACCGCTTTTTCCAAATTCTCACGCGCTTTTTCATATTCGCCGAGCTTGTAATGTGCCCATCCTAGACTGTCGACAATCGCGCCCGATTGTGGCTGCTGCTTAACCGCCTCGCGAATCATGTCAAAAGCTTCGGTAAGATTTTCACCCCGGTCTACCCACGTGTAGCCAAGGTAGTTGAGCGTATCGACATCGTCCGGAACAAATTTTAGAACACGTTTAAAGTCAGCTTCCGCTTCGGGCCAGCGGTTTAACCGCTCATAAATAATACCGCGAAAGCGCAACGGTTCAACATTGGCCGTGATTTCCTCATCCGACATGGAATCGACGAGCTCTTTATAGAAAGGCAGCGCCTCTTCGTAATTTTCGCGGAAGAACCGAGCCCGCCCTAAACTCTCACGCGTCAGGACGGATTGCTCGCGCTCATTTAGCGCCTCCAAAACCTCAATGGCTTTGTCGTCTTCTTCGCGGTTGAAATAGATATTGGCGATGTTCAGTCGACCGGAAACGTAATAAGGATTATCTTTTCCGATTTGCTGGTAAAATTCATACGCTTCCTGTTGTCCTGCCTCATCACGATCTTCGAGAATGGATCCGAGCCAGAGTGCGGATTTCGTATTTTCAGGATCAATCCAACGGGCGAAACGCAAGAAAATTTCAGCGCCGTCCAATGACCGATTGGCAGCAAAAAATGACAATGCAGGCTCTGTCAATGCCCGCGAGGCCTCACCCTTTGCATCAATTTTGGGCAGGCTTTGCCCGGCTTTGAGCCTTTTGAGGTAATAGCCCACCGGGCCAATCGATAGGCCCTCATTATCAGCCAATATCTCTTCCAGTGCCACAATCGCCTCGTCGGCCCGATCTGCGGCGGAGAGAATTCGCACGCGGGTCAGCAGCGCTTCAACGCCGGAAACACCCTCTTCATCCACGGCGTCCAATCGCTCCAGCGCGGCGTCTGTTTCGCCCTGCAAACCGTCAATTTTTGCCAATTGTAATTCGATATAGGTCTCAAAATATGACCCGGCTTCCAAGCTCGCGAAAGTCGCGCGCGCGGCTTTATAATCTTTCTCTTCGACCTCGGTCCAACCCCGCACAAGCTGCATCAAGATTGTCATCGTGACATCGCTGGAACGGCCGGAAAAATATTTCAACGCGCGGTTTTCGCGGCCACGTCGAAAAGCATCAATGCCCAAGACAGCCCGCGCCAAAGGTTCCGTTTTATCCGATTTCAGAACACGCTCAGACAATTTGATTGCCCCGTCCATATCCCCGGTTTCAAGCGCTGAGACTATGGCCCGACGCCCGATACGAATATCATCAGGTTGGCTGAGAAACGCATTGGTAAAATATTTTTGTTGCGACGCGCGATCCTGAATTTTCTGGGCATAGCTACCCGCCAGAAAATCTCCGTAAAGTTCGGATAATTCCTGAGTGTCCGGTGCGGCATAGGCTTCATCCATGCTTTGACAGGACAAGGCCAACACAGCCGCAAAGGTGAGGGAAATCAAACGACGTTTCATGTCATCTTTCTGCGGCTTGGGCCGCGACGTGGCAAGCTGCCAAGTCAGCAGCCCGCTTCACAGTTTCGGGACAAAGACCGGGTTTACATATTTGGATAATTCGGACCGCCGCCACCTTCCGGCACGGTCCACACAATGTTTCGCGACGGGTCTTTAATATCGCAGGTTTTACAGTGAATGCAATTTTGCGCATTGATTTGGAATTTTGGATTGGATCCGTCTTCTTCCGTGATGAACTCATAAACACCCGCCGGGCAATAACGTGCAGACGGCCCCGCAAATTCCGGCAGATTTACGTTCACGGGAATAGAGGCATCAATCAAACGCAAATGGCTGGGCTGATCTTCGCCGTGATTGGTGAATGTCATGGAAACATTGGTCAGGCGGTCAAATGTCAAAACCCCGTCGGGCTTTGGATAATCAATCGGTTTGAAATTTGCAGCTTTTTTGGTTGAACCCGCATCATCTTTCTTGTGACCCATCGTCCCGAAAATGTTAAACTTGATCAGGCTTGCAGACCACATATCCAGACCGCCCATCAACATCCCGCCGAGGAAGGGACCAAAACGACCGTTCAAAGGCGCGACATTTCGAACCGGGCGGAGGTCCTCGCCGATTGGACCGTCATGAAGCATATCATCATAGGCCTGCAAACGATCGCCGGACCGCCCTGCGCCAAGCGCTTTCGTCGCCGCATCCGCCGCATGAATGCCGGAGAGCATGGCATTATGGTTACCTTTAATCCGCGGCAGGTTTACGAGACCTGCTGTACAGCCGAGTAACACGCCGCCCGGGAACGCCACTTGCGGCACGGCCTGAATACCGCCCTTTGTCACGACACGCGCGCCATACGCCACACGTTTTCCGCCTTCCAGCAGCTCAGCAATATCCGGGTGCGTTTTCCATTTCTGGAAATCCATATACGGATAGCGATATGGATTTTCATAGTTTAGATCGACAATCATCCCGAGGAAGACTTGGTTGTTTTCCGCGTGATAGACAAAGGACCCGCCGCCCTGTTTCGCACCGAGCGGCCAACCCGCAGAGTGCAGGACGGTACCTTCTTTATGCTTAGCCGGGTCAATGTCCCAAATCTCTTTCATACCGAGACCGAATTTGGACGGCTCCGCGCCTTCGTCCAGCTTATATTTCGCGATAGCAACTTTGGAGAGTGAGCCGCGCGCACCTTCGCCCAACATTACATATTTACCGTGTAGCTCCATACCCGGTTCATAGCCCGGACCTTTAGTACCATCTTTCTGGTAGCCAAACTCACCTGCAACAACGCCTTTGACGGAGCCATCTTCGCGGTAAACGAGCGCGGAACAGGCCATACCCGGGAAAATTTCGACCCCCAACCCCTCCGCTTGTTCGGCCAGCCACCGGCACGTATTCGCCATTGAGACAATGTAATTGCCGTGATTATGCATCAGGGGCGGCAGTACAAATTGCGGGATCGGTAATGCGCCCGCCGGACCGTAAATGTGAAATTTGTCAGACGTGACTTTGGTTTTGACCGGGCAACCGCTCATCGTCTCAAAATCAGGAAACAACTCTTTCAGGCCAATTGGATCCAGTACTGCGCCGGACAGAATATGCGCACCGACTTCGGATCCTTTTTCCAAGACCACAACGGATGTATCAGGGTTGTTTTGCTTAAGACGGATAGCGGCGGACAGGCCGGCCGGACCCGCCCCGACAATGACGACATCATATTCCATGCTCTCGCGCTCAACGCTCTCATCAGCGGCAGTGAAAGCGGCAGTTGTTTGGTCCAGATTATACATTATTCTTGTTCGGCCCTAGCAGTGAGTTTTCAAGTGTCCTATCCTCTAAAGGACCAAGCCGCAGCGGACAAGCATCTGTATCGCCGCATTTTCCATGTTTTTCAGACAGAAGTCAGACCCGTATGAGTGACAATAATCAAAAAGCCCCGCCTGTTTTAGGATGGGAAGAGTGGGTGTCCCTCTCCGACTTATCCCTTCCCGCTATAAAGGCGAAAGTCGATACGGGTGCACGCACATCCGCATTACATGCGGTTGCGATTGAACCTTTCGGAACGGACAAAAATCCTCAAGTGCGGTTCATTATGCATCCTGACCCGGCTGACCCCACAGTTGAAGTTGTTTGCTCGGCTAAAATCATTGACCGCCGCAACGTCACAAGCTCCAATGGCGTATCAGAGCTGCGTTATGTCATTCGATCCAAGATAGCTGTCGGCGGACGGAGTTGGCCTATCGATATATCCCTGACGAATCGGGAGACCATGGGCTACCGCATGCTCTTGGGTCGTTCCGCCATTCCTGATGATATTTCCGTACGGCCCGGCACCAGTTTTCAACAACCCGTTCTGACCTATGATGTGTACCGCAAAAAACAGGGGCGACGGTCTATTCCGAAAAGACCTTTGCGCATCGGAATATTAACGCAATCTCCAAATAATTATTCGAACAGAAGAATGATCGAGGCCGCAGAGGCGCGCGGTCACGTGATTGACTGCATTTATACGTCGCGTTGCTATATGGCGATTAATGCGCATAAGCCTGACGTCCATTATGATGGAAAACCCCTACCGCGGTATGACGCCATTATTCCGCGCATTGGGACAAGCCTGACATTTTACGGTATGGCCGTGGTTCGCCAATTTGAGGCCATGGGCACTTATTGCTTGAACAATGCCGCACCGATTGGGGCCAGTCGGGATAAACTTCTCGCCCATCAGGTCTTATCCCAACATGGCCTTGGGATGCCAACAACAGCCTTCGCGAAATCATCTCACGACACAAAGGGTATTCTTGACCTTGTGGGCGGCGCGCCCGTCGTCGTGAAACTGCTCGAATCCACGCAGGGCAAAGGGGTAGTGCTTGCCGATAGCCGCAAAGGCGCCAGCGCAATTGTCGATGCCTTCCGCGGGCTGAACGCCCATTTCCTCGTTCAGGAATTTGTCAAAGAGGCCGGCGGGTCCGATCTGCGCTGTTTCGTCGTCGACGGGAAAGTTGTCGGCGCGATGATGCGAACCGCGGCCGAAGGCGATTTCCGGTCAAATGTTCACCAAGGTGGAAGCGTTAAAAAAGTCCGACTGACGAAAGAGGAACGCCGCGCATCAATCAGAGCGGCAAAAATCTTGAAGCTAAATGTCGCGGGCGTCGATATTTTGAGATCAAATGACGGCCCAAAAATCCTCGAAGTAAACTCCTCCCCCGGATTGGAAGGCATTGAAAAAGCGACAGGTAAGGATATCGCAGGCGAAATTATTACCTGTATTGAAAATAACGTACGAACCGTATTCCGGACGGGCAGAAAATAATGGTGAGACAAGAAAGAACTCTCCTCCATCGCGAAGCGGGGGAGGTGTCCGAAGCAAAGCGTAGGACGGAGGGGGTGCGGCGCGCCTGCGCCGCCAAGAGACTTTTTTCTAGTCTTCGCGACATTCGGCCAGTTTTCTTTGGCGCGACAGACTTCGCGCACCCCCTCCGACCCGCTTCGCGGCCCACCTCACCCGCTAAAGCGGTGGAGGAGAGTCACGTCATGAAATTAGCTACCTAATGGATGCGGCGCTTCGGTCATTGCTGGATTGGTATGCCGAAATGGGCGTCGATGTGCCCAAAGTCCCGGATGCGCGTCCTATGCGCGCCAAGCGTCCTGCGCCGACAGCCACCCCGAAAGAGACACCGAGCACCGTAACTGCGGTGCCGAAAACAGACCTCTCAAAAGTCAAAACACTCGACGCTTTGCGCGAGGCCATGAACGGTTTTGACGCGGGCGCGCTTTCGGACGGAGCCAGACAGGCCGTCTTCGCGCGCGGCAACCCCGAAGCCAATCTAATGGTGATCGGCGAAGCGCCGGGCCGGGATGAAGATATTCAGGGCAAGCCTTTTGTCGGGCGGTCCGGACAATTGCTTGACCGGATGTTGGGAGCCATCGCGCTGGGCGAAGATGATTTCTACGTGACCAATGTCGTCAATTGGCGCCCGCCGCAAAACCGAAATCCCAAACCGGATGAAATCGAATTATGCCGTCCGTTTATTGAAAAGCACATCGAATTGGCGCAGCCGAAAATCCTGCTCCTCGTCGGCGGGATTTCTATGACGGCCCTAACTGGCCTGACGGGCATCATGAAAAATCACGGACAATGGCAAGACGTCACCATTGCGGGCACGACCTACCCCGCCCTACCTCTATATCACCCCGCTTTCCTCCTCCGCCGCCCTGAATTAAAGAAAGATGCGTGGCGAGATTTATTGAGTTTGCGGGAAAAGCTTCTGAGCCTTTAAATTCTCATATGACGCCGTTATATCGGCGCAGAAATTGAATGGGATGTCTCATGTTAAAACGATCTCTTTTATGCGCTGCTTTTTGTCTGTCTGCTTGCGGAGGGGCTGAAGCGCCTGCGCCAAAAGTCGAAGATAATTTCTTGACCAAGCTTCAAGCCGATTACCCTGTCACATTGTCGAAAATTGCGGATAATGTATGGGTTCACACAACGAATTATACGCTTCCCGGACAAAGCCCGATCCCGTCAAATGGCTTGATCGTAGTCGACGGTGAGGATGTCATCCTCGTAGATGGCGCTTGGGGAGAGCTGGCGACATTATCCCTCTTGGAAAAAGTCAAAGTCGAGACCGGGAAAGCCGTCACCAAAATGATTGTCACCCATCATCATATGGACCGCACGGCGGGCGTGGATGTCGCCGAATGGCGAGGCATTCAGATTTTTTCCCATCCGGACACACCCGCTTTAGCGGCCAAGAGCGGCTTTCCCGCGCCGAACACATCCGTTGCGGCACTGAAAGATCCGAAGTCACGAACAAGTGTGGGCTCCATAGAAGTGGCCTATCCTGGTCATGGCCACGCGTCTGATAACCTCGTCGTTTATGTCCCGTCTGCTGGTGTTCTATATGGCGGCTGCGCGGTCCGCGGTGCGGGCGTCAAAACCTTGGGGAATATAGGTGATGCGGATTTGGAGAAGTGGTCAGAGAGCCTGCAATGGGTCAAAGCAACCTATCCAAAAGCGCAAATCGTGGTTCCAGGCCATGGCAAGGGTGCGAATTTGTCTTTGGTCGATGCGACCATCGCGTTAATTAACGCTGAGACCGCCGAATCTGACGCAGCGCCTTAAGATCATCGACATCGGTGAGCGTTCGCAGCTCAGCATAATCGCCTGATGTGCGGGCCTTTACATCCACTAATGTCTCAGCGTGGGACCAACGCACGCCGTCGAAAAATCCGCGTGGCAATGGACCATTTGTGCCCATAAGCCAAAATCCACCATCATCGGCGGGACCAAAAACATATTGATGTGATCGCAAAGTACGAAAAGCCGCAGCAATATCATTGGCATCCACTTGGGGACAATCCGTACCGATGGTTAGCGTCGGCCCTTTGCGAGAGAACAGCGCTTCCAGCCGAGGCGTCAAAGATCCTGAAACTTGCGGGATTTGTGCGAAGCCGTCCCAATCCGGAACACGCCCGAGAAGGTGCGGCGGGGTGACAGCCAGCACCGTATCCCAGCGGGGGTCACAGACCTGACGCAGAACTTGCGCCATGAGCGCGCGATAAATGCGCTTCGCATGAACCGGGCCGATATCCGCTGCGAGGCGTGTTTTCGCGCGGCCCATGATTGGCGCTTTGGCAACAATATAAAGCGTAGGCCGCATTAGATATATCTCTTCAAAAGCTCGGCCACAGGCTCACCGCGGCGATAGGCTTTTAGCAATTTGTAATTTCGCCAACCTCGTGTCCAAACACCTTGGCTCACATGATCTGAAATATCCGTGACCAGCGCGATGGGCAGTTTTTGTAAAGCCCGCCGCCCATATTTCGCTTTGATACGGTCCACGATGTCAACATCTTCAAATAGCGGTTTATCGCGATCATATCCGCCCAACGCTTCATACATATCCCGGGGAATCAAAAGTCCTTGATCTCCATAGGGCAAGCGCCACGCCCAACCGCGCAACCACACAATGAATCGAAGCCAAGTGACCCCGCGTCCGGTTTTTTCTGGCTGATAACGGAAATACCATGCAGTTGTCGGTGTTTGGAGGGCGCGTTCAATGACAACCTGCCAGCCGGGCAAGAGATGACAATCTGCGTGAAGAAACAAATAGGCTGACACACGATCCGCTGCGCCAGCCAGTTCGGCCCCGCGTGCCATTTGCTCCCCCCGGCCCGCTCTTCCGCGCGCGATAACGGCCCCGGCGTCCAAAGCTTGGGCCAGTGTCATGTCAGTTGAGCCACCATCACTGATGACGAGGCGCACCTGTCCCAGATCGGGCAAGAGTGAAGGCAAGCAATTTTGCGCATTCAGGGTGGGTATGATGACAGCCAGCATAAAGAAGCGCTCTGCCGCCTCGGCTAAGCAAATTCCACAAAAAAAGCCCGTCTGCGGACAGACGGACTTCAAAAATGCGTGTGATTGATCGCTTAGTTCGTTGCGGCCAATTCAGCTTCTGTCATAGCTTCAAGCTCGGCTTCCAGCTCTGCGCGTGTTTTCTTACGCGGCTTTGGCTCGAGGAAAATACGGCAATAGCTTCCGGACAGCTCATTTGTGAACTGACCGTTTCCGGAACAAGACATCACACCGAGGCTTTGTCCGTCATAGGCTTGTGTTGAAAAATCTGCGCCGCGGATTGGAGCCATACATACATTGGCACCTTCCACTTTACCCAGAAAACCACCTTCATACTGACATGAGGCAGCGCTAGTAACGACACCTTCAGTAGACGGGGTTGCGGCTTTGCGCGCGGCTTCTTCATCTGCCGTTTGTGCAAAGGCTGAACTTGTTGCTGCAATAACCAATGCGAGTGACGCACCGGCGATTTTGAGTTTGGACATGGAATGCTCCTTCATAAATCGTTAAAGGTCTTTAGCAGACCTTCATCCTCCTGATAAACCCTGCACATGCGTTTTTCTGCATATGCTGTGCCATCTCCAACGTTTGACCCGAAAACACACCTTATGCCCGATTTCAAATTTGAAACCCAAGCCGGTGCCTATCAGGGCCGTAATATCTGCGGGGTCGACGAGGCAGGACGCGGCCCCCTTGCAGGACCCGTAATTGCGGCTGCCGTCATCTTGTCCCCCGAACATATCCCGGACGGTCTGAATGACAGTAAGGCCCTTTCCCATTCAGCCCGTGAACGACTCCTGAATATCCTCGTTCAAAAGGCGAAAATTGGCATTGGAATATCCGAACCGGGAGAAATAGACCGTATCAATATCCTTTGGGCGTCCATGACGGCCATGCGGCGTGCCGTAGAAAACATTGGTATTTCAGTTGATTACGCGCTTATTGACGGTAATCGCGTCCCGCCCAACATGCCTTGTGACGCTCACGCAATCGTGAAGGGCGATGCCAAGTCTTTGTCCATTGCCGCCGCGTCCATCGTCGCAAAAGTGACGCGCGACCGGATAATGACGGAATCTGATTCCCGCTTTCCGGGCTATGGCTGGGCCGGGCATAAGGGCTATCCCACCAAAGCCCACCGCGCGGCTATAGAAACATTGGGCCGCAGCGCCGCCCATCGTTGGACATTTGGGCGCAAGAGCTAGCCGTGCTCAGCCTGACCCCGCTCTAAGGCCAAATATTCCTCCGTACGCATTTCCATCAGGCGACTGACCGTACGCTCAAATTCAAATGCGCCGTCCCCTTTTTCGTAAAGTTCAGCAGGTTCTACCGCAGAGCTCATCACCAATTTTGTGCGGGTTTCGTAAAGCGCATCAATCAACGTCACAAAACGTTTAGCCGCATTACGCATATGCGCGCCCATTTCAGGCACATTTTCCAAGATGACGGTATGAAAGGCCTGCGCGATTTCCAAATATTCAGCGGGACTGCGATTGGCTTCGCAGAGCGCCCTAAAGTCGCTCAGCAAAACACCGCGCGCCGTTTGGGGGAATTTCAACACCCGTCCCTGCACAATCAATTCTGACAGAACGGGCTTACCTCCGCGGGTTAAGCGGTCCCACGCCCCCGAGATTTCAGCTTCCGCATTTGGGCCCAGCGGTGTGTGGTAAACGGGCGCAGCTGTCAAAGCCCGCAACCGATGGTCTGTATCACCCTCAAAGGCATGAATGATAAGATGCTCGGGCATCATCTCTATAAATGGCAAGAATAGTCCCCGATTGAGACCGTTCTCATAGAGTGTGTCGGGTGAGCGGTTGGACGTCGCAATCACGACCACCCCTTCATTGTTCCAGAGCGCTTCGAACAAGCGGGACAGAATCATGGCGTCCGTGATGTCGGTGACATGGAATTCATCAAAACAAAGCAGCTTACCCTCGCTCGCTAGCGCGCGCGCGACAGGCGGGATAGGATCATCACCTGCCCCGCGCACATGATGCGGGTGTGCCCGGCGTCCGCTTTTGTCCAATTTGCGCCAGGCGTTTATCCGCTCATGCACATCCAGCATAAAGGCGTGGAAATGCGTGCGGCGTTTGGGATGAAACTTTGCGGCCTCAAAAAACCAATCCATCAACATGGATTTTCCGCGCCCAACGCCGCCATACATATAGAGTCCGCGCGGGACGGTTTGGCGACTACCGAAAAAGCGTCCCAGCAACCCGCCCGCGCCGGGTTCATATTCCGAAAGGGCCTCCAAGCGCGAATCCAGTGCCACCGCCGCCTCAAGCTGTTGGTCATCACGCACCAAAACACCATCAGCGATCCGGCTCTCAAGTCGGGATAGAACAGGGCCCATTTTTAGACAGACAGTAAGATAATAGCTAACCCCAAAATGCCAAAACTGAATGCAATAAGCGCGTAAAAGAGCGGTTTGTTTCGGATTGGAGCAGGTTCCATAACTGAGCGCTTTGAATGAGAGGATGCATTTCGTCAACGCGTGAGAGGCGAATCTTTTCCGAGATTTACCCTGCATGAAATTGGTGTTCATCAACCGTTAATGTGGTATTACGCTACAGTAATGTTAACGGGCTGTTTAAGCGGAATCGCCGCTGCCTTATTTTCTGTCTGGAGGGACACATATCATGGATCAACTAATCGCCTACTTCCAAGGAGTAGACTGGACAAATATTGGAATTGCCGCTGCAATTTTGGTTGCCGGTATCTTTATTTCATATTTCCTGCGGGGACTGGTTTCCAGCGGGATCAACCGCACGGGCATTGGCAAACGCGCCAAAACAACCGGCGGCAATATTGGTAAAGCCATTGGCAAAGCCGTTTTCTGGCTTGCCATCCTTTACACATTATTCTTAGCACTATCTCGCGTTGGCATGGGCAGCTATTTCGGTCCTGTTGAAAACCTCTTCAACAATATCAGCGCTGTTGTCCCAAGCCTGATTGGTGCAGGTTTCATTGGCTTCATTGGCTTCATCATTGCGAAAGTGGCCGGAACAGCGGTTTCATCTGTCGCCGAAGCCGCGCAAGTTGATACAATTGCTTCACGCTCTGGTCTGACATCTGCTACGGGGTCTTCAGGTTCACTTTCCAGCCTTCTTGGCAAAATCGTGTTCGTTCTGATCATCGTCCCGGTCGCGATTGCAGTTCTTGAAAAATTGAACATGGCCTCAATTTCTGAGCCATTGTCTGGTATGTTGAATGGCTTCCTGAGCTATCTGCCTGCGCTAGTTGCTGCAGCGGTTGTTCTTGCGGCAACCATCTTCATCGGCCGTTTCGTTTCAAACTTCATTGAGAACCTTTTGGCCGGTCTTGGTTTTGATAACTCTATCAACGAAGTCATGGCACTTGACGACGGCGAAGGTTTGAAAACATCACCATCCAAAGCGGCTGGTTATGTAGCCTTCCTTATTATCTTGGTCATCGGTCTTTCCGCTGCCGTTGATATTCTTGGCAATGACAGCCTCACAGATGCTTTTGGTACAGTCCAAAACTTTGGTGGTAGCTTACTTCGCGCAGCTGTCCTTATCGGTATCGGCGTTTTCCTTGCAAACTTCATGGGCCGCTTCCTGAGCACCATCATGAACGCCAAATTGGCGGCATTTGTGAAGTATTTCGCAATGGTTCTCTTCGTCTTCTTGGGTCTCTCAAGTCTCGATCCTGAAGGTCAAATCGTACCTGTCGCATTCTCTGCATTCGTTATCTCTGCCGCAGTTGCCGCAGCGATCGCATTCGGTCTGGGCGGGCGTGAATGGGCCAAGCAGGTTCTGAACAAAACTGTTCCACCCGCAAATATGGGTGCACCTGCGAAGAAAGTGGCGCCAAAGCGTCCTGCGCCAAAGAAGTAATTGCTTCTTAAATCTGAATTGAGAAAGCCGCTCTATTGAGCGGCTTTTTTATTTGGCATACACCAATGCAGTGGACTCTTGCCGCGTAACTTTTACAGAGCTCTCGTGCATATTGTCGAAGAACTGATTGCTGAACGTGCCCCGCGGTTGATGTCCCACCCGCGTCTGTTCAAGGCCGTCCGGCCCATGCTATACCGCATGTTAGCCTACGATGCGGCTGTCTTTCTCGCCGATACAATTCGTCCGCTTTCGGGCCATGCCGCCTTTCAACGCGTTTCCCGCCATATTAATCCGCGAACCGCTGTCGTCGGCCTGTCCAACCTTCCCCGTAAAGGTGCATGTATTGTCATTGCCAATCACCCAACAGGGTTGGCGGATGGATTGGCGGTTTTCCAAGCCATACGGGAGCGGCGCCCGGATCACATCTTTCTCGCTAATGCAGACGCTTTGCGTGTCATACCAAAAGGCGAAGACGTCATTATTCCTGTCGAATGGGTGAAGCATAAGCGCAGCCATGCCAAAACGCGCGATACATTATTGGCTGTGAGAGACGCGATAAAAGCCGAAAAATGTATTGTGATTTTTCCGTCAGGATCTCTTGCAAAACTGACATGGCGCGGTTTGGTCGATAAACCTTGGGAGAGTAGCGCGGCCATGCTGGCGCGGAAATATGATGCACCGATAATTCCACTGGGGATTAAAGCCCGAAATTCATTCCTGTACTATTTTTTCGCGCGCGCAAATTCGGAACTGCGTGACATCACGCTATTTCATGAATTGCTGAATAAAAAAGGTCAGCTTTTCCGCCTGACCTTCGGTGAAAAAATATCACCGGACACCCTAGCTAAAAATGCGGATGAGGCGACGGCCGCCATACGTAACGTGGTTGAGCGGCTGGTCTAAGGGCGCATCGCCTTATCAAGCTCCGGACGGTCTTCTGCGCTGCGTAGATATTTTGGCTCCATACGCTTACCGCCCGCTTGTTCAAATGCGTAGCCATATGAGAGCACATCGGCATCCTGACCTTTTCCGGCCATGATCGAAAACCCGATCGGTACACCGTGCACATCGCCCATAGGCACGGTGATATGCGGATATCCAGCCACCGCCGCGAGATAGCCTGCACCCGCCCATGACGGCCACACATCACCGTTCACCGGATCAATACGAGATGCGACGGGACCGGACGGGCTGACCAGCATATCGACCTCATTTTCCGCCATCAGCCTATCAATACCATTTACACCCGTGCCGCGCTGCGCATCCGCTTTGGCTGTCAGATAAGTCTCTTCAGAGAGCGGACCTTTGGCTTGAGCGCGTTCAAACAGATCCTGATCAAAAACAGTCGTCTCGCGCGGTTCCGCCGAATTAAACGCGATGAGTTGTGCCAATGAACGCGCAGTCACTGCCGGGGCTGCATCGGCCAAATATTCATCCATTCCCGCCTTGAACTCATAGAGCAATACATCGAGAGATTTCTGGCCGTAATTTTCAACATTCAGAGAGAAGTCATCAATCTCCACCAGTATCGCCCCTGCGGTTTCCATCGCTTCCAAACTCGCATTGAACCGCGCTTTTATGTCGTCATTGGACCCATCGGCGAAACGCATTACGCCAACGCGTTTCCCTCTTAAGGAAGAAGCGTCCAATGTCGCTGCATAGTCCACAGCCTGATTATCCA
Source organism: Hellea sp. (assembly GCA_020628495.1). Lineage (GTDB taxonomy): Bacteria > Pseudomonadota > Alphaproteobacteria > Caulobacterales > Maricaulaceae > Litorimonas. The sequence continues at coordinate 16,909 of JAHDFA010000032.1, forward strand.
TGGCGTCCAACATCATCGCTGCGCCCCGCACGGTTTTTGTCATGGGACCAGCCGTATCCTGCGTCGCACTGATTGGGACAATATATTGCTGACTGACTAGACCAATGGTGGGTTTAAAGCCGACAACCCCGTTCACATTAGAGGGGCAAATGATAGAGCCATTGGTTTCCGTGCCAACGCCACCCGCCGCGAAAGATGCGGCGATTGCTGCGCCCGTTCCGGAAGAGCTGCCGCAGGGGCTGCGGTCCAGCATATGCGGATTACGCACCTGACCGCCCAAAGCTGACCAGCCGGACACGCTCTCGCCGGACCTAAAATTTGCCCATTGTGAGAGGTTCGTTTTGCCAAGGATAACGGCGCCTTGCGCCCGCAGTCCCGCCACGAGCGGACTATCACGCTCTGTGATATTGTCTTTCAGCGCATATGACCCGGCCGTTGTTGCGATCGGGTCGAGTGTTTCAATATTATCTTTGAAGAGAATGGGAATTCCGTCGAGTGGGCCAAGGGATTTACCACTTTCGCGGCGTGCATCGGAGGCTTCGGCTTGCGCAATCGCATCGGGATTGACCGCGATGATTGACTGCAAGGCCGGGCCGTTTCGATCCAGCGCATCAATGCGGTAAAGATAGTCTTTTACCAAATCGGTTGACTTATATTCCCCTGCCGCAAGCGCTTCTGACAATTCCGGAAGGGTCTTGGCCGTCCAGCCTTTCGCTGCAAATTCCGCATCAACGATCCTTGCGTAGTCTGAAGCGGATGGACCAAAGGGTTCAATCGGATGGTCATGGACCTGTTCAGCGGCGCAAGCCGTAAAAAGAAAAGCGGCGCTGGCTAAGAGTAAATGACGCATAACGGACCTCTATGTTACAGGGTCGAACGGTCTCTAAATTTACGAGTCAGGTCAAGGTTTTCGGTGGGAATTGTGAAGAAAGCTGAAACCGCGTCCCCTGACTGCCGTCAGGCTTTGGCGGCGAAAGAGGCTCGTAAGTGTCTATAAGTTTGGAGCCGCTACGCGGAGAGCGTGCGAAACAGCCCTATTTTCCATCCCCCGGATGGAAAATTTGCGCGTCGCGCAACCGGGCTGTTACGCCCGCTCTACCATCATCTTCTTCACTTCGGCGATGGCTTTGGCCGGGTTGAGGCCCTTTGGACAGACATTCGCGCAGTTCATGATGGTGTGGCAACGATAGAGCTTGAACGGATCTTCGAGTTGGTCGAGACGCTCATTCGTTGCATCATCACGGCTGTCGACCAACCAACGATAGGCCTGCAGCAGAGCGGCCGGTCCAAGATAGCGGTCGCCATTCCACCAATAGGATGGGCAAGATGTTGAACACGACGCACAGAGAATACACTCATAATAGCCATCAAGCTTATCACGATCTTCAACCGTCTGGGCAATCTCTTCGGTCGGTAGGGGCGTGCTTGTGTGGAGCCATGGCTCGATGGAGGCATATTGCTTATAAAAATTCGAGAGGTCCGGCACCAAATCTCGAACGACAGGCATATGCGGCAACGGCGAAATCGTGATCGTCCCGCCTTTAACCTCATCAATGCCTTTTGTGCAGGCCAGCGTGTTCCGTCCGCCAATATTCATAGCACAAGACCCACACACACCTTCCCGGCAAGACCGGCGGAAAGCCAGAGTCGGATCAATCTCGTTTTTTATTTTGAATAGCGCGTCCAGCACCATCGGGCCGCATTCATCCAAATCAATCTGATATGTGTCCCAATAGGGGTTTCCACCATCCGTCGGATCATAGCGATAGATTTTGAACGTCTTTAGACGCGTCCCACCGGATTTCGCTTTCCAGCTTTTGCCCTTACGGACTTTGGAATTTTTTGGGAGGGTAAGCTGAACCATGTGAAACGTATTTCCGTATCTGAATGTCTTGCGAGAGATATAGACATAAATGCGGCCCAACCCAAGGGGTTTCATACGCGACATGTTGTGCGCATACGTTAAGAAAGAAACGTCCTCCCCCGCTTGCGCGAGGGAGGATATGGTTACGACGTTTCCTGACTTTGCGCGCCATACCAATTAATATCGCGTGTGAGATACATTGTGGCCGCAATCGCTGTGAAGCTGGCTAACGACCCCACCATCAGCGCAAAATCTTCCAAGCGCATCAATACAAACAACAAACCATAGACAATCGCGAAGACGCTTCCGGCTTTCAAAATATAAGACCGCCGGCCAAAGACCGCGCCCGCATATCCAGCTGTTATTATAATGGTGAGTGTCGCAGCGATTGCAAAGGCGGAGACAAACCCAATCCGTTCGGCAAAGGCCAACAAAAGCAGATAGAAAATCGCCTGCGCTAGACCAATCAGGATATATTGCGCTGGATGGACAGGTGTCCCCACAATAATTTCAAACAGGAAATAGGCTAGAAAGACTAAACCGATAAAGAGAACCGAATATTTCAGGGCGCGGTTGACTGTCTGATAGGGATTATCCGTGTTCACAAATTTCACGCGGACCATATTCGATGTCAGCCCGCGCATTACATTTTCTGCGCGCCCCTCACCACGGATAGCGCGGGAGAGATAAGGCATGGACCAACTGGCAGTGAATCCATGCTCAGAAATCTCACGTTGCGCTGGCGTAAACTCGCCTTGAAATCCGGGATCGGGCCAATTTGATGCTAATTTAATTTCGGTGGATTTTGCGAAAGGTGGAAAAGACAGGCTTTGCGCACCTGACAGATGCAGATCTGCCGATATAGAGACTGCCCCTGATTTGCTCAAATAGGGTGCCGCAGGGACCGAAAGCCACTGCCCAAATTGCGGCAAAACCTCATGATGACGGGCGGGGATAGCTTCTTTTACAATGATACGGCTGCCCTCTTGGTTTTGTCCGTAAACGGCCGGGATACCGGGGCGGGACTGACCATTCTCTGCCGCAGGTTCAAACTGGTTCATCACACTGCCCGTGCCGCGCAGTTGAATATCGCGTTTCAATCCACGCACATCCGTTAAGGAAATCAGGAAACGCGCATCCTCCATCCGCAGTTGTAATCCCGTCAATTCCAGTTGTTTTATCGGGTCGTTAAATGTCGCGCGAAGATGGCCGGTCGCTGAATAGACAGGAATTTTATACAAAGATTGCGTTTTGACGTCGACATCGACTGAACCGAAATCCACCTCTCCGCTATCGGGATATAGTATGTAATGTCCCGTCTGGACTGTGCCGCCCGGAAGGGTGGTTTGATAAGGTATAGACAAAATAGGGCCAATAATTGTTTGCTCTCCCCCATAGCGTTGGCTCACTTGGCGGGTGACATCCTCCGCGGCGGAAGAGCGTTCAAAGCTGATAGCGCCTATGAACATGGCCGGGATTGCCATCAGCAAGACCAGCGCGCAAATCAGGATGAGTTTAAGGCCTGCTGAACGTCTCAGGCCAGGTAAGGATGTTGATTGAATAGGGTCGGTGGTCATGACAGTCTCTCAGAAATTGAAAGACGTCATTCATAGATGATTGCGTCAGAACTGGGCTCTGTTCGAGGCGGTTTTCAGACTATTCTGCGATGGCTAAAAGCTGGCTTTGAAAATCAGGGACCATAACCTCATAATTTTGTGCCGTCGTCACGGGCATGGAAAACTCGGTAAAAAGGAATTCCAGCTCTTCTGATTTGCAATGCAAAACATCCGAAATGTCAGACAAAATTTTGCGTCGCGTAATCATATTTGCCGAACCGGCAGCCCGAAGACCCGACATCACGAAATCAGCCTCGTGCGGACCTTCTGAAATATTCCCGGGGCGGGACATATGGGCCGCGATTAGCTCCGACAGCTTTTTTGATAAATTCATTGTTCCCTCTTACGACCTCATAATGTGGGGCGGGCGGGTCGCTTTACTTATTGGAATCACATTTCAGCGATAAATTATAGTTAAAAGTTTATTAACACATGCTTTTTTTCCAGATGACGGTTTAATATGTGCTTAGGCGCCGAAAACCCGCCTCAGAATTTCAGACGTGCGTTTGGCCGGATTGGCGCGGATGGCCTTTTCTTCTTCCCCGATAAAGTGGAAGACTCCTCGCAACCCATAGTCCACCCCATGTCGTATCAAATCATTTCGCGCATCCGCGCCAAGATTTGGTCCAAACGGGACGGCCTTTAATTGTGAAGACACGTCATCAACCAAACGCAAAGCGCCGGTTTGGTTCAGCGCAGTTTCCATAATCGGCGCAAAAAGCTGACTTAATTGGCTCGTTGTCCGGGACTGCAAATATTCAGTTGCGGCCGTATCCGGTCCGCGCAGAATATCAAATGCATCCGTAATCGTAAGGCCGCGAATGGCGTCCAGAAAAATATTCTTGGCAACGGGGGCTGCTTTTTCAGCGCCGCGATTAAGCTGGGTCTGCAATTCAACCAGAAGCGTGTCTGCCCCCAGAGGTGCCAGAACGGATTGTACATCCTGCAAAACTTTGGGCAACGGAATGCGGACGACGTCATTTCCTAAAAACCCGTTTAAAACGCCGACATTAGAAAGCGCATTGCCAACGCCATTGTCTAATGCAGCTTTCAGACCGAGCGCGACTTCACCCGCTGTCAATGCCCCGCCAACACCACCGATGCCGTCCAAGATAGAGGGGTCGAATGTCTCGCAAGCCGCCAAAGGCGTTGCAGCCAATCCAAATAATACAATGCGTCTATCCATGGCGCTCTCCAATTTTAGTCTGTTCAGTCTTTTCGGTCCTCAAAATTCGGTTCGCGTTTTTCCAAAAAGGCTCTAACGCCTTCGTGACAATCCGCGCTGACGAATGCCTTATTCAAATAGCGGCTCTCAGCTATATGGGACATGAACGCGGCTTCTTCCAAAACGCCGTACCCCATCATTGACTGTCGTAACAGCCGCTTATTATTCGCTGTAGAGGTCGGTGAGCAGTTTTGCGCGATATCGCGCGCGAGCTCCAACGCGCGAGGCAAAACGTCATTCGGTGGATGCACTTCGCTGACATATCCGGCGCGGTACATTTCGTCCGGGGAAATAATATCGGCCTTCAAAATCCACTCATTGGCTTTCGACCAGCCAACCAATCGCGGCAGGAACCAGCTGGCCGCTCCGTCAAAAACAATGCCGCGGCGGGCAAATGGGAAGGCCCATTTTGTCTTTTCAGAACATATCCGCAAATCCATAGCCATAGTCATGGTGGCCCCAATCCCCACGGCAT
>JAHDFA010000033.1 GCA_020628495.1 Hellea sp.
AAAATGGTGCCCCCACACGGACTCGAACCGCGGACCCCCTGATTACAAATCAGGTGCTCTACCAGCTGAGCTATAGGGGCACTTATCTGGTGTGGCGGGCGTTTAGCGCCCTGTAGCGCGGCATGCAAGCGGCTTTGTGTTAGCCGCCTGCACTTTTTTCACAAAATTCGAAACTTACGCATCGACAGCGTCTTTACCGCGAAACATGGCGTAAATCCCTGCCATAACGAGATAACCAATCAGGATGTGACCGAAATCCACCAATATACCGGTCAGGCTGTATCCGCCATACAAGCTGGCATAGGTTAAGAGCGGCGCTGCGATCATCAAAAACAGCCAATACGCGATTTCCAAACATTTGGGCAAACGTTTTGCGCCTGCCAGATTAATGACCCAAAGCAGCCCGAATGCTTGTGCCACTGTTATGAGTAGGCCCCAGACGAACATCATGGCTCCTTGAGCCTCGGCCATGGCGTCGGTTTCCGCTATGGTCATACCTTACGCTGCCAACCATATATCTTGGAACAGGAAACCGTACCACGCAAATCAGACCATATAAAAAGCGACCGTTGCAATTAGCAGTGCCGGCCCGCTCTTATTGAAAATTTTGGGCATTTTATCTCTCCCCTAATGAATTTGCACCTCACCCGCGCCGGACCGATATACTGCGTGAGGCTGTCGCAGGCAAATGTGGGCCGGGATCGACGTGCAATTCCGCTTGAATGCCGACGTCACGCGGGTAGAAGGCCCATCATGTCAAATCTGAATTCTGAACGCATTCTCGTCACATCCGCGCTGCCCTATATTAATGGGGTCAAACATATGGGAAATCTGGCCGGCTCTATGTTGCCTGCGGATGTATATAGTCGCGCAATGCGGTTGCTGGGCCATGACGTGCTTTATATTTGCGCGACGGATGAACACGGTACGCCCGCGGAATTGGCGGCGGCTGAAGCCGGGCTGTCCGTCTCTGAATATTGCGAAAAAATGCATATCGCGCAGAAAGAAGCGGGGGCGAATTTCAAGCTGTCTTATGATTATTTTGGACGGTCGAGCTCTGCTGCAACGCATAAATTAACGCAGGACTTCGCACTCGCTTTGGAGGCGAACGGATTCATTGAGGAGCGGACTTCACAGCAAGTCTTTTCCGTTGCGGACGGTCGTTATTTGCCGGACCGCTATGTCGAAGGTATCTGTCCGAATTGTGGATTTGAAGCGGCACGCGGAGATCAATGCGATAATTGCGGAAAATTGTTGGACCCGGTGGATCTTATTAATCCCTATAGTGCCGTTTCCGGAAGCCATGATGTTGAAATCCGGGATACAAACCATCTCTATCTCAAACAATCAGATATGAGTGGTAAATTGCGCGATTGGGTCGAAAGCCACCGCGCTGACTGGCCGGCCTTGACGACATCTATCGCAATGAAATGGTTGGACGAGGGATTGCGCGACCGTGCGATCACGCGCGACTTGGAATGGGGCGTACCCGTTGTGAATGCGGAAGGTGACGTGCGCGATGGATTTGAAGGCAAAGTCTTCTATGTCTGGTTCGATGCGCCGATTGCTTATATCGGGGCGACCCAAGACTGGGCGGCGGAAACAGAGGGCGATTGGGAAAAATTCTGGCGCACGGATAAAGGTGCGGATGCCACGCGCTATGTTCAATTTATGGGCAAAGATAATGTGGCGTTCCATACGCTATCCTTCCCAACTACCATTATGGGCAGTGGCCAGCCATGGAAACTCGTCGATGAATTAAAGGCCTTTAATTGGGTCACGTGGTATGGCGGGAAGTTCTCGACTAGCCAGAAGCGCGGGGTCTTTATGGATCAGGCAATCGATATTGCGCCGTCCGATTACTGGCGCTGGCATCTTATGGCCAATGCCCCTGAAAGCTCCGATGCCGCTTTCACTTGGGAAGATTTCCAAGCCAGCGTAAATTCTGATTTGGCGAATGTTTTGGGGAATTTCGTCAACCGGATTACCAGCTATTGCGTTAAGAAATTTGATGGCGTCGTTCCGGAAGGCGGCGAGATCACTGATGCGGAAAAATGGATACAGGCAGAACTGGCGGAACGCCTGCCGCGCATGGTCTCATTTTATGAGGCCCGCGAATTCCGAAAAGCCATGGCAGAGACGCGGGCTGTTTGGGCCGCAGGGAATGAATATCTGACGCAGGCTGCGCCTTGGACGCATTATAAAACCAATGTGGATCAGGCCGCGATGGGCGTCCGTGTTGGGTTGAATCTGGTCGCCTTATTCGGGGTATTGGCACAGCCAATCATTCCCGACGCGGCAGAGAAAATTCTAAGCGCGATGAATATTCCTGAACAATTTAGGACCTGGAATTTCCGCGAAGCCTCTTTTGATGATGGTCCATTAAATGCGCTCCCCATTAATCATCCCATATCCGCGCCTCCCGTATTATTCACTAAAATTGAAGCCGAGGATATTGAGGCTTGGACAGAGCGTTTCGGCGGCGCTGAGTAAATCTATGCTTCGTCCGGGGCAGGCGCTGCTGGAGGCGTATAAACGCGTACTGGACTTCAATGGACGCTCCTGCCGATCTGCTTATTGGTGGTTCGCCTTGTTTGTTTTTCTGGGTGGATACATTGCTGATATAATTGATGAATATGTGCTGGTTCCCGGTTTAGAGGACTGGGCTGTCTTTTTTATACTGTTCTGCGCACTTGTTGTACTTCCCGATTTATCTTTGGGCATGCGCCGCTTGCACGATACAGGACGCAGGGGTTGGTTATATGGGGTTTGGATTATCGTCAGTTATGGTTCGATATTTCTGCCTGAACCGGATTTTGACGTACGCATTCCTGAAAGCGGGGCGGTAGGGGCTTTGGATTTAATCGGGTATGGAATGGCCTTCACTCTCATTACAGTTATTCTAATGTTTGTGCTCATGCTCATATTGATTGTGCTTCTGACTCGCGACAGTCAGAAGGGGCGAAATGCTTATGGGGGAAATCCCAAAGGTATAGGAAATCCGGATGTTTTTAGTTGAGATTTTGAACGAATGTAGACAGTGTCTGCCAATAAATAACTCCGATGAGATATAAAACAGATGACAAGTTTTGGTGAAGCCGTAAGTCTGTTTTACAGAAATTACGTGAATTTCGAGGGCCGGGCGAGCCGTGCTGAATATTGGTGGCCCTTCCTTCTGCAAGCGATTGTCTATTTGGCTCTGTTTATCGCTTTCGTGGCTTCTGTTGGGGCGAGCGAAGTCAGTTCCGATGTTGGAAGCGGTGATATGGACGGTGCGGCATTGGGTATAATGCTCGCGGGGTTCTTGTTTGCGCTTGTAAACTTCTTGCCCGGCATCGCCGTTAAAGTCCGTCGCTTTCATGATTTGGACCAGACAGGTTGGCTGGTTCTTGTATTTTGGGGCGCGAACCTATTTATTCCACTGGTTGAATTTGCGCGGATGATTTGGTTTGCTTTTCCCGGGACAGACGGGCCCAATCAATACGGTCCTGACCCTTATGGTTATGATGCGGATATATTTGGATGATGCTGAGTTTTGGAGAAGCCGTTCGTCGGTTCTATGGTAATTATGTAAACGCGGAAGGCCGTGCACAGCGCTCGGCCTATTGGTGGGTTCAATTATATCAGCTCATCTTGATAGTCGTTTTTTGTATTATTATTCTCATGGCGGAAGGCGGGCTTAGCCTTATTGAAGCCACCGCGACGATGACAACATTTGACGAGTTTACTGTTCAATGGGCGGATCTTGGGTTTAGTGGAAAGGCTGCAACTTATTGCATTCTGATTTTTAGTCTCGTGAACTTCCTGCCGGGAATTATGCTCAATATCCGGCGGTTTCACGATTTAGACCGAACCGGATGGCTGGTTCTCTTTTTCTTCATCGTTAGCAATCTTCCTGTCATTGGTATCATTGCGAGTTTGGTGAATATTGTTTGGTTTATTTTTCCGGGAACGGAGGGGCCGAATAAATATGGTCCGGATCCATTGGGACCGAACACGGATGTGTTTGGCTGAAGATTTTACCTGATTTGGGGCGAAGTCTTTCCGCGTAATGTCGCGGCAAAAATGACAGCAATCATGCCAATGACTGCGGCTGAACCAAGGTATAGGTCTCCGTCTTGGCTGAAGTGACGAAGCGCTAAAAAGCCCAGCCCCCAAACGATCGGGAGTGCGTAAACGACATTCAGCGCTTTCTGACGCAGCACATAGATAGCCCACCAAAGCGCGAGGCCCAAAATGGACAGGGCCGTCGCCGTGATATTCCATCCCAGCGGTTCAACAAATTTCCAAACCAAACCGTTCAATCCGACAAAGACGGCGATGGAACACCACCCGGCTATGAGGCTGACGGGGGCGAGGACCAGCCATTTTTCGAGCGTTGAGAGCGAAGTCCGCCCTTGCCATAAGGTCACCATGCCCATGACCAGTGCAACCATTGTAGGCAAAAAGATAAGGGTCGCCAATATCTCCACAATATTGTCCGGTGCATAGGCGGTGACTAATCCCCAGGCAGCAACTCCCCAAAGGCCGGCCGCGACCCACTCACCGCTTTTGCGGTAAAGCTCATTTGTGCGGTTGGACGGCAAGGCCTGCACAATACCATAGGCTAAAATACCGATGAATATGGGAAGCCAGATTGAAAAGGCGGTCGTTTGAGGCACCAAAAGATTAACGGAAAGATCCGAAAAATCCGCCGGACTGCGCGCCGAGTCCAAAAAGATGCCCAAAGAGGAAAATATCCAAATGAGCGGTGAAGCCAATAAAATTAGAATTTGCCGCACTATATCCGTGGGGCGAGAGATATTTTGTGTTGTCATATATTATTTACGCTTCAGGCACAAAAACGTCGCGAAAATTAATACATAGGCTATCTTTTGTGGTATGGAGACGGTCTAGGCTAGACGAAACGACAACAGAAAGGTCGCCCATGCAAATCCAAATCGCCTCCAAAGGAATCGATGTTTCACAAGCGCTCCGAGAGCGTATCACAGACCGATTAGAGGAGATGATGGACAAATATATCCACCGCGAGGGGGAGGCCCAAGTCAGCATATCCCGCGAAGGGTCGGGGTTTCGAACAATATGTTCCGTCCACCTGCCGTCCGGCGCCTCAATGGAGGGGCAAGGCGAAGCGCAGGAAGCTTATCCGGCATCTGATGAAGCATTAGAGCATATCGAAAAGCGATTGCGTCGCTATAAACGCCGCCTCAAAGACCATAGCCAGCGAGCGAAAGCCAAAGAGGCGTCAATGTTCGTGCTGGAAAACCCTGTCAACGAAGATCAAGATGAAGATAGTGAACACGGCACGCAGGATGAACCCATGGTGATTGCGGAAAGTGTTAAAAAAATTCGAACACTTACGCCCGGTATGGCAGCGTTGGAACTGGGCCTGGCAGACTCTGGCGTGGTTGTATTCAATAATGCCCGACATGGCGGTATCAATGTCGTCTTTAAACGCGCCGATGGTCATATTGGTTGGATAGACCCGAAAACGGGCTAAAATGCCTTCATTAGACTGTTAATCGGGATCATATGCCGGGCTGAGTCCAGTATTTGACGGACCGATAGGCAATATATAAGTGTCCGCCGACTTTAGCGGGCGCAGAGTCGGACGGACGTATTTATCCTATCTCCGGCGATTGCGCAGATGCCGCGTTTTAGAAATCGAGTTCTATTTATGAGTGATGTTCTTTTTACAGCTGACAGTGTGGTCGTGGATTTGAATGTCAGTTCACAAAAACAGCTTTTTCAAGACATGGCGACCCGTTTAATCGCGGCGCATGGGCTGGATATATCATGCCGCGATATTGTGGCTGCAGCTATGGAACGTGAACGTCTTGGCTCTACGGGTGTCGGAAATGGCGTGGCCTTGCCTCATGCTCGGATCGAAGGCTTGGACCGGGTCATTGCCGGATTTGCCCGGCTGAATGACCCCATGGATTTCGACAGCGTGGACGGTCGTCCGGTGGACCTCATCGCATTTCTTTTGGCGCCTGCGCATGCTGCCGGAGCCCATTTGCGTGCGCTGGCCCGGGTTTCCAGACAATTGCGGCGGGAAGAAAAACGCTCCCGCCTGCGCTCCGCACCGGATGCGCTCAGTGCATTCACAATCTTATCCGACGATAACGTCCAACGCGCTGCATAGGCTTCGCGCCTTGAAACTCTGTATGGCCACTGTCATAGACAAAGGCCCGTATCACAGAAGGCAGAGTTTAAACCGTGAAATCTGATAATCCGTCACGCTTGTTTGACCGGGAACTTTCTTGGCTATTTTTCAATACGCGTGTTTTGGAGGAAGCGGAAAATTCTGATGTGCCGCTGTTAGAGCGGGTCCGGTTTCTTTCTATTTCAGCGTCAAATCTGGACGAGTTCTTCATGGTTCGCGTCGCCGGCTTGCGCGAACAGGTCAGGGCCGGAATAAGGGGGGAGGATTACGGTCTCCTATCACCGGAAAAACAGCTTGAAAAAATTAATCGCCGGGTCGGGAAAATTGTTGCCCGTCAGAACAAATGCTGGCGGAACTTGCAGCAGGCGCTCACGGCATCAAATATAAATGTGCTGCAGGTAAGCGAATTGTCGAAAACGCAGGCCGTAGATTTAAAATATAGTTTTGATACGACGATATTACCGCTTCTTACACCCTTGGCAGTTGATCCGGCCCATCCATTTCCATTTCTATCCAATCTCGGCTTCGGCATTGGGCTGCGTTTGGAAAAGCGCGGCCGGGATCCGCTTTTCGGATTGATTACTGTCCCACTGAACGTGCCACGCGTCATTGAAATTGAACCCGGCGGGAAAATCAGAAATTTCGTATTGGTTGAAGACGCACTGCGTACATTTGCGCCGTCTATTTACCCGGATTTCGACGTCATGGAATCCGGCGTATTCCGAATTACCCGAGATAGCGGTATCGCCATAGATGAACGCGCAGAAGACCTTGTTCAGCATTTTGAAAGTTTGCTGCGCAAACGACGCCGGGGCCGCGTCATTCGCTTGGAAATCGACAGAAAAATGAAGCCCGCATTACGTGAATTTCTGGTCAGCAGTTTTGACTGCGATGATGATATGATCGAGGAAGGTGCCGATGTTCTTGGTTTGCGGGATATGTCGCAGCTGGTGGAAATGGGGACGGCTGATCTTATTTTCCCCCCATTCAAAGCCCGCTTTCCCGAACGTATTCGTGAATTTGAAGGTGATTGTTTGGCGGCCATTGCGGCTAAAGATATCCTTGTTCATCATCCCTATGAAGAATTTGAGGTCGTCATCCAATTTCTGCAACAGGCAGCCCGCGACCCTGACGTCGTCGCCATCAAACAGACCCTGTACAGAACCAGTGATGACAGTCCGATTGTAAAAGCGCTTATCGACGCGGCCGAATCCGGCAAAAATGTTACGGCATTGGTGGAGTTGAAAGCCCGTTTTGATGAAGCGTCCAATATGCGGTGGGCGCGGGATTTGGAGCGTGCGGGTGTCCAAGTCGTTTATGGCTTTGTTGGCTATAAAACTCATGCCAAGGTCAGCCTTGTAATACGCCGTGAAGGCGAAAATCTTAAAACTTACACCCATTTGGGGACCGGCAATTACCACGCGCTAAATGCCAAAATCTATACGGATCTTGCTTTATTTACGGCAGACAAAGTCATCGGCGAAGATGTCGGAAAATTATTTAACTTTGTCACGAGTTATAATGAACCGAAGGATTTGGAAAAGCTCTCTCTCGCACCGCTTAATTTACGGGAAAGCCTACTCGATCATATTGACCGTGAAATTTTACATGCCCGGGCCGGACGCCCTGCACGCATTTGGGCCAAAATGAATGCGCTCGTCGATCCTGTGATGATTGAAAAATTATATACTGCGTCGCAGGCCGGTGTGAAGATTGATCTCGTCGTTCGCGGCATTTGTTGCTTGCGTCCAAATGTGAAAGGCATGAGCGAAAATATTCGTGTGAAGTCAATTATTGGCCGTTTTCTGGAACATTCCCGTATTATCTGTTTTGGAAATGGCGCACCCTTGCCGTCGGATCAGGCACTGGTCTTTATCAGCTCGGCAGATTGGATGCCGCGTAATTTGAACCGACGGGTTGAAACGCTCGTCCCCGTCGAAAGCCCAACCGTTCATAATCAGGTCTTGGACCAGATTATGATGGCAAACTTGCTAGACAATACGAATAGTTGGGAATTGCAATCGACGGGACGTTATGTGCGAGTCAAAGTGGGAAATGATAAGCCGCGCTTTTCAGCACATGAATATTTCATGGAAAATCCGTCCTTGTCCGGACGAGGCGCGGCTTTGGCGGATTCCGCGCCCGCACATCTGGAAGACTCGGAATTACCATCATCTCAAATTTTCCAACCGAAATTGGTGAGCTAGCTGTCTGCGCGCCAAAATTTGCGGCAAATGGCCGTCATTGATATCGGGTCGAATTCCGTCCGGCTCGTCATTTACGATATTTTCGGAGCGCATTTTACCCCCGTCTATAACGAAAAAATTCTGGCCGGATTGGGACGAGACTTACGCCGGACAGGACGATTGTCCGAAGACGGGAAACGTAAATGCCGGGAAGCGCTCGCGCGGTTCTCACATATTATCAGAGCCCGAAGCCTGCCTGCGCCTTTAGTGGGCGCAACGGCGGCCCTGCGAGTTGCGGAAGATGCCCCGGATTTTGTGGCCTCAATTCTGCAGGAAACAGGCTTGGATATTTCTCCGATTTCCGGCGAAGAAGAGGCCCGCCTCGCGGCGCTCGGCCTGCTGTCAAATAATGCCCGACGATCCGGTATTGGCGCAGATCTCGGCGGGGCCAGTTTGGAATTGATGCGCATTGACTCCGCTTTAAAAAAAGACGGCGCAGAGGTTCAGGGCGTCTCTCTTCCCTTGGGTCCGTTCGATGCGATTGGCGGGAATCTTTCAGAATTGACCACTCAAGATTACGCTGATCGTATTTCTGATTTGGATGCTTCATTGGCGCAGGTGCCGGGCTATTTGGACGGTGAAAACACGATGTATCTCGTGGGCGGGGCGTGGCGAAACTTGGCGTCAGTTCATCAACAACGAACTGATTACCCTTTGAGAACGCTGCAAGGCTATCGTTTAGGGGCGGCTGAGGCGCAGAAACTGGCCCATTGGGCGTGGACTGACGGATTGGACGAGCTTTTAAAATGGCCCGGGATGCGCACGGCCCGGGCGGAAACCTTGCCATACGCCGGGCTTATGCTGGAACGGCTGCTGGAGAGATTTTCCCCAAAATCTGTCGTCATTTCTATGGCAGGACTGCGGGAGGGGATGGTTTGGAATACGCTGCCTGAACAGATCAAAAATCGCGACGCCCTTATTGATGGATGCCGGGATTTTGCGCGGGGATTTGTGCAGGCCGAACATTTCGGCCCGCCGCTTTACCGTTTTCTCTCGCCGCTTCTGCCCATCCTGCCTTGCGGCTTTGGTACTGAAGAAGATGCGAGATTGCTGGAAGCCGCCTGTTATCTAGCAGGTTTGGGGAAAAACCTGCACCCCGATCACCGCGCCGAACTGGTCTTTGAGGATGTGATATATGCCCCTGTCGCTGGTTTGACGCATGCCGAGCGCGCCTTTTTGTCACTATCGCTCTTCCGGACATATACGGCGAAACGCAAACCGCCCGTGGCAGGCCTGATTGACGAAATTCTAATTCCGGCCCAGCATCATACGGCGGCCACTATTGGCGAGGCGATACGGCTTGGGATTGTTGTGACGGGTCGGACGCCGTCTTTATTGAGCGATTTCAATTTGTCTGTGCAGGGCGCGGAGCTCCATCTCTCCTGCGGGCCGGAACGCGCTGCCATGATAACGGAACAGGTGATCTATAGGCTGGAAAAGCTCTCCAAACTTTTGGGCCTCGCGCCGGTTACTAGAGCGGGTTAGGCAGGTCGTGCTTGTCAAAGGCAGGATTTTCTGCGTAGGCTGAGAATCAACAGGGTCAAAATTGGAGAACCGTTTTCAAACTTAGTGTCAGTTCGAAAAGCTACCAAATATTATGCAGGGCCTGTGCAAAATGAGCGCGATATCCCGGCATATTATTGACCTCAAAAATGCGGCGCCGGTTAGCCAAGGTAATTACCCTTGCCTGATTTTGAATGCAGATTATCAGCCGCTGTCTTATTTTCCGCTATCTCTCTGGTCCTGGCAGGACGCCGTGAAGGCGGTCTTCCTCGACCGGGTCAATGTGATTGACCATTACGAGCAATGCGTTCGCAGCCCGTCTTTTGAAATGCAGATGCCCTCTGTCGTCGCGCTTAAGGATTATGTGCCGCAAAACCGCTCGCCCGCTTTTACGCGGTTTAATCTGTTTTTACGTGACGGATTTGAATGCGCCTATTGCCGCTCTCCGCATGAGTTGACCTTTGATCACGTCGTTCCGCGCCGTTTGGGTGGTAAGACGAGCTGGACGAACATTGTGGCAGCATGTTCCAGCTGTAACCTCAAAAAAGGGGGCCGTCTGCCAAAGGAGGCCCGCATGCACCCGGCCGTCAAACCCGTCCAACCCACCATGCATCAATTGCAAAGTCAGGGCAGGCGTTTCCCGCCCAATCACCTTCATGAAAGCTGGCTGGACTATCTCTATTGGGATGTTGAATTGAAAGCCTAGACCAGACCGCGGGAACCCGCTAGCAGGGCAAAAACAGGGGGAGTTTTACATGACCAATCTAGATCCCGGCGCACCGGAATATGAATATGACTGGCAAAATCCGGACAAGAAGAGTTTTGATGTCGGGCGGGTTGTCTCGCGCACGTTTAAAGCTTTGCGAAATAATCCCGTCCAATTCCTCCTTCTGACTCTTATTGGTTCCGGCATCCCTGTGATGCTCTTCTCGCTCTGGCCTTTGCTGTTGGGAATGGGCGAAGGCATTAATATGTATGATCCCACATGGGCAGAGGATATTGAGTGGGAAGGCATCGTTGGGCCGGCGATCGCAGCTTATTTGCTTTTCATCATTATTACGATCATCATGTATGGCGCGCTTGTTCAGATGTCTGTTGATGCTTTGAATGACCGTGATGTGCAGGTTGGAGCCTCACTTCGAACCGGATTGCGCCTGTTCTTTCCGCTGCTGGGCATTTCCATATTGGCAATGTTAGGCATTATGGTTGGATTTATGCTTCTGATCATTCCGGGCATTTTTCTTTTATTTGGCTGGATGCTCGCAACACAGGTGCGCGTCATTGAAGGCGGAACTGTAACCGGTGCATTGTCACGTTCATGGAACCTGTCCAAAGGCTATAAGCGTTGGATTCTCTTAATGCTCATTATTTTCAGTGTCCTTGGTATGGTCATTGGACTCGTTTTCACCCTCCCGGTTTTGTTTTTTGGCAATGCGCAAACGGCCTTGTTGGAGGGGGGGTCAACATCGTTTTGGATTGCGAATGCAATCGGATCCGGATTGGCGCAGATGGTGTCTGCCGCCCTTACATATGTCGGGTTGACGGCGACCTATCTCGAAATCCGGCGCGTCAAAGAAGGCGTTGACGTAGACAGATTGGCCGACATCTTCAACTAGGCCGCAGCTTCCGCCTTAATCCGTCCAATCATCGCGGCCAAGCCGTTGGAGCGTTGGGCGGAAAGGTGTTCTGACAAACCAAGTTTCGACAAAATATCATTGGCGTCCAGTGCGGCGATTTCCGCCGCGCTGCGGCCTGAAAAGATTTCCAATACGATTGCGACCAGTCCTTTGACGATATGCGCGTCGCTATCCCCGGAAAATGTCCAGATATCGCCCGATTTTTCACTGACTAACCAGACCTGGCTTGCACAGCCCTTGACCTTATTGGCCTCATTCCGCGCGGCATCGGGCAGGGGCGGTAATCCCTTCCCCAAGTCTATGACGTGCATATAGCGGTCTTCCCAATCGTCCAAAAAGGCGAAATCGTCTATCATGTCCTGAATGTTATCGGGGTAGGTCATGAGACGCATATAAGGATTGCAAATCCAAAAGTCTTCCTCCGCAACACCTCGATTGGGTGTGTAAGCCCGCCAAACATGGCGTCAGACGCGAATGGATTAGCATTGCCACTGCCAATTTGCTTTGAAAGATGGGATTAACCATGTTCCGGCGGGATATCCACGCCTGTGACATTGGCCTAAGGAGTTGGATTTGACGGTTACAGTCCATCAAGCGGATCGCGGCAGTTTTATCGACAGACAGCCTGTTATTCTGCCCAGCCTGATTTGGCTTCTCGCACTGGCGGCGGCGCTGACGGCGCTGGCTTTGCGCGGTCTTGATTTTATGTCGCTGCTGCCGATTTTTGCCGCCGCGAGTATTCCTGCGATCTTGGGTCTTATGCTCGCCAGCAAAACAGATCGGGAATGGGTGCAAATCGTCCTCATGCTCAGCTGGGCGGCGCTGGCGCTTTTGGCATGTCTGACATTGGGTTTCCGGCCCATGGCCCTTCTCTTTATTGCGGTACCGGCTCTGGCGAGTTTGTTCGCGCGCGAAAAGGTGCTCGAAGGCACGATCATCGCCGGTTTGATTGCGGGGACTGTCTGGTTTGCCGGACGGCTTGGATATTTGCCGGATGCGCCAAGTTGGGATACAAATCTCAAATCCTGGACGCGGCTCTCTGCATTGGCGGCGCTATTGGCTTTCGGTCTGGCGACACTCTTTGTAGCATCGGCCCGTCGCCGGGCTCCTTCCGATGCGAGCAGAACCTTTTGGCGTGACGGCGTGGCGGGTGGTTTGTTCGAATATGACGCGGCTGCGCGTTTGGTCGGTACAAATGAAGAAGGCTCTCGACAATTCTCCGGCGCAGTCCCGCATGACCTTTTGGACTTTCTGACGGATGGCCATCCTGATAAAGCTGCCTTGGGCGCCACAATCGACTCCGCACGCCGTACGCGGCAAGCTCAGGGGTTGCGCGTCTCTCATGCGGGCAGTGGCCGCGTTTCGAATTATGATTTGCGTATTACGCCCCTCGCGACAAAAGGCTGGCTCGTCCACGCTCATGACCGCACGGATGAAGAGGCCCAGATGGAAGCCTTGCGTCAGCGCGGCGCAATGGCGGTGCAGGACAGCACGGATAAAACGCTTTTCTTTGCGGGTGTCAGTCATGAATTGCGCACGCCGCTCAATGCGATCATCGGATTTTCCGATATGATGCGCTCGCGGCTTTTTGGGCCTCTGCCGGGAAAATATGCCGAATATGCGGATCTCATTCATGAAAGTGGTCAGCACATGCTGGACCTCATCGGTGATGTGTTGGACCTCTCCAAAGTCGAAGCCGGACGCTATGAACTGAATTATGACACCTTTGATGCGGCGGATGTCATTCGCTCATCCGTGAAAATGATACGCCCGGCGGCGGATGCAGCGGAAGTCGCAATTGATATTAATCTCGATCTTGATCAGGCACTTTTGATTCAGGCGGATCGACGGGCCGTGCGTCAAATCCTGCTGAACCTGCTGTCCAATGCCGTCAAATTCTCTGATAAGGGCGGCCAAATAGAAGTGGATGCACAAGCCATAGACGGCGATTTGGAGCTCACCGTGACGGATGACGGCGCGGGAATGAGCGCCGATGAAATCGCACGGATCGGCGATCCTTATGCGCAAGGCGAAGCCGCACAAATGTCTGTTGAGCGTGGTTCAGGACTCGGGCTGTCATTGGTTCAGTCACTCACCAAACTTCACGGCGGCAATATGGATATACGTTCGTCCAAAGGGGACGGCACGCGGGTCAAGATCATTCTTCCATTACAAGTCGATTAGAGTCCCACGCTCTCAAAGAAATACCCGCCACGCCCCGGACCGGGCGTGACGGGTTAACCTGTCTCTCGGACCAGAGACGGGAAAACGAAATTGCTTTTTAGTGGTGACCTCTTGTCCGCGTGGCGGGGCTGGACAAGCTCATCAATAACAGAACCACTGCGAAAGCCATCATCAGCATCAAACCGTAAACCGAAACGGTTTTGTCGCCCAATTTCACAAGGCCTTTACCCGGAAGTTTATCTTTCAGCGTCATTTTCATATTGCGGCCTGCGGGTTTAACCCGGTCCTGCAGCCGGTCAGTTGCCTGCGCCACATCATCCAATGTGTGCATGTCTGTTAGGCTTTTCTTTTTGGCGGCGAACCAGCTTTTTGTGGCTGACCATTTTGCTCTGGCCTCGCGCCGGATATCTTGGAAAGAGCCGACGTTTTTTGGCGTTTCGAGTGAAAATTCAAATGGTCCCCGCAAACCTGCGGAGGATTTTGGCACTTTGCGAAATTCGGGCTTTAAGCGCGGCATGACATCTGCCATTTTCACATTCGTCACAGGCGGCTGAGGCTGTTTGAACTCAGCCGTTTCAATCCGCGCTCTCGGCACATTTTGCCCATTGGATCCGGAAGAGAAATCCGGTTGCGCGGGCACGTCGACAGTTTTGGATTTAAAACTAGGCCATTTGACATTGGGCAGGCCGACGTGTGGCATATCGAATTCAGGCCAATCAATTTCCGGCCAATGCAAATCAAGATTATCAATAGCGCCAATGCCGAGACGAGGGAATTTGAACCCTTCATCTGATTTTGGCTTACGAATGTTTGCGTCAGATTGCGGCGTTTGGGCCATGACAACAGAGGAGGTTGTCCAACGGGCGACACCGCCTTGCAACGCATTCCAATGGGCAGGCTGAACAAGGGTGTTACTCGTACTCACAAAACTGGAAGCCGGGGCAGAGGATATCACGCCGATCAGACGGCTGTCCCCCGCGCTGTAAAGCGCGGCAATCCCGCCGCGCCCGATTTTGCGGGGTGCGGTTTGCGCGGCAGCATAAGATATCGCCGCATTATCATTGCCCAGATTTGCAGATTTTCCATATGCGGCTTGGAGCAAATTATCACCGGTACTGGAACCGCCAGATAGCGCGTCGCGAAAAGCCTTCGGCGCACCTGTCATATGGTTTTTCGCCATCTCCGACGGCCCGATAATCAGAAGATGTTTATCCGTGGCCGTGACAGATTTGCGCGTATAATCTGCATAGGTCAGACCGTGTCCGGCCGATTTTGCGATGCGCCCCAAAATCCGAAGGGAGGCTTGGAACTCGCGCGTATTCTTTGGCAGGGCTATATAGCTTTCACTCTGCGCAAACAAACCACCCGTTGACGTTAATTTGGAAAGCTCTGTCACGGGTGAACGGCCGGCTTGACTCAGTATGATGCGTGATCCTTCGCCGATGGAAAAACCCGGATTAATTGATGTCGCGGACGGACACGTAAACTCTGATTTCGCCTGCAGCTCAGGCGCCAAAGTTAGAACATTTGACGTCGCATTTAACGCGCCGGGCGCAATATTAAAGGCGACCGATTTACGTTTTTTATCCAGTTTCGCCGCGCCCAGTGTTTTACCGTTCAGTGATACGCGCAGCCGAGACTCATCCCCTAAATTCTCTGTGGTGGACAGGCGCAGCATCACATCACCGGATGTGGCGACAGGGTCAATAACGCCGAATTTGTAAGATTGCCCGCCCGAACGGCTTTCATATGACGGTACGGCCAAATCCATAAGCTTGGCTTTGTCGTCAATTTTTACCGTGTTGCCATCCAGGCGATTTTGTAAATTTAACTCACCCAAGCTGGAGATGGATCGCCGGGTCATAGGCAATTTTCGCGTCGCGAAAATCTTCAGCATATGGACGATTTCCGCATCCGTATCTGCCGTGAAAATTAACTCGGTCGGACGGCCGCGCGGAACGAAAATTCGCGCCCCTGAGGAGTTGAGAATCATCGGGTCATCCGTGATGTCAAACAGGCGATTCCGTTTCACCATGATAACATTGAAATCCGTTCTTTGCGACGAGACAGAGAATTTTGGAAGGCCCGGTGTACGCAGCGCAATCCCTTGAGCCGCTAAGGCTTGCATATCCGTACCATTTGGTCCGCGTGCAATCAGCCCAACGGTTTTAGGTGAGAGGGCAGGTTGTTCCAAAAGCTGGGACACGTCAGACAAACTCATATGACGGGACTTGGCACGGCCGGCTATGCGCAGTGTCGACTGCGCCAAATCAATGGACCATGCGCCATGTGCCGGGGTTACGCAGTTAGACCCGCTAGGCGTTGGATAGGTGATGCGGATAATGTTTCGGCGATCACGGGACTGCGCGGCGTCAAAAGGCAGGCGGGCTTCGAAACCGCGCCCATTGGACAGGACCGGGACAGGTTTTCCGTTATTGAATTGCACCTGCAAGGGCGCATTTGGCGCAACGCGCGTTAATGGGTCAGCCGATAAAGTCAGAACGATTTCGGATGTGCGTTCGGATGGCGGCAGGTCAAATGCCAACTCAATACTGGGTTGACGCCAGTCCAGCACACGGTTCGTTTGCGTGCTGTCACTGAGCGTCATATCCATGAGGGAGGCCTGATAGGCAGTCTTCGCCCCGCGCTGCACCGTGTCCAGATAGCTGGCAGCTAATGCTGTTTGCGGCAGGGCCGCTGTGCTAAGCAGGGTGAGTATGGCCACGATGCGGGCTGTATTATTGCGAAACATGGTCCGATGCCTCAAGGTTAAGATGAGGTTAAAGACGCAAGAGGGATGCCAGTTATGGCTTTACAGCCGAAAAAACGCATAATTTTCCCGTGACGGGTGAAAGCTAGATGGCGCGTTTGAAAACGGAAATTCGGGTTTCTGCTCTCATCAGACGTGCGCAAGCCGCGGGTGCTTTTGCGGCCATCCTTCGGCGCGGCGATGCTGATGCGGGATCGCTCTGGGTCATTATGCGGCAGGGCCCGGACCTGTTTCGCTATACAGAGCAAATGTCGATGAGCGGCGGACGGGACTGGTTTCAGGACGGTCCGTTTGATGAGGCCGAAATGACATTGCGCACGAATAAAGCTGTCGACAGGGATCCCGATATTTGGATTGTCGAAATTGAAGACGCGCAAGGGCGCGTCTTCCTCGACGGAAAACTTTCTAAGCCGGAGACGGCCGCCGAAGCTGCAGCCAAAGCCTTATTCCGAGGCCGATAAAGGCTGCGACTAATCCAGCCGTCAGACCGTACCAAACGCCGACAGCGCCGATGTCTGTATGTAGCGCCGTGTAATAGGCGATAGGAAAGCCGATGGCCCAATAGCTTATGCCCGTAATGATCATCGGCCATGTCACATCGGCCAGGCCGCGCAGTAATTGATTACAGGCCACTTGTACGGCGTCGAAGAACATAAATCCCGCGGCAAGCGGCAGGAAGAGTACGACATAGTCAAAGACAGGCCGTGTCTCCACAGACTCCATGTTAAAGTAAAACGCGGCCACCCAGTCAGGCGTAAAGGCCACAGGCAGAGCAAAAATGCCAATAGCCAATACAGAGGCCAGAATAGTTGTGGTCGCGGCGCGGCGCTCGGCCGGATTATTCTCCGCCCCGCGCGCAAGACCAATCCGGACGGCCCCTGCCATGCAAAGCCCGTAAGGCATCATAAAGGCGAGTGAGGCGACGTTTAATGCGATTTGAAAACCGGCCTGTTCAATCACGCCCACCGCGCCGGCGATTAGGACGCCTGCATTAAAGAGCATGCCTTCAAAGGTGACTGTTATGGAAATCGGCCATCCCAGTTTCATAAGCTCAGCCATCCGCTCCCAATCGGGTGACCACACATTTGAAAATAAATCAAATGCGCGCGCCCGTTCATCCCATTTGATGTAAAGAACAAAGGCGAAAAAGCTGTAGATACAGGCGATGGAGGAGGCAATGCCCGCGCCGAGCAGACCCAGTTCCGGTGCGCCGAGATTTCCGAATATCAAGACCCAGTTCAGCGCGATATTCACAATGGCGGAGCTGGCAACCAAAAAAAACGGTATGATTGTTTTCTCAATCGCGGCCAGGAAGTTTCGCAATGACATAACGGCAAGTGTGAAAGGCAGGCCGGGGGCCAAAACTAGAACATAGCCTTGCGCCAATGCCGCGACTTGCGGGTCTTGTCCCGCAAATATCATAATGGTTTCAGTCATCAGAAGAAGCCCGATGATGATAGGGAACATTAGAAAGCAGGCCCAGACAGACATGCGCACGGTCCGGCGAATGTCCCGGCGTTCACCTTTGTCCCGGCCCAATGCTTGGGAGACCAGCGGTGTCACGGCGGCTATGGGTCCGCTGGCCATCATCCAAAGCACGAAATACAGTACGGCTCCAATTGCCGCTGCCGCAATTTCTTCAGGGCCAATCCGTCCGATCATCAAAGTATCTGCGACATAGGGCGAAAATTGTACGAGCTGCGCCAGCGCCATCGGAACACCGATTGTCAGAAGCGCACGCATTTCCCCAAACCACGTTTCGGGCAGGATTGTTTTCTGCGATGTGGCGGTCTCAGACATGGGCAGCCGCTAACGACTCGATTTTAAATGCGCAAGCCTTGGATGAAATAAAAACCTAGCCTACAGCCATTATAGCATCGATTGCGGTCATGGTCGCAACCGCATCTCCGCCGCCTGTCAGCGGTTTGGTCTTGCCCTCAAGAACACGAATAACGTGATCCAATTGATAATCATAAGTCGATTGCTTCCAACTGTCAGGCGAGTTGAGAAGCGTGATAAATTCCCGCGCGCCGTCAACTTCGACATAGATGTCGAACCCCAGATGCGGGTCCCAGCGATAGGGATGCACGAAGCCGGACAGCTTTGCGACGCCTTCACTGCCGATGACATGTATGGAATTATCATAAATGGCATCGCGGCCCATATTGCAGTCCAGCTGGGCGAGCGTATCTCCGAAATTCAATTCAGCCCAAGATGAAATGGCTACACCATTTTCAGCACGGATATGGATTGCATCCGTGACTTCCGGCTCTTTCCCCATCAGGGTCCGCATGGCGTGAAGCGGGTAACAGCCGAGATCCATTAAGACTCCCCCGCCAAGTTCAGGAATATATCTAAGCTCCCCCTCACGATTGGGAATATGAACGTCAAAGACGCCGGACATATGTTCGATATTACCAATTTTTCCCGATTTAATAATCTCTTCAAATTTCAGGAATGACGGATGAAAACGGTAATGGAAACCTTCAATTAAAACAGTGCCGGCCTGTTTGGCTGCATCAACCATGCGCCGCGCTTCACCCGCATGCATGGCAAAAGGTTTCTCGCAGAGCACAGCTTTTCCATGCTTGGCGGCCATTATCGTTAGCTCGCAATGGGCGCTGGGCGGGAGGGCATTATAGATGAGGTCAATATCATCCCGCGCGACCAAGGCTTCGTAAGAGGTTTCGATATGTGGAATGTCATATTCCTGCGCATAAGCCTTTGCCTTTTTTGCCGACCGGCTGGCAATAGCTTGAATGATACAATCCGTTCTGGTCTTTACGGGATTGATAATGGCTTTGGGCGCGATTTTGGACGCGCCGAGTAGTCCTATGCGGATCATTGAATTATCCTGTTCTCAGGCCTTATAGCTGTCCCATCCGGAAAATCATCACAGGCAATACTACGAAAACGCGAGGCGCTGGCCGGATCACTAAAGGTTCGAATGCAGGCTTCAAATCCTGATGGGTCAATCCGGCCTACATCCTCCAGATAGGTACATTGCGCGATAATGCCGACAAAATAACTTGCCTCGAAAATCCCACGCGGTGGAGTGACATCTTCTTCTGTATCCAGAACATGCATCCAAAAAATATCAGGCCTATCAGAGAGTGTGTGGCTGATTTCGTGAACCATCGTGTTCATCGCGCAAGATTTTTCGACCGTATCGCCTTGAGTATAGCGCGCAAAATGCAGACGGCCCAATTCAATCTCTCCGGTCGCTGTGCCGATTTCACCTACGGGGAAAGGTCCGGCCCCCGCATTGCGCAGTGCTTCAAATCCAAATCCTTCGCGGTTTTCAGACTGGACCGCTGTTTCGCCATTCAAAACCACATAAGTCTTCGGCCACCACAAGGCCGATAAGTAAGGATCATCTGTTTTTAGCCGCTGCAGCAAGAGCGACGTCAAAATAATGTCTTGGGATTTTGAAACATAGACTTCGGGGAAGAGACTGCTGGCCCGCATAAAGTTGGTTTCAAATTTTGGCGATTGAAACAGTGCAACAGCCTCTTCAATCCACTGGGATAGGGCGTCCGCATCTTTAGGAGAAACCTCCCCGACAACGATATTTGGATTGATGCCTTTTGTTGGGTCAAATACCGCGCTTGACTGAGCCGTGGGGGCAATAGGTTCATTTGAACAAGCCGTGAGGCAAAGCCCAACCCCAAACCCGACCAGCTGCGCGTAATTAGGCTTGCCCATCGCCCGCATAGGTCAGCGCCATGAAGACATCTTCCAGATCCGCTTCTTCCGTACGCAAATCGGAAATGGACACGCCGGACTCTTTGACGCGGTTCAACATGCCCGTAACTGAATCCGTTCCGCTGCGATATTCGATTACGATCTGCCCGTCAGGAGCCAATTTCGCGTCTAAATCGGACAAGCCATCGGGCAGAGCCGATAAGGGTTCGACTGGGGAGATTCGTAAAACCTTTTTGTCCAAACGCGACAGTAAAGTCGACTTCGGTTCATTGGCGACAATGCGGCCTTGGTGAATAATCGCAATTCGGTCGCAGAGTGCTTCGGCCTCTTCCAGATAATGCGTCGTCAGAATAATGGTCGTTCCGGCCGCATGCAGCTTTTCAACATAGGCCCAAAGCTGACGGCGCAGTTCGATATCCACGCCCGCAGTCGGTTCGTCCAAAATCAGAACAGGGGGATTATGCACCAAGGCTTTCGCGATCAGGAGCCGCCGCTTCATCCCGCCGGACAGTTGCCGGACATAAGCATCACGCTTATCGGCCAGGCCCAGCGCTTCTAAGATTTCCATAGAGCGACGTTCGGATTTAGGAACGCCGTAATATCCCGCTTGCAATTCCAGCGCTTGAAAAGGTGTGAAAAACACATCCATCGCGATTTCCTGCGGCACAATCCCGATAGAGGCGCGGGCTGACCGCGTATCCGTTTCAATATCGAAACCGCAGATTTTGGCCGTGCCTTCGGTCTTATTGACCAGACCCGCCAAGATATTGATCATCGTCGATTTCCCGGCCCCGTTCGGCCCCAGCAGACCAAAGATGGATCCGCGCGGTATGGTCAGGTCGACGCCGTGCAAAGCCGTCTTGGCCGGGGCTTTTTTCGACGCAGCATAGGTCTTCTTGAGCCCTTTGATTTCGATTGCGGGCACGGCGGATTCGGGTGTAGGTGACTGGCTCATATTGACCCGACCTTTAGACGTGGCCTAAAGGCCAATTCAACAGTAAAAACCTGCAGACCGCCCCAAAGGATATGCCGCATGGAAAACCATCAAACGCCCGCAATGGACGAGGATGTCGTAATCGTCGCCTCAACCCGCGTTATGTGCGAAGGCAGTGGCGGTGCGCTGGGTCATCCGCGGACCTATCTGGATATGGGGTCTGATAGTTCGGTGACTTGTAAATATTGCGACCGCGTCTTTAAACTGGACCCGAAAGCGGCTCCGGGCGGACATCACTAGCTTTCTGAACCTGAAATAAACGGAACGCAGGGCAGGCCTGCGAAAACGCGGCTTCACCTTTTTTGAAGGGTGCTCCATCCCTATATTCAGGGCGAGCAGGCATCCCCCGCCTGCTCAATTGAGTAAAAAAGAGAGATTGTTATGTTGTTGACCATGATGAAGGGCAAAATTCACCGGGCCACCGTGACCCAGGCTGATTTGCACTATGAGGG
>JAHDFA010000034.1 GCA_020628495.1 Hellea sp.
ACGTAAAATGCCGCCACATAACTAAAAAAGCCCGCTCAACCGAGCGGGCTTTTTTGTGGTCATCCGAAATGGATTCCTAAGACGTCCCGTTCATTTCCGCTATGAAGGCGTTCGCAGCGGCGATGGATTGTTCCATTTCTGCGATGAGGCGCGCGACGTCATCTTCCAATTCGGCCGTCTCTGCATCCAGCGCGGCAATGGCGCGGGCGTTCAGATTATGTTTTAAATAAAGCACCCGGTCATTGAACACGGCCAAGACGGGATCCATAGAGGCGCTCGCATCCTCCATTTTATCAATCAAAATTTCATACCGCGATTTCGTATCGCGCAATTGACGCTCTGACGCGCGGCGTAGTCCCGGGTCAGAATATTGGCCGAGTTCGGATTCCCATTCTTTAAACAAGTCGCGTGAAACACGCTTGACCGATTTCACGCGACTGCGGACTTCGTCAGCATCGCTTTCGGCGCGTTTATGGGCTCGGTTGAGATCGTCATAGACATCTTCCAGCTCGCCCCCATCCACGCTGACAACGGCGCGAAAAGCCTCCAAGGCATTTTCAAATTCTTCTTTGGCTTCGGTTTGCGCGTCTGAGACATCCCCTACGCGCTTGACCAGAATATCGCGCTTTTCAATGCCGAAACGCTCTTGAATGTTATAGGAGGCGGTCGCGCAGCCCGTGAGCAAGATCGGCGCGCACATAAGGGCGGCGGTGAGCGTGATAAGTTTCGGCATAAAAATCTCCTCTAGTCTTCAACCGGCATTGTATAATTCAGCGCCAGACGTCCGCCATCTGCGTAAATATGCTGCCCCGTAATATAGCTGCTTTCTTCCGAGAGAAGAAACGCCGCGACCGATGCAATCTCATCCGGCAATCCCGGACGGCCCAGCGGTGTACGTTGCGTGATTTTCTTCATCGCGCCCGCATCGGAGACAACGCTGGCAAGCATGTCGGTCTTTATCGAGCCCGGCCCAATGCCGTTTACGCGAATACCATATGGCGCGAGTTCAATTGCCATTGCGCGGGTCATTTGATGCATGCCGCCTTTTGAAATCGTATAGGCCAGATAATCCGGAATCGCGACCGTATCATTTATGGAGGACATGTTGACAATAGCATAGGGGCGGTCCGTCAGGCGCGAACGATCGGCGCGATTTTCAATCTCTTCGACCATATATTTGGCGACGGCTTTGGAGACAAGAAAAGCTCCGCGCAAATTGACGGCCAGGTTTCTGTCAAAATCTTCCACACTCATATCCAGCGCGCCGCCTTTGACCGCGATACCCGCATTATTAATGAGGCCGTCAATCCGATTATATGCGCCTAAGGTTTCAGCGACAAGATTATGGACCGACAGCGGGTCCGCAACATCACATTCCACAAAAATGGCACGGTCCGTATCCGCCGCCAAATCCTTACCGGACGCCATACCGGCTTCCGTATCACGGTCTGCCAAGACAACGCGGTGACCGTCATCAACAAGGCGCTGGGCGCAGGCAAATCCAATGCCGCGTGCGGCCCCTGTGATAATAAAAACGCGGTCGGACATGTCATCCTCCTTGAATTCAAAAAAATAAGCCCCCACTGACCAAAGGCCAATGAGGGCGGTATAAGCTGCGCCGTTTGCGGCTTCAACAGAAGCGTTTACCGCTGCTCTGAGAATTGCGAAATCGTGTCTTTAATTTGAAGTTTTTGACGTTTCAGTTTTGAAACGCGAATATTATCGGGGAGTGGACTTCGGAGTTCGGCCTGGATTTTTTCTTCCAAATGGGTGTGTTTACTTTGCAGTGTTTCCAAATGAGCCGATACTGCCATGTTTCTCTCCTTGCTGATATTTCGATACTTATGCTTAGCATAAAAATCTTCCAGAGTCTCTTTTGATATTAGAAACTTTCCGATTTTTATAAAAGATTACTAATACGCGCCTAAATTTTCGGCGGGAATGGCCTTTCGCGTGGGTTATTGCACGTATGTGATGAACAGGTTAGGTGGACGTCTATGGATGAAACCCCAATTGATACGCCAGAAGCAGATCCACCAGAAACGCTGTCTGAAGACGATATGCGCAGCCTGTTGAGCCGTCTGAAAACAGAGCACCGTGCCATTGATAGGGAAATCAAGGCCATGATCGAGACCGGTGTCACGGACATGCTGAAAATCAAACGCATGAAAAAAACAAAACTGGCGATGAAAGACAAAATTGCCTTTATCGAAAATCAAATGACGCCGGACATTATCGCCTAACCTGAGAAAGCGAAGCGTGTGTCTTCACGGCCCTCCGTTATCATTTGTGCCAATAATTCGCCTGAACCCGCACAAAGTGTCCATCCCATATGCCCATGGCCCGTATTGACCCAAAGATTAGGAATAGATGTCCCGCTGATATAAGGGCGCCCCACAGGACTGACGGGACGAAGACCGGACCATTTTGATCGCGGCTGTCCGAGGTGCAGCATCAAGCCCGGCGCTATGTCGCCCCACCGCGCGAGAAGCGGAGCCGGATCATCCAAGCCCCAACCGCCCGATATCCGAACGCGATCCGAAAACACGGTTAGGGCCGAACGACTGGCCGCATCCATCACAGGACAATCGGGCAGGTCGTCCGCTTGTTTCGGCAGCTCAAAATCAGCGGCCGCGCCGCTGACGATGTTTAGTTGTAGGCGCACATCCAACAGCGCAAGGCAGTCGGGAGACTGAACGCCTGCCGCAATGACAAGATGTTTCGCATCAAAGACGCCCTGCGACGTCCGCACAAAAAAGCGGTCCTGACTGCGGCGGATATTCAAGTCCGTGGCCTGATACACAAAACTGACTCCGCGTGCCGCCAGATCTGCGGCCAAGGCGCATCCAAAGGCCCGCGCATCACCGGAAGTATCATCGGGAAATCGGCAGGCGGGACGGTTAAATGTGTCCGTCTCGTTCATGATAATATCAGCGGTTATTCCGATATCGTTATACTCGTTCTGCGCCTCTTGCGCGGCGTCTATGTCAGAAAAGAGTTGCAGACATCCGGATGCATGCTTGGGCAGACCCAGCGCGTCCATTTTCTCGATTATAAGGGTTTTTGAACGCTCGCCCAATCGCGCCGTCACCTTGGCCGCATTTTTGAATGCACGTGCCAATTCAGATGACTTTATTTTATCCGGGTCCCAACTCATGGCTTGGCTGGGGTGTATCATCCCTGAGTTCGAAAAGCTGGTTCCCTCACACGGCCCCGGACGCGCATCAATGACGCGCACAAGGGCACCCCGCATCGCCAGCGCATCCGCCGTACACAGCCCGATAAGTCCTGCGCCAATAATCAATATGTCATGACGATCGCTCACGGCGAGCGGCCTACACAAATGCATATGCGGCGCATAGTGCGGAATACTTGTCCCGCTGACCTTTTCCTGCGTATCAAGACCGCAATGGGAGAGTTAAAATGCAAAAGACAATTAAAATCGCCGTAGCGATGTGCCTGACTTCAATGCTAAGCGCCTGTAACAGCTTTGAGGCCGAACTTGCGGAAGCTGCGTGGATTTCAACGCCGCAAGGTCCGGTGCAGGGCGTAACCACTGAAAATCCGGCGATTTATAATTTCAAAGGCCTGCCCTTTGCCGCCGCCCCCGTCGGAGATTTGCGCTGGGCAGCGCCTTCTCCTGCTCCGAATTGGACTGAGCCACGTATCGCGGACACATTTGGCAATCGCTGCATGCAGCCCGAAGGCGTCGAGGGCGGATTTTTCAATCGCTTGATTGAAGGGCACGGACTGAGCGGCATGAAAAACTTCCTTATAAAAAAAGCCGTCGCCGCGCAAAAACCGTCACCCATGAGTGAAGATTGTCTGTATCTAAATGTCCGCACGGCCAATTTAAACAGTGAGACAAAGCAACCCGTTATGGTTTGGATTCACGGCGGCGGCCATCAATTCGGCTCCTCCGATTTCTCTTATTACCAGGCGAATGGATTGGTCGAAAACGGCGTTGTCTTAGTCACAATCAATTACCGTTTGGGCGCTTTTGGGTATATGGCGCATCCTGCTCTTTCCGCCGATAATCCAAATGGCGTCTCCGGAAATTACGGCACATTAGATCAGATTGCCGCGCTGGATTGGGTACAAGACAATATCGCTGCCTATGGCGGTGATCCGGAGAATGTGACTATTTTCGGTGAGAGTGCAGGCGGATGGTCCGTGACAGAAATGATGGCCAGCCCGCTGGCCGCCGGAAAATTTCACAAGGCCATCGCGCAAAGCGGAGCCTCAACTTATCATTTGGGACAGATGGACGGAAATGGTCTGGGCTGGCCAAGCGGATATGCGATGGGCGGGAAAGTCGCCGACGCTTTAGGTTTAGAAGCCCCATCCGCAGCAGATCTGCGCGCTATTCCAGCCGAAGACATAATGGCGAATCTACCGGAAAAAGCAGATGAAGCGTTTCACCATATTCGCGACGGGTATGTCTTTCCAAAAAATGTGGGTCATGCCTTTCGAGACGGGGACATTCATGCCGTGCCATTCATGACAGGATATAATTCCGACGAAGGCACATTATTCTTCCCGGATGATCCGCAACCTTCCGTTTGGGTGGATGACCTGCCGCGCGGCGGGGCGAAAATGTTTGCAGCGCTTGATACGCATTACCCCGGACAAGGGGAGACCTTGGCGGAGTTATACGGCCTGAATGAAGATTTCATTGCGGGTGGTGAGCAAATGATGGGCGATGATATTTTTGGTGTGAATATTCGTTATGCCGCAAAAGCCAATGCCGCGGCAGGCGCGCCAAGCTACGCCTATTATTTCTCCCGCACGCCGCCATCTAAAAAGCAAACACTAGGCGCGTTTCATGCGGCAGAAATTCCTTTTGTTTTTGACAGCAGCGAGCCCATTCTCGGACTGTCGGATGATGACGAGGCATTGACAGAGCTCATGGTCACAGCTTGGGCAAATTTCGCGAAGACAGGCAATCCGAATGGCGGTAATCTACCAAACTGGCCTGAATATAACGGCCATAATTGGATGCATTTTTCCGGCAATACCGGACGCCCCATTGCCACTTTGGAAACGGATATACGCAAAGCGAAGTTAGATGCCTTGGAAACTGGCTTGGTCTTGAAACTTAACGAACTCGACGTGGAGTTATCCGGCGGTGCCGATAGCGGTAGTCTCAACGACTAATGGCGCATATCCCGCCCTCTACGCGCCTCGTTATATTTGATTGTGACGGCGTGTTGGTCGATAGCGAACCTATTGCAAATGCCGTCATGGCCGAAGCCCTAACTGCGCGAGGCTGGCCTATGACGGGTGCTGAGTCTGTTGCGCGTTTCAAAGGCGGGCATATGCATCAGGTTCATGCGGCCTTGGAAGCTGAACTAGGACGATCCGTGTCGCGCGATTGGATTGCGGATTTTGATCTGGCTTGTCAAAAAGCCCTCACCAAAGTTCAAGCGGTCGACGGCATTGCCGATTTAATCACGCGGGTCAGAATGGCCGGACTATCTGTCTGTGTCGCCTCGCAGGGGCCGCATGAGAAAATGGCGGTCACACTTAAGGCTGCACGGTTTGACGAAATATTTGAAGGCCGAATATATTCGTCCGTCGATGTCGCGCGGCCAAAGCCTGCGCCGGATTTATTTCTCCACGCTGCGGAAAGCTGCAGCGTCATGCCAGAGCACGCTATTGTCATTGAGGATAGCGCGACAGGCGTAACGGCTGCGCGGGCTGCCGGGATGCACGTTATCTATCTAAATGCGGGCGGTGAAAACATAAGCGGCGCCGTCACCGTCCGGCATCCAAGCGAAATCAGTCTTTAAATACGGTCGTGCTTTGTCGGCGGCGATCCACTGTCAGCTGCGTAACGTCCGGTCTGGAATAATGCCCGGCCGGGTCAAAATTTTGACGTTCTCTGCGCACAAAGGCCGGGTCCAATTCACAATAGCGGATGCCCGTTTCGCCCATTACCGGCGCTAATACCCATGACCCATCCGGCGCCGCAACGCAGGACCCGCCATTGGCGGGCATGTCGCTGAGGCTCGCGCGAATATCGGCAGCGAAAGGCGTATCATCCCGGACATCGGACGGACGCATAATAGCGGAGACCGATATACAATAGCTGCGGCCTTCTTTTGCTAAAACCGGTGTGAGGTCGCTGGTATTTCGATCGCTGCCCGGCCAGCCCATCACGTGGAGGTCTTCGCCCTGACCGTAAAGTGCAGCTCGGGCGAGCGGCATCCAGTTCTCCCAACAATTTAAACCGCCCACGGTAAACGCGCCAAGACGATGGGTGACCAGGCCGTTGCCGTCTCCGGGCGACCAGACCAAGCGCTCTTCATATGTGGGTTGCAGCTTACGGTGGACGGACTGAATTATTCCGCTCTTGTCGATATAGACATATGCGCAATAGAGGGAGTGGCCCGTTCGGTTTCGCGGGCGTTCTATGACGCCGAGATAGCAGGCCATGTCAGCCGCCTTTAACGCGGCGCACACAGCGTCCAAATGCCCGTCTTCTATTGTCACAGCTTGATCGGAATAATGCGCGAAAATGGCTTTCTGGCGCGCATTGTTAAAATTCGCCCCGCCTGTCCCGTCCAGCCAAAAAGGGTATCCGGGAACAAAACTCTCGGAAAAAACGATAAGGTCAGCATTTTCCTCCGACGCGGTTTCAATCGTTTGAATGACTTGCGCCAAGCCGTCATCGCGGGACAGCCATTTGGGGGCAAGTTGCGGAAGCGCGAGTTTTAGATGATTTGTCATGAAAGCCGTTTAGACAAACAAGTTCATGCGCCCAAGCGGAATCAGGACACCTTTTTGTGACAGTGATTATTGATTGGGTTTGCGAAGGGTCTGCGGCGTTTTCCGCGGCACCCGCTCCAACTCGCCGTCCACTTCCATGTTTAACTTCACGGTCGTCACATGCCAACCCAGCGATCCCAATTTCGCGAGTTGATTGCTAGTCAAAACATCTCCGACATGAGCCGTTAAATCTCTGAACAGGATTTGGCCGTCTTCGGCTTCATCCAAAACACCTAAAATTGCTCTGCGAACGCAATCATATTTCCACCGCGGTATGCGGGTGGCTCCCTCGCGCCCTTTTGTCGGTGTATAGCAGGCGACTTTATCCTCTTGGTCCATACCGTTCCTCTCAATGAGAGTTCTATACACTTTCCGCGGTAAATTCTCAAATCCGCTTTGCGAAATTCGTTTTCGACTGTTAGGGCGGGATATGCGCTTACTTCAAACTCTCCTATTTTTCGGTCTGGCTATCCTCGCACTCCTTGTCGGTGGTTGTTCGGGAGAAAAACCCGTTGAAAAGGCCATTCTCGGCACATGGGTGCAAGAAACACCAATTTCCATGACGACGGACGGCATTCAAACAACGACGGCAGATACCGTTCTAAGACTGAAGAAAAACGGCGAAACGCATTTGACGCGAAATCTTGATATTGCCGCTCAAGGCCTGCCTGCTGACGGCGTGAAAATCAGCATTGAACTGCGGGGACGCTGGGAGATTTCCAATGGACAATTAAAACAAGTCCAAGATATCGCGCTCATCATACCGCGCACGGAAGATGAGACCGCGCGTAAATGGGCTGACCAATTACAAACCCAAGCCAATGACAGCCCGCCGACAGTTAAAGATATTATTTCCGTCGATAAGCGGCAGTTAATTTTGCAAGATGTGGAAACGGGCGCAACAGATGTATATCGAAAGCAGTGAGGCCTTTGTCTAATACAGCTCTGCATGCTAAATCACTCTGGAACGCATCAGAGGTAAAGCCATGAAACATCTATTTTTAAGTGCTGTCGCCGCATTACTTCTGTGTTCCGCCGCCTTGGCGACGTTGACGCCGCCTGCCTATGCCGGTGAGGCTCACGCCCTCTCTGGCAAAGCAAAAATGTTGGTTGGCGAATGGGCGCAGGGCGCAGATAGAATGGTCGGCGAGGGCGATGAGTCCATCCTCGTTTCGCAAGGGCGGGAAAAAATAAATGCGGACGGGACGTCGCGCACGACATTGCAAATAAAACTTCTTGTGCCTGACATGCCCGATGATTTGCGCGTTTATAATATCGCAATGGAAGGGACATGGACCCTGATTGGAGACGAAATCCACACCTCTCCGGCAAGCGTGATTGCCATGCCCGTCGGGACAAACCCGGCCGGATTAAATGTGGCAAAAGTCTTTGAGGCGGAATTTATGAAGCCGACTGACCCTATGATCTTGGTCAGTATAAATGCCGACAATTATGTCGCCCGTGCCACAGATGGCACGCTGATTTCCATGACGCGCCAATAATCTGGGATTTTACGCCCGACATATTCTGCCCATTTGTTTGGACAAGGCCTGTGGCATTGGACCTATAGAACTGCAACGCGCAAAAATTGTTCCGCTCGCGAAAGGCGAAGTGCTGGAAATCGGCATTGGGTCCGGCTTGAATCTACCGCATTATAATCCGCAAGCCGTCACGACAGTTATTGGCGTTGATCCGGATGACCACATCTGGGCCCGCAGTAAAGCCCGACGCGGCAAAGCGGCTTTCCCCATTGAACGTATCGGTTTGTCAGGTGAAAACATTCCAATGGAAAGCCAAAGCGTAGACACGGTTGTTGTGACTTACAGCCTCTGTACGATACCCGACCCCGTCAGCGCTTTGCGCGAAATGCGCCGCATTTTGCGGCCGGGCGGTGATATCCTGTTTTGCGAACATGGCCGCGCACCGGACAAGACTGTCATCAAATGGCAAAACCGAATTGATCCCATCTGGTCAAAACTGGCCGGCGGGTGTCATAGCGGACGCGATATACCCCATTTGATTGCGCTGGCAGGCCTGGAAATTGCGGAACTGCATCAGCAATATATTCCGGGACCGAAAGTCCTGTCTTATAATTATTGGGGGCGCGCCCATTAAGTTTTTCGCTGCGTCGTCTGTTTTCGCCATTGCGACGGCGTCATGCCATACCACCTCCTGAACGCACGGTTCATGGCGGCTTGATCATTATATGCCAGAGACATGGCAATTTGAGAGAAACTCTGTCCGGCTTCATATTTTTCAATAAACAACGCCTTCCGCACCCGGTCCAAACGCGATCGCATCCCTTCCCCACTGGCATTTAATTGCGTCTTCAAAGCAGAATCGCTCATACCCATTCGCTGCGCGACGATATGAGTGGACACTTGTCCGGCGTCTATGGCCTGTTTCAATGCGGCCTCAATCGCTTGTTCAAAGACTTGCCCGGCCATCTGTAAACCCAAAAGTTTATCGAGTTTGACTTGCGCCCGCATGAGGCGTTCGGGGTCATGTGTCGTTATGGGCTGCAACATGGCTGCGTCCGAGAATTTCAGACAGCTATGTTCGGATTCAAATATGATGTCCGGCCCGAAG
Source organism: Hellea sp. (assembly GCA_020628495.1). Lineage (GTDB taxonomy): Bacteria > Pseudomonadota > Alphaproteobacteria > Caulobacterales > Maricaulaceae > Litorimonas. The sequence continues at coordinate 9,361 of JAHDFA010000034.1, forward strand.
ACTTCAGTATGGACGATCATATCATCGGGGCGCGCATAAGGCAGCTGCGTTTGCAAGATGTCTTCCCCCGATCCCCAAGTCAGCCAACGATAGGTCGTCACATAAGACGCCATGATCATATCCGTAATCGGACGGAAGCGAACCGGATCCGCGTAATAGGGACGAAAACACATAAAATGTCCGCCAGACGCGTCCTTCATATATTCGACACGCCCTGCATCAATCGCGATTTTTTGGTAACGGTCATTCATTGGAATAACCTGCCGCAGAGTTTTACAATAGGCATATAGATTGCCTGTCTGGCCAAAGGCGCCAACTCTGAATTTATAACCCAGCCGCAAAGCAATATTCGGGTCCGAAGTGAAATTCGCCGCCGCATTTATGCAATCGACAAAAGGCTCCAAGGGCACTCGTTCTGTTGGCGAATTAAGAGCCGCATCCGTCAAGTCAAAAAATTTCAAACTTTCTGCTTTTGGAAACCCCAATTTATCCAGAATGTTCAAATTGGCTTGAAGATAGAGGTGTGACAGCGTCATTTTCAGGGAACCGGACCCCCGATTTTTTTGGGAAGGTTCTAACCCTGTCTCTGAATAGCTTTCTGATTTTATCATTCTGCGCCCCCGCATTTGAATTTACGTGAATATCACATTTATCAAAAATGACAAATTTTAAGACCGTTCAGGACAAGCCTTTCTTTTTTGCTCCTCCTATATAATTTTTGTGTGGGGCAACCACATTCCATGCAGCGAATAGAATTTGGGGGCGTTTCGCAAATCTATTTGCTTTTAGGAGTGGGCACACAGGACCAGGATATGCTGCAGGGGCGCACGCACATCCTGGTTCCGCCCCGCCTTTTATTTTTCACGAAAATTTTCTGCTTTTGGCTCAGGACATTTTTGACTTTATTTTAGGTAAGTCCTGAAAATTCCCCGTGCGCTTTTGTTTGCCGGACATCATCGCTTCCATCATCTCGACCGGGATCAGCATTGACATGTTCCAGACAGCAATATTGTCGAGCGCATCTGCCGTGCTGTGATCGCGGGAATAGGTGATTGCGCGTTTACAGCCATAAACAGCAAGGGGCGGCTTTGACGCAATCTCGCGGGCGGTCTTCATAACGGCGTCCAACATGCTCTCTTGATCGGGATAGACCTCATTATAAAGCCCGCGCTCCTTGCATTCCTGCGCGCCCATTTTTCGGCCCGTATAAGCTAGCTCGCGCACGATGCCTTCGGACATGTGGTTGAGGATACGCGGGAATGTCCCGACATCCGCCGTCATGCCAACATTGATTTCATAGATTGTGATAAAGCTGTCTTCCGTTCCGTAACGCATATCGCAAGCCGTTATCAGATCAACGCCGCCGCCATAGCAGCCGCCCTGAATGGCGACCAGAACGGGAATACGGCAGTCCTCCAGGGTGGATAGCGACGCCTGTAAGCGCTTAACTTGCGTATAGAATTGCGCCCCATATTGTGGATGATTTTTATCCTGCGTTCCGCCAATATCATTTTGGAACATCCCAATATCAATCCCGGCACAAAAAACCGGGCCAGTTGATGACAAAACAATTACGCGCGCTTTCGCATTCTCATCAATGTCCCGCACGATCACAGGCAATTCCGTCCAAAACTCCGCAATCATAGCGTTCCGTTTTTCAGGACGGTTCATGATGATATGCGCAATACCGTCTGCGATCTGAACATCAAAACAAGTGTGAGACATAGCGCGCTCCTAAAGCGTGAAGAGATAGCCTTTGGACGGACCGCTTTGGCCGTTCAAAAGGTCTTTATAATTTTCCAAGACGGCTTCGATTCCGTCTTGCTTTTCAATGCTAAGCCAGTCTTTGGAAGAACCTAGAAACGGCATCCAGCGCGCGCCGAGATGTTTCGCAAAACCGGCCTGACCCCAATCTTCAATCCGTTGTTTTGCACGGTCCGGGGCAAAGAAAAACGCCGTTGGAGTCGCCGTGCGTTTTGGCGGGGCTTTTGCTGCTTCCTGCCAATGGGAGATGCCTACACGGCAGATATAGGTCAGATTTTCTTCGAAATGATCTTCCAAGATACGGATGACGCCCATATTGCCGGACATATCGACGACGACGGTTTTCAAATCCGGGTTCATATCCGTGATTGTGTCATAGGAGAAAACGCCATTGTAAAATCCGGTGTTTTCAACGAATTCCTTATTCCCTTCAGACGTCAGTCCGACCACCGGCAACTCGCCTCTCGCTTTCAGACAATAGGCTGTGCCGAGCGCAGTTTTCGACGAAGCGGATAAAAGCAGGACCTGCTCTGCGCCGAAGAAACTCTCATCCGCGAGGAAGTCGTCAATTAGAAAACTTGTCGTAAACAGCGGACGTAAAACGGGCTGTAACTCAGCATGCGAGCCATAGCTGGGATCAGCGGCCGTAAAACTATAGCTGCTATAGAGACTATGCAGGCCGGAACGATGCGCGGCAATATCCGAGAACCCGTGTTTGGACAGGCGGCCCGGTTGCATATCCATTGACTTGGCAATCGGGAAAAATCCGTAGAGTTCCGTGCCCGCTTCAATGCCGGGATAGCGAGACTCGCGCACCACACCATACCCCCAAACCGGCATCCGGCCTTGGCCTTTATCTTGCGTCAAATCATAGGCTGCCGGGTCAAAGACTGACCAATATCCAATCTGGTCGCCCGTCACCATATAGGTCACATTATTTGCCGTCAGCGCAAATGGCCCGATATCCACGCGGATTTGTCCATCGGGTAAATCGCCTTCGTCATAATTGACAATGGCGACGTCGGCAAAATCCGTTTTATTCACGAGAAGCGTTTGCATAATTTGTCCTAATTAAAAAATTGAGCCGCCATCACAGGCAATTAAAAGCTGGCCTTCCAGGCCCGCTTTTCTGTGTTTATGTATCTTGCGATAGGCTTCCGAGCTAACGGTCGCAAACATCGTCTTGGCATCAGGATAGCGGAAAATCGCGACGGCGTCCCATTCACCCTCGCCCTGCCCAATCAGCCAGCTTCCCATTTTGCCGCCAAAAACCGAATGCGCCCCATCAATATTGAGAGACGCGACCAGCTTTCCAAAGGCTTCGCCATATCGCGCATAGGCCTGCGCCCCGGAAATATCTTCACCGTCCTTATAGGTCGCGCGAGCCTTGAACTTGAGGAGGTTCAGCATATAGACAGGCTCGCCATCGGGATGATTGGCAAGGAAGGCTTTCACCTGTTCAGGTAGAGGATCAACGGCAATTTCGCTCATGGCTTAATCCAAATATCCGGGATTTTGGATAATGTTGGATTTGGATTTTTCGAGCCAATCTTGCGGCACAAAGAAATCCGCAACGAGTGGCCCGTCATAGCCTTCATGCTGATATTGCGTGAAATCGGTCACGCCATTTTCAGACAGAATAAATTCATCAATCACGAACTGACCCGTAAAGGTTTTGGCGTCTTTCGTTAGAACCAAATAAGCAGCGTCCGACATTATGTCCGGTGTGCGGCTCATCTTGGCCATCGCATCCCCGCCCAACACATTGCGGACGGCAGCCGTATCAATCGACGTCATCGGCCAGAGTGAGTTGACCGCGACCTTGCCGTCAAATTCAGCCGCCATACCGAGTGTGCACATGGACATACCATATTTCGCCATTGTGTAAGCTGTGTGGTTTTTGAACCATTTCGGGTTCATATCCAAAGGCGGCGCAATATTGAGAATATGCGGATTTTCACTTTTGAGGAGATGGGGCAGGCAGGTTTGGCTGACCAAATAGGTTCCACGCGCATTGACGCCATTCATTAAATCATATCGTTTCATGGGTGTCGCCAAGGTCGGCGTCAGTGAAATAGCGGACGCATTATTAATGCAAATATCAATCCCGCCGAAGCGATCTACGGCCTGCTCGACCGCGGCTTTGACAGTCCCCTCATCGCGAATATCGCAAACCACGCCCAACGCTTGACCGCCCGCAGCTTGGATTTCAGCAGCGGCCGTATGGATTGTGCCTTCCAACTTGGGATGCGGCTTATCCGTCTTGGCCGCGATCACGATATTGGCTCCGTCGCGAGCGCAGCGTTTGGCCATGGCCAACCCAATGCCCCGCGATCCGCCGGACATGAAAATTGTTTTACCGTTTAAGCTCATCTCTCTCTCCGTATGCAGTGAATCTGGGCTTAGGCGCTCGTCAATACCATCGCAAGCAACGCAAATGCACGGCCCTCTGTTCGGCCTTGCATAGGACCTTAAAATTTATGCTTAGCCAAGGGTTAAGACCGGACTCACCGGATATTAAACTAAACCCCTTATGGAGGCCCGAACTATTGGTGAATAAAACGGGTGTATCATGCGCAAAACAACAAAACTCTTTCCAGTTCTTTTACTAGGTTCCGCTTTGGGCGGATGTTCCATGGCCGGAACGGGTGATTTCTTTGCCGATGAATATGCTCATACGCAGCAAACACAAATGCCGCATTATTGGGGCGCGCCTGCAGCACCTGCTTGCGGTTATACAGGCTGCGAAGTCAGCTATCCGGTTGCTCCCAACTCTGTCGAAACCCATCCATATGGTGGGCATCCGGGCGCGCCAGCACCGCACGCCTACGGACAATCCGTTCACGCCGGACAAAGTCATTATGGCCATGCAGGTCACTATAAAAACGGGCATGCAGGACATCATCAGACCGGTTATGCCCCAGCCTATCACAACTCGCATGGCGGCTCGTCCAAAGGCCTGCGTCAAGCCTATACTTACGGCACGCTTGGCGCGACACTCTATGACGTGGACAGCGAACTTTACGGCGTACAAGGCCGCCTCGGTTGGCAGTCAAAAAGCATTTTTGGTGCGGAAGTTGAAGGATCTATCGGATTTAATGAGGACGACGCCACTGTTGATTTCGGCGCCGGCCCAATCGCCGCTGAAAGCGGTATTGATACGCAGATAGCCGGTTTCGGCGTGGCGCGTTTCGCCCTCTCAGACGATTTCAATGTGCTTGGCCGGGTTGGCTATCACAATACAGAATTCAGTGCTGAATTTGATGACGGCACAACGGTTCTGGAGACCGATTTTTCAACAGACGGTATCGCCTATGGCGTCGGTGCGGAATATGCTTTGGGCAGAAATACAGCCCTTCGCGCCGATTACACACGCTATGATTTTGACGGGGCCGACGCCGATGCGGTCTCCCTGGCTATTAAGCGTAAATTCTAAGCCTTAAACCGATCCTTCATTTTCTTGTTGCGCCCAGAGATGGGCGTAAAGACCATCGTTTTGCAAGAGCTCTTCATGTGTTCCGCGTTCGCGGATATGGCCGTCATCCAGAACCAATATCTGGTCCGCGCCAATGATTGTTGTCAAGCGATGAGCAATGACGAGTGTTGTGCGGTTGGTTGCAATGCGGTCCAGAGCGGCCTGGATATCGCGCTCCGTCGCACTGTCCAGCGCCGAAGTCGCTTCATCCAATATTAAAATCGCCGGATTTTTCAGCAGCGTGCGGGCAATAGCCACGCGCTGTTTTTCTCCGCCGGACAGTTTTAGCCCGCGTTCGCCCACAACCGTATCATAGCCGTTTGGCAGCCCCGAAATAAAATCATGGACCTGCGCATCTTTTGCAGCCTGTTCGATTTCGGCTTGGCTCGCGCCGGGTTTGGCATATCCAATATTATATCCGATGGTGTCGTTAAACAAAACTGTATCTTGCGGGACAATGCCCAAGGCCCGTCGGACACTGGATTGCGTCAACATTTTTAAATCTTGTCCATCAACCCGGACTGTCCCGGAGGCAATATCGTAAAACCGGAACAAGATACGGGACAAAGTGGATTTTCCCGCGCCCGTCGGACCGACTATCGCCACTGTCTGACCGGGCTCAACCGTGAAATCAATCCCTTTCAGAATTTCCCGCTCCGGGTCGTAATGAAAATGCACATCCTCAAATTCGACCCGGCCTGTGACACTGGCTAATTCGGATGCGCCCTCTTCATCTTCAATCTCAGGGCGGCGATCCATCAAGGAGAACATATTCTCAAGGTCTGTCAGTGCCTGTTTAATTTCGCGGTAAGCAAAGCCAAGAATATTGAGCGGGCGGTAAAGCTGCATTAGGACCAAAGTCACCGCAGTTATGTCGCCAATGGTCAAGTCATCGCTGCCCAAAATCCCGTCCACGGCCAAGAGAACAACAAGAATCAAGCCTAAGTTCATCAGAAAACTCTGACCGATATTGACCGTTGAAAGAGATGTTCTGGAGCGGATAGCCGCCTTCATATAACCGGCCATGGCGCCATCATAGCGACGGGTTTCAAAATCTTCTGCGCTAAAATATTTTACGGTCTCATAGTTAAGAAGGCTATCGACCGCTTTGGCCGCCGCTTCATTATCCTGTCGGTTCATGTCTCTGCGAAATTTCAGACGCCATTCAGTCGTGACAACCGTAAAGGCGACATAGGCGACGACAATGACAATCGCGACCGCCGCAAATCGCCAGTCATAAGCGGCAGCGAAAGCCACACCCACAATGCCCAGCTGAAGAAATGTCGGTCCGATATTGAACAGCAGAAACCGGAAAAGAAAGTCGATGGATTTGACACCGCGTTCAATTATGCGGGTTAATCTGCCCGTTCGTTTTTCAAGATGATAGCGCAGCGAGAGACGATGCATATGCGCAAAGGTTTGGGTCGCGACAGCCCGTTGAGCGGATTGTGCGACGGGTGCAAAAATATATTCACGGCCCTCGGAAAACATCGTGGCAAGAAGACGCAATCCGCCATAGCCCAAGACCAAAATAATAATCAGAACTGACAATTGCGTTTGCAAACTGTCTTGCGCAATTTCGGTCGCATCAATCGCCGCGCCCAAGAGGAAGGGAGACCCAACAATCACAAATTGTCCGGCAATCGTTAGGAGCAGCGCCAGGAACGAACGGATTTTAAACCCAATATTTCCTTTTGGCCAAAGATAAGGTTTGAGCCGGCCTAATCCCAAGAGCTGTTGGACAATACCACGTTCCGGCGCTTCGTCTTTTTCAGTTATATGACGGGAGGGTCTCACGCAGGGAGATGTGGCCGCTGTAAACCCGATGTCAACCATGCTGTGCTATTTGGTCCGCACATTATTGATAAAGCTGAGCAGACCGTTGACCCAATTGGACAAACATATCGTACCGACACTTGCCCGCGGCGAGGATAGACGCGAAACTCGTCGCCCGAATCACACGGATTGGCGGGTCAATCCACGCAGTTATGAATTTGTCGGGGCAACATTTGACCCCCTCACCCCGATGCAGACTCTGGCACGCGCAAAATGGATGACGGCGGATCACGGATTCCGTTTCATTGTAACGCCGAATGTGGACCACCTCGTCCGCGTCGCAAAAGAACCCGAAGTCTTTAATCCGCTTTACGAGGCCAGTTGGCTGTCCGTTTGCGACTCCCGCATATTGGAATTACTGGCGAATTTTTCAGGTGTGCCGCTTAAGGCCGTTCCAGGTTCTGATCTGACGCAGCAGCTCTTCGACAATGTGATTACCGCTGATGATGCGATTACGGTTATCGGCGCCGATGCGGACATTATAGAGACAGTCAAACGCATTTACGGCCTACATAAGGTCAATCATTACGAACCGCCCTTCGGCCTGCGTCATAAACCTGATGAGGTCGCCAAAGCCGCAGAATTTATTGCCGCAAACCCTGCCCGATATATCTTTATTTGCGTCGGCAGCCCGCAACAGGAAATGATTGCAAAAGCCTGTCTGGACCGGGGCGATTGTGTTGGATTGGGATTATGCGTTGGCGCGTCTTTGGATTTCCTCTCAGGCCGGACGAAACGCGCGCCAAAATGGATGCAGGCCATTCGGATGGAATGGCTGTTCCGATTGGCCAGCGAACCGAAACGGCTCTGGAAACGTTATCTGATTGAAGGGCCGAAGATTTTCTGGCTCTGGACGAAATGGACTTTGCAACGCGGATAAAACCACGCAGGGCCTTGCACTAGCCTGCCGCGCGCTCCACATAGACTTTGACGGTCGCTGCGGGTTGCGTGTCATGCTCTAATCCACCGGACCTTATTTTTCCTTAGGGAGCTGGCTCTGTTCGGACCGTGGTTCGTTTAATTCCGGCGCCCACCTCAAACCGAGGTCACGAGGATTACTTCGCCTGCACGGACATCGTGGTTACCGTCACTCATTACCCTTCCCGTTTCGTCTCATTAGGAAACAGGGTGTGATTTGTCTTTGCCCACCCATTTCGAAAAACTCGGTTTAGTATGGGGGGAAACACTATGCGGATAACAGAATTTTCTCTCAGCTTCGTCTCCAGCTTATGCATCGCCTCGCCCGCCTTCGAGGTCCACGCTATTTTGGGTCTGGATAAGGCCGAAGAGATCCAAACCGACGGCGATGAGTATAAGGCCGGAATGGATAGACAGTTTGGGGGTTTCGTCCGGTTGGGTATCCCGATTGAGAAACAATTTCTGCCTTTTGTCGCCTTGGATATGCCAGCGCCCAAACCAGCGTGACCCGCACGCGCATCCGCGATGGAGCAGCGGAAATCCATGAAAGTGAGAGTAGTTTTTCCGGTCCGGCAGTTGCTTTCGGTGTCCAAGGCTTCTTTGGAGACGAACGTCAAAACGGCGTACAACTTGATTTTTTAGGTCTTTTTGCTGAAGGCGATGACGAAGAATTCTTTGATATATTGGATGGCACATCCAATATTAGCGTGACCTATGTTCGGTGATTTTAGGCAAGGTTAAATTCGTTTTCTTTTTCGACGGGTCAATCTTGGACAACTGTCACGATGGAATATAATCCGTGCATATCAGGAAAATAAAGATTGCCGCGATCATCTGCTGTTTTCCAATCCGTTCGGCAAGATCCCGGCAGATGCGGCGTTTTAAACGTCACGGAAATATCAATTGTCTCGCCCGGCTTTGTTTCCGGAATGGGAACCATAGCAGGCGAGGAGCATAAAAGCGGCGATGTCGGGGTCATACGCTTTAAATAGCGTTTTTTCCAAACCACATTGCCAATATTTTTTACCCGCCAGGTTTTCACATAACTTGTATTTACGGGAATGGCGGTGCCGTCCGGTATCGTCACATCTTTGATAAAAAGGGTCTTATCGCCGTCCATCGCGACATCCATACTGACCGTCGGCGCATCAGTGCGTTGCAGAGCAGCCGTTGAAAAAACGATAGCGCCCAAGCCCAAGACCGCAACAAGTGCAAAAAAGAGCCCGCCTTTCTTTTTGTGTTCCGTCATTTTCTGGGGTTGTGCGCCCTGCATATTTGCCTGACTATTTGACTGCGCAAATAATTTGTCAAAGACCTCAAGTTCCAGTTCCAATGAGTCTGCAATCCGCTGGCGTGTTTCCGCACTGGGGGATTCTTTGCCGCCGATAATTCTGTAAAATTGGCTCTTACTGACACCGCTTTCCCAAATAATGGTTTTGGAAAACACGCCCCGGTGTTCCTTCGCTGCATTTAAAGCATCATTTAGGTCTTTTATCATGCGGTCTACCTGAACACGAACATCGAATTTTGCGCCCTTCTGTGCCTATGGGACAGATTTTTCAATCCCTGGGACATGAAACAATTTGAAGAGTATAACTAAAATTGACTATTTCAAAGGAAGGGACCTCCATATTTGATAAGTTTCAAACAGGACGGGGCGCACTCTCACCCTTCGGTGTTGGCCGAAGGGTGAGTCCTTATTATTTTCTTAACTTCTTATCTTTGTTTATAAGATTATAGAAGATTGATGGTCGACTCGCTTTCAATTAAATCCCTAAAGGCGAAATCACGCAAAGATTTGCGCGAGTGTCGCCGCGCGCTAAATCAACATAATCCAGCACCGGATTTATACGGTTTCTTAGACACAATTTTTGAAGCCAGCCAAGCTGTCGGCAACATTGCGGGCTATGCGCCCATCGGCGATGAACTTAATATTTGGCCCCTGCTGAAGCAACTTCATAAAGACGGCCACGCAGTTGCGCTGCCCGTTGTGATAAATGCCGATCAGCCCTTGCAATTTCGAAGCTGGCATCCGGACAGCGATATGCAAAAGGATCGCTTCGGCGTTTCATTTCCCTCTGGCGGGCCATTTGTAAGGCCCGGCCTCATATTTGTACCGCTCTTGGGATTTACGTCGCGCGGGGAAAGACTGGGCTATGGCGGCGGATATTATGACCGCACCCTCGCGCATTTACGCGAAAGCGGTGAGGTTTTCGCTTGCGGCGTCGCCTATGCGGGGCAAGAGGAAGCGGAGCTGCCGACGGATGCGCATGATGCAAAGCTGGACGGCATTCTGACAGAAAATGGATTTAGGGCCTTCGAATGAAACTCGCTTTTTTTGGAGATGTTGTTGGACGTTCGGGCCGCGAAGCCGTCACCCGCCACTTGCCCGGATTAAAACGTCACCTCGGACTCGACGCGGTTGTCATCAATGCCGAAAATGCGGCAGGCGGATTCGGCATAACGCGGGCCACAGCGGATGAGCTATTCGATGCGGGCGCGGATGTGCTGACCCTCGGCAATCATACATTCGATCAGGCGCAAGGCATTTCCGTTATTGATAACCACCCGAACATTATTCGCCCCTGTAATTATCCGCAAGGCACGACACCGGGCCGCGGAGCGGGTCTGTTCGAAATTAAGGGCTATCGACTCCTCGTCGTGAATGTTTTGGGCAGCGTCTTTATGGACCCGCTGGACAATGCGTTTCACGCCGTTGACCGCGAATTGGAAGCCGCGCCGCTGGGCGCTGTCGCCGATGCGGTGCTGGTCGACATGCATGCGGAAGCGACATCTGAAAAAAATGCGATGGGCTATTTTTGCGACGGACGGGCCAGCCTGGTTATCGGAACGCATCAACATGTCCCGACCGGCGATGCGCGCATCCTGCCGGGCGGCACGGCCTATCAAACGGATGCGGGCATGTGCGGAGATTATAATTCCGTGATAGGCATGGAGATTGATGAACCCCTTCGTCGTTTCACCACCAAAATGCGCGGCGGCCGTTTCACCACGGCCAGCGGTCCGGGCACGCTGTGCGGGGTTTATGTGAAAACCGGTGCAAATGGTTTGGCGACACGCATTGAGCCCATCCGTATTGGTGGTCAGCTCGCTACAACCCTTCCGGAAGCCGGTTAGCCCACTGACATTTACCAAGCTGTCATTTGCCTGCGGCCAGACCCGAGCCTAGCAGAGCTTATGAAACATAGTCTTCTTACCGGCTTCGCCCTTTCCCTGTTCTTTATGGCATCGCCCGCTCAGGCCGAAGATATTCTGTCTATCTTGGCCAAAAAGGCGGAAACGCCCGGCCCGCTCGCGCCTGACACCATCGACTATAGCTATACGCTGACCGTGGACATTCAGGAACGCGAGGGCAAAGACGTCTCCGAAGGTCAAGCGGTCTGGCGCGTCGACCCCACACAACCCGCCGGATATCGCACGGAAATTATTTCGATCAGTGATTTGGAAAATAAATCGCTCATCAACTTTCGAAAAGAAATTGAGGATGAGGACAATACGCTCTCCAAACAAGCAGAAGGCTTTTGGTGCGGGTCAAGCGATGCGGAGGCCTATGCTGAATTTGACCCTGAGCATTTCACCGTCATCTCGGAAGATGAGACGCAAGCTGTCCTCGTGCCAAAACCGGGTAAGCTGGCCGAGCTGATGGTGATGGAATCAGACGGTAATGCAGATAAAAGCGACCGCAAAATGATGAAGAAACTTATGGAGCGGATTGAAGGCGAAATGACGCTCTCAAAACCTTCCGGTGAGATGAAAGGCTTTTCCGTTCGTATGACCCGCCCGCTCACCATGATGTTGGTCGCAAAATTAAAAGTCATGACGGTCGAACAAAGCTGTGAACTGGCCCCGAATGGGCATTACCGGATTTCGGCATTGAAACTGAATGTTGAAGGCAAAGCCATGGGCTCCCGATTTGGACAAAATTTGGATATGCGCATTTCTGATCTCACGCCCCTGCCGTAAAGCGGCCCCGGAAAGCACAGCTCGGCTTGCCCCGACCCGTCCGCCTCGCTAAAGCCTCCCAAATTATCGAAATTCCTTAGAAGAGGTCTCCCATGGCAGGACATTCCAAATGGGCCAATATTCAGCATCGTAAAGGCCGTCAGGACAAATTGCGGTCCAAGCTGTTTTCAAAGCTCGCCAAAGATATCGCAATCGCGTCTAAAATGGGCGGACCCGATCCGGACATGAACCCGCGCCTGCGCTTGGCTATCGCCAATGCCAAAGGTC
>JAHDFA010000035.1 GCA_020628495.1 Hellea sp.
CAAGTTCTTTCAGACACAGGACAGGTGAGACGTCATTCGCTGGTCTGAAAGACGGTGGGTCTGAGCATTGGATGGTGACACATCTGACTGTGCCGGGACTTTTATAACGAGAGCCGACCGGTGGTTCCAAGAGGGCCAACTCCGGGGTTGTACCGGCCGTTATATCAAAAACCGCTGCCGCAGGGTTTGCATATTCGTCTGACAAACGGGTGTGCGGTCATCGCGTAAAACACATTTCTATTTTGGTATCCATCGCGGAGACCAACCCTGCGGGCAGTCCTTACTTCCCACAGATTGAAACCCGGCAGTCACTTTGATGGGCTGCGAACACTCCCCTTTGCCTAAGAGACTCATATGCCACGTCGGTCCTACGCCACACCCAAACCAACTCCCGATTTTCACTATGAAACGCTCCGTAATTTACGCCTCGCCGTCCAACTCCGCGCCGAACAGGTGAAACTTCGCCGCTTGGAATGGGACACGCAGGAGCTGGCCCTGCCCCATATTTGGCCCTTGCCCGGGGATAGCGAGTTGCAAATCCGCAAGCCCCTGACCGAAAAAGACATGCCCCGCCCAAAGCCGCCCGTGCAAATGCCCGATTTCAAACCCGGCATGCCGAGTGAGGTCATGCAGATGATGATGGATCTTTATATGGATGAGCTGCGCGCGGAGCATGACCGCAATCCATACAATAAACTCTCGTCCAAATCCGCCCAAGCCAAAGCCGAGGCCAAGCGCGAGCGCGAGGATGCGCGGCGCGACAAAATCCGCGAGGCCGCGCGGCGCACGCTGGAAATCGCCACGGCGCGGGAGCTGGCGGCAAAGAAATCCCGCTGACTGCGCCGGCATCATCATATCTCTCGCCTCTTGTGAGCATACGGGTTATTGCCGCCGCATGACGGATCATTGCCAACTCTACCTGCTGACCCCGCCCGTGATTGAGGACGTGCCCGCCTTTTGCCAGACCCTGAAAGAAACGCTGGCCGCGGCGCCTGTGGCCTGTCTGCAGATCCGCTTGAAGACACTCGACAATTCAGCCCTCATTCAGGCCGGAAAAGCTATCACGTCCATATGTCACGCCGCCGGAGTCGAGGTGATTTTGAACGATCATCCGAATTTGGTGAAGGACATCGGTGCCGACGGGGCCCATATTGGGCAGGAAGATATGGACTATTTTTCATCCCGAGAGGTGCTGGGCGGGGATGCTATTATTGGCGTCACCTGTCATAATTCGAAGGAATTGGCCTTTGCCGCCGCAAAGGCCGGTGCGGATTATGTGGCCTTTGGCGCGTTTTTTGAGACGCCGACAAAGACACCAAAAGCCCGCGCCGAATTGGAGATTTTGTCATGGTGGCACGAAGCCGTCGAAATACCGAGCGTCGCAATTGGCGGGATCACGGTCGAGAATGCGGACCAAGTGATTGCCGCGGGCGCGGATTTCATCGCGGTGTCGTCGGGCGTCTGGGCGCATCCGGACGGGCCCGCCGCGGCGGTATCGCGATTATCGCAGCTCTGTGCGGAATTTTCGCCCCTCTCTCCGTAAGCGCTGCACCAACCCTGTCCAATCCGGCAGAAGTCCAAACGAATTTTGAAGTCGCGTTGGACGCTTTTAACGCCGGTCAATATACGCAGGCGCTCAGCCTCTCGCAGACGGCAGCAAATCTAGGCAGCGCCGATGCTGCCGTGATGGCGGGTTATATTCTGCGCTACGGAAAGGCCGGGACAACCGATATGGCTGCAGCGCGGCAATGGTATGAAAAAGCCGCTGCCAAAGGCCACCCCGACGCTTTTATTGCTCTGGGTGAAATGGGCCTTCGCGAGCAGGCCGGCCTAACCAAAACGGATGCAGTGGCGTGGTTGACCCGCGCATCTGATGCCGGACGGACGGATGCTATGCGGGCGCTGTCTGATCTCTACCGAACCGGACAAGGCGTAACAGCCAATGCCGCCGAGTCTGAGCGTCTGTTGAAAAATGCGTCACAGAGCTTTGATGCGGAAGCCACCAAACGATTGGGCGACAGCCTGTTTGAACGCGACCCCAAAGCGGCGCTGAAACATTATGAGACGGCTGCCAAAGCCGGGCATTTAGAGGCGGCCTATATCGCCGGAGTCATGTATGCTGAGAATTTCGAAATTCTTCCGGATAGCGCGCGCTCGGCAGCCTTGTTAAAACAAGCTGCGATGGGTGGACATCCGGCCGCCATGGCGGATTATGGTCTGCTGGTTTATCAAGGCTATGCGGCGGCGCAATCCGATGAGAAGGCCGCAGAGTGGTTTCGTAAATCCGCCGAAGCGGGCGATGCGGAAGGTCAATTCCTCTATGCCTACACCCTTGCCAAAGGCGAAGGCTTGGAACAGGATTTTGAGGCGGCCTATTACTGGGCGCTGAAATCGGGCGAATCCGGCGTGGATGACTATGACGCGGACCGCGCAACTTTACGTCAGGGACTGGAAGGCAAATTGGACGCGGCGGCCATTGCGCGGGTAAGAGCGCGCCTTTAAATGGCGCAGTCTAAATTTTCATCGACTTGGGTCGTAACATCCACAGCGAGGCGGCCCGTGCCGTTTACCGCCCCATAGGTTTCGATGTTGGCTTTTACGCCGTTAAATTTGCGGGCGCTCGGCAGACCGTGCAGGGTCCAAAATTCGAGTATGGGTTTGACGGGCACGGTTCCAGTCTCGCGGTAATTTTGCCGCACGGACCAGAACTGCCACCAATCGTGAAAACGGATTTTATAATTGCGGTAGGTCGCACCTGCCCAAACTGTATCCGGGAGAATTTCGGGGCTGAAATAATCGTCTGTCAATATATCATGCAGCTGTGCGGGAGATGTGCTCGCAATTTCGATGATGTAATTTTCATACCAATCATCGCCATTCTGTTTGGCAGATTCATCGCCCTGCCAGTTCACACTGATTTTCGGTCCGGCCCACCAACGTCCCTCACCCGTCAGGGAGATGTCATAAGAGGAACAAATCTTAGCGCCGTCGCTAACATCTGTGGATCTGGAGGGCTGAATACCCGGCTTGGAAAGTCCAACATCCAACCCACCCTTTTCATGGGTTTGATCGACAATAAAGGTCAAAATATTGTCTGAAATTTGTCTGCTATGCTTGCCGGTAAATTTATCGCTGACCCACGCATGGGATTTACGTCCCTGAAATTTAAATGCCGATGTATTGTCATAAATCAGAGACGCATTTGTGAGTTTCGTATTTTTACCATGTTGCGAGATAGTTTGACATCCAATCAGCATCACACCCGTAATTAAAATGACTATGCGCTTCATATTTTATAGTTAGAGGACATTTTTCTTATGAGAAACCTGTTTTTCGGTATCCTTTTAATTTTGCTCTCAGCTTTGCCTGCCATGGCGCAAAATACGGGAGGTGTATTTCCTCCCGGCTTTGGGGATGATCATGAGACCGCACAATATCGGATTGCGGTGAATGCTGATACAAATCGTTTTGCGCAACGTTTGCACTACCAAAAATCTATCGACTCCCAGCGACTCTGGCGCGTAGTGGGCGGAACGCGCGAAACGGACAGCTCGGATTTCGACTTTGATTTTGTTGGCGCAGAGTTGTTTTGGGAGATTGGCGAAACGACGGATAAATGGCGAAAGGGCCTTCGATTTGACGGTATTATCCGCGGGAAAGACCGTCCCGAACAAATCAATGTGAATTATATGAACCAATGGACGTTGGAAGATGGATGGTCCGCGCGCCTCATCGGGCTTTCCAGTTTGCAATTTGGCGATAACAAGCGTGACGGCATCTTGCTGCAACCGCGTGCGCAACTTGCGAAGAAAATGATCGACGGGCCGACATTGGGATTAGAGTATTATGGTAGTTTGGGTTCGACGGAAGATATCTCAATGAAACGGAACAGACAAACCATTGGTCCGTTCGTTTCAACAAAGCTTGTCGGGAAAACTAGTATTCTTGCAGGCGCGCAATTTGGTTTAAATAATGCGTCTGCGGACGCCGACCTTCGGCTTTGGATTACGCAGGGATTTTGATCGAAAGACAGGCTAGTTTAGGAAGCTTTGCAATTTGCCCATGGCCGGCATAGCGGCACTTTTCAGGCGATTTAAAATTTCGAGTTTTGATTTCTCATCCGGGCCGATTTCGCTCACCATCTTGGAAAAACCGTCTAATCGCTGTTCGCGCATCCAATTACGAAGAGCCTTATTCTGTCCCCAAAGCGCTTGATTCATCATATTAGCGGCCGTCATGCGAATAAATGCATCCAAATCATCCGGAAGAGGCACAACTCCGGTCATACCATTTTTGGCGGCCTCGCCTTCGACATGGGCCTCCACCCAGGCAATCATGGAGGCTGAAAAAACAGGTTGATATGATCTCACGGTTTGCGGCGTTATAAGATTGCCTTGGAATACAGGTTTTATGACATTGTCTTTGATGGCGCTGGCGGAGCAATCCACAATGACGTGGTCCAAAGTTGGTTCCGTCCGCCCGTTCACAAAGGTTATATTATCAGAAGTGATAGAGGCAACACGGCCCTTGCGCACAATGTCTTTAACCCGGCGCAATTCATCAAGCTCGAGCTCGCTAATGGTCGCGCCGTGGAACATGGTCGGACGAACAGTGGGATCAATGCGGAGGAAATATCCGCACGACTCCAGGCGGTCAAACATGTCAGATTTAGATTTTGCGCCTGCTATTGCTTCGAACATATTGGCCTGATTGCCAATTGTATCCTCGAAAAATTCCGGAAAAGGCTGCGTGTTTTTACGATTAATCAGCCATGCATCCCGCGATTTGACCCAGCGTATATTCTGTGGAGGCACGTGATTTTCAAGGAGCCACAAAATGGCATCAATACCGGTTTTACCTCCGCCAACGACCGTAAACCCTTTTGGAACATCTGTTATAAGTGGTAGATCATTGAGCGGCATAAACCGTACATCATTTTCCACCGTGAAATTCGGCGTATGGGTTGAAGGAACGGTTGTATTCAAATGGGTACAGTCGACAATTTTGGCGGCATCCGCTTTCGTTTTCAAACCGCTTAACCGATTTTCGAATACACCATTACCTTCATAATTTGACAAAGGAAAAAATTTAACCCGACCGGACGTCAGGAATTTATGGCGCATAACCGCTTCGAAATAAGCCAAAATTTCCGTACCAGTCGCGAGATCGCCCAGACCTTTATTTAAGCCTGTTTCGTCCCGCAAGCCGTGACTCAATTCTAGAGAATTAACGCCGTAAAACGCGCTCGGCTGGTGTAAAGTCACAAAAGGATAGGCAGAGTTCCAATGGCCACCCGGTTTGGCAAAACGATCAACCATGACGATATTTACGTCCGGCAGTTCATCCAAAAGGGTATCGACAAAAGCCATGCCGACAGCGCCGCTGCCGACCACAAGGTAATCCGTTTTTATAGAATTTATCATGGTTCAAGCTAACACGGTAGAAATGCCGTGTCGCAAGAAATCTAAAAAGAGAGCCTAAGGAAGCGTCCGCGCAATACGAATACCGTAATCGTCATATCGATAATCCGTGACATAACGGATACGGGCCGCGGCACGAGTTTGATAACCATGTGTTACCCAAGACCCACCTTTCATAACCCGGAATTTGCAGTCACCGTCTTTACGTGGAGACCCATCACCGATTGCGCCGCTATGGTCAGGGTTCCAACAATCTTCTACCCATTCATAGACGTTACCATGCATATCATACACACCAAATGCATTTGGTTCATACTGACCGACCGGTTGAGTCTTTCGCAAATACTGCCCTTTCGCGCCATTGCCATAAGGAGCCTTGCCATCGAAATTGGCATATTGTGCGCTCATGTCGAAACCGTTTCCGAAAGGCGCGTCCTGCCCTGCACGGGCGACATATTCCCACTCCGCTTCAGAAAGAAGTCTATAATTTTGTCCCGTCTTTCCATTCAGCCACTTCAAAAAGGACTGTGCGTCATTATAGCTGACGTCAATCACGGGTCGCTTTCCGCGTCCCCACCCTTTGTCGTCTGGCTTATGACCGGCACATCCACCATCGCTGAGGCATTTCGCCCAATCATCAAATGTTATTTCGTATTTGCTGACTTCGAAACGGTAGCTGATGAAAGTATCCCGCAGCGGATTTTCAAATCTGGCACGTTTCTTTTCATAATCAGGCGACCCCAATTTTCCGGCGCCGGGATTAATAACGACCATTTCAATACCCATTGGGGAACTACCTGGCGTAACTGGACCGACAGACGGAGGTATAGAAACACTGGCCGCAGCTCTGGCAGCTTCGCGTTCCGCTTTACGTTGCTCCGCGCGTTCCTTCAAAATCTGTTTAGGGTAGCTGTCAACAACCTCCGGCGCTTGCTGAGAGTGAGCGATAGAAGGCACAGAAAAGGCAAAGCCAGCACATCCAAGTACCAATGCCGTGTTCAAGATTTTCATCACAATTTCCTCTATACGCCCCGACGACACTAGAGTAGTTCGCCCAACAACGTAATATTATTTCCCGAACTGGTGAAAACCGAGTTAACGTCTACTCAACACCTAAGTCTTCGTAGAATCCTCGAATTGCGCCCGTTCCTTACTACACACTGTAAAGTTCAGCTTAAAACTGTCAACCTGACTTTGCAAACAGGCCGAAAAAATTGCAGGCATTCGCCTTATCTAAACTCCTAGCGTGAAGCTTTAATAATCATGCCCTGGATTCGTCCGCGCAAGTTTGCGCATCAATCCCGGCCAGATCAGATTGTCACCCATGCCCGGTATGAAAGCAGCTGCGCCTTGCTGATACACCCGGTCAGCCATATCTTGAGGCTCTTCAACCAAAAGGTCCTCATGACCTGCGCTTTGCGCGAAAATCTGCGCCTTACAGGCATTTTCGAGAAAATACATTCGCAGAAACGCCGTACCGCACGTCGGACCTAGTGTGAGGGTTCCATGGTTTCTTAACATCAAGAGCGATTTTTTGCCCAAATTCGCAACAATGCGCTCTCTTTCGTCAAGCTCCAAAGCGATGCCTTCGTAATCATGATAGGCCAGATCATTGTATACTTGCATCGCCATTTGCGTATAGCGGCGCAGACCGTTTTTCTGCGCGCTGACCGCCATGCCATAAGGTGTATGAACATGAATAACACATCCGGCATCCGCCCGGGCAAGATGAACAGCCGAATGAATCGTAAAACCTGCAGGATTAATGAAATATGGTGTCTTTTGGCAGATTTTCCCGCTACCATCGATCTTGACCAGAGCCGACGCCGTCATTTCATCAAACATGACGCCATAAGGATTTATTAGAAAGCGATGCTCCCCATCTTCATCCGGTAAGCGGGCGGAAATATGTGTAAAGACGAGATCGGTCCAACCATGCATAGCGCAGAGACGATAAGTTGCAGACAAGTTTTCACGGATTTGCCATTCCCTCTCGGACACTTTCCCTTTTAACCGATCAACTTTTGAGGGGTCAGGGATATTAAAACCGGACATACCTTCCAAAGCATCGGCCGGATCATTATTGGTCTGTGCGTTCATCGCTCTCTCCTGTTTTACATCTTGATAGCTTGACCGACATATTTAGCAAGCTATGGGCATTTTATGATACGCAATTGGAATTTCGGCGTGACCAAAGATGGCATTACCATCAAAGCATTTGAGCTTAGATCCGACTGCGGATGTCGAGCCGTTATTTTGGACCATGGCGCAATCCTGCAAAGCTTCCATCTACCGGATGGGCGAAGTGTTACTCTCGGTTTTGACAATTGGAATGAATATGAGACTGATGAGAACTATATAGGTCGGATTATCGGTCCGAATGCGAATCGCATATTGGGGTCAAAATTCAAAATCGAAGGACATAAGATTCTACTCACCGCAAATGAAGGGTCCAATCATCTACATGGCGGATTTAATGGATTTCACACGCAACAGTGGAGGGCTCAACCCTCAGGGAAAGACTTAACCTTGACGCTTAACTCGCCTGATGGATTTCACGAGTTTCCGGGAGCGATGGCTGTCACACTGAACATTTCTCTCAAGCGAAATTGTTTGAAATTGGATATGCGCGCCTCTAGTGACAAAGCAACAGCGATGAATATGACCTGGCATCCTTATTGGAATTTATCAGGCAACAGAATTGATGGTCACAACCTATTAGTTGACGCAGAAACCCACTCAAAACCACAGACGAGAGATAGTTTCCCAGTCAAGAACACTAGGTTTGATTTCAGGAAGCCTTTGCCACTCGGACATATAGAACTTGACGCAAATTATCGGTCAGTAAAACGCGCCGTACTGACTTCCGGTAATACAAAAATGTGCGTGACCAGTTCACTTCCGGACATACAGGTTTATACAGGCGACGCATTACCACTACCGCGCAGCGGCATTGCGCTGGAGCCACAATACCGACCCAATGACATAAATTTCGAGCAGGACTGCCTATTAAGGCCAGGGGAAATTTATCACCACTGGATCGCGTATCAATTCACTACAAGTTAAAGCACTGATTCAGGATCCACCCATTCCAAATTTTGAGCCTCAGCAACGGCTTTGATGGTCAATTTTCCTTCGCAAATATTGAGTCCGTTAAGCAAATGCGGGTCTTCCCGCATGGCCGCTTTCCAGCCCATCCTCGCCAGACGTTTCGCATAATAAAGCGTTGCAGCATTCAGCGCATAGGTCGATGTCCGCGCAACAGCGCCGGGCATATTAGCCACACAATAATGAACGACGCCGTCAATGACATAGGTCGGATCCGCATGTGTTGTGGCTTTTGATGTCTCAAAGCAACCGCCCTGATCAATCGCAACATCAACCAAGACTGAGCCATCCTTCATTGTCGAAAGCATTTCGCGGGTTACGAGTTTAGGCGCAGCGGCGCCCGGGATGAGAACAGCGCCAATAACCAAATCGGCCTCTGTGAGTAACTTTGCCAGCGTGTCAGGTGTGGACCGCCGCACTTGTGCACGATTCCCGAACTCGTAAGATAATTTCTCCATCACTTTATTAGAACGTTCCAATATCGTAACTTCGGCCTGCAACCCGATAGCCATCAGCGCAGCGTTGTAGCCCACATCACCGCCGCCAATAATGACAACTTTGCCCGAACTCACACCCGGCACACCTCCCAAAAGGACGCCACGACCACCACCTAATTTTTGCAACGCCGTAGCGCCGACTTGCGTTGCAAGACGACCTGCAACCTGACTCATAGGCTTTAATAAGGGCAGCTCACCGCTATCATCTGTCACGGTTTCATAAGCAATGCATACGGCTCCCGAGTTTATCAAATCAGTTGTCTGTTCCGGATCCGGGGCGAGATGCAGATAGGTATAAAGAATTTGTCCCGGACGCAGCATGGCCCGCTCAACGGCTTGAGGCTCTTTAACCTTCACAATCATCTCGCATTCGGCAAATATCTCTGCGGCCGTATTTTTTATGACTGCTCCTGACGCCAAGTAACTTTCATCTGGGGCCCCTATCCCCTCACCGGCAAGTGTTTCGACCCAAACTTGATGACCATCTGCTATCAATTCGGAAACAGATTCAGGCGTTAGGCCAACCCGGTATTCCTGCGACTTTATCTCTTTTGGGACGCCAATCAGCATTCTCATCTCCTGTTAATTTTGACATCAAATTACAAAAATTGCGTCAGGAATACTTACAACAACACCTTTACTTTTTAAATTATTTCAGGATATTTTGCGTTTATATTGTCATTTATTCGGATGAAATATGAATATTTCTGATTTGGATAGAAAAATCCTGCATGAATTGCAAAGCAATTGCAGGCAGAGCTCAGCCGTTATTGGTGAGAAAGTCGGTCTGTCTTCATCTGCATGCCACCGCAGGATTGGGCTGCTCGAAGATCGAGGAATTATCGAAAAATATGCAGCGAGGTTAAATGGAGAAAAATTGGGTTTCGCCATGACTTTCTATGTTGAAGTGACATTGGAGGGGCAAAGCGAGGCTATTTTGTCAGCCTTTGAGAAAGCCGCAGTATCGCGCCCAGAAGTTTTAGAATGCCACCTCATGACTGGGCAAGCCGACTATATGATCAAGGTCGCGGCACCTGATACCGCTGATTACGAACGCATTTATCGACGCACAATCGCGGCACTGCCTCACGTAAGCCGTATTCAATCCAGCCTCGTTATGAAGACCGTAAAACGGTGGACGGGATATCCAGCGCTGTAAGGCGAAGGCTCTTAAAAAAAATGGGCGATATTTAATCCCGCATGGCGAAGAATTTAGCCTTAAACGCATGGACCACAGCTTTAAGCTAAGCTATGGCCAATATTTCTTAATTCCGAGTCTGTGACGGGGACATTTTGCCGATATCATTGCGCAAACGAAGCTGGATGAAAACCGCTGCATCATCCGTGCTAATATCATTGGCCGGGTTGAGCACACCGGCTTTTGCCCAGTTCGGGTCTGCTCAGCAAACTGACCAAGATTTAAAGTTAGCGGCCGATAGTCCCTTCAGAGACCCGAACATTATCTATCTGGAAGCAGACACACTGACTAATGACGAAGCAGCACAGATCCTCACGGCGCAAGGTTCTGTAGAGGGCAGATATCAAGATAAAACCCTCAGAGCTGACCGCGTCGTCTACTACCTTCAAACCGGGCAAGTTATCGCGAGCGGGAACGTCGTTTTGGTGCAACCGGACGGCAGTTCGCAATATGCGGACAAATTAGAACTTTCAAATGAACTTGAGGCCGGCACAGCAACTGATTTTGTCGCGAGATTGCCGGATGGCGGGGTAACGGCCGCACGCTTCGTCGCGCGTGGGGAGAACGGCGAGATCGAGTTATATAACGCTTATTATACAGCTTGCGAGGTTTGCGAAGATAAACCGAATCCAAGTTGGCGGATTAAAGCTCGACAAGTCACGCAGGATAAAGGCTCCCGTACTGTCCAGTATAGAGACGCTACATTTGAGTTGTTTGGTATACCCGTTTTTTACACGCCTTACCTTGCCCATCCCGATCCCAGCGCAGAACGCGCGAGCGGATTATTGGCGCCCTTTTTTGGATTGTCGGACTCGACCGGATTTAATGCGCGTGCCCCATATTATTGGGCGATTGACGACTACACAGAAGCAACAATAACGCCGCGCGTCTATTCAAAGGTCAATCCTCTTTTGGAATATCAACTTGCCCGACAATTCCACACCGGACGCATCAAACTTGACGGCAGTCTGACCTATGGCAGCGTTTTTGATAGAAATGGTAATGCTTTTGACGATGCGTCATTGTTCTTAAACCCCGACACGGCGCCTATTGGAAAGGACGTCCGCGGGCATGTTAACGCCAAAGGGCTTTTTGCTCCGACAGATTTTTGGACGTACGGGTTTGGATTTCAATACACGTCCGACGACAACTATCTTACACGATATAGCCTGAACGAGCAGCGAGATACGCAAGGCCTCTATGAGGGTGAATCCAGACGGAACACGTCTCAAGCGTTTATAGTTGGACAGGACGATAAAACGAGGATCACTTTATCCTCAGTCGCTTTTCAAGATAGGCGCGACCGTATTACAGTTCTCGATGATGGCAGGTTTAGATTTTCTGAAACCGATGATGGAGCTCTTCCCATTATCGCTCCACGTTTAGAACTGGAGCACTATCTTAACGATCCGCTTTTTGATGGCCGCGTGAAAGCCAGCGGCAACCTTACTGTATTGAACCGAGACACGGGGTCAGATTATACGCGCGCAACGGCGGCTTTGGATTATAGTAAAACGTGGATTGCGCCGGGCGGTATTGAAGTAAAACCGTTCGGAAACCTTCGAACTGACTTCTATAGCATTGAACCGGATCAGGATTTATCGACAACTGGTGAAACTAGCGTTTTCAATCGGGCTTTAGGTCAAGTTGGTGTTGATATTCGCTATCCATTCTTGAAGGTTGGCGAAACCGTCACTTGGGTCGTTGAACCCCGTTTACAACTGACACAAAGTTTTGGCGATCCTAAATTAGATGATTTCACAGATGTTGGTACAACGGACATCATATTGTCAGAAGATGCGGGCAATTCAGACTTAAGCGCCGCTCTCCTCTGGCAATCAAATAAATCATCCGGTTTCGATTTTTGGCAAGAGGGCACGCGGCTTGATGTGGGCGGAAGCGTTTCTGCTGACTGGGGCCGGAGGAATTCGGCCTCTTTATTCATCGGACAATCATTCGCATCCGACGGTGATGGTGTCGCGATAGACGGACTTTCCGGAGCAGATGGCGACTTTCTGCTCGGCTCCGGCCTCCAAGGCAATAAATCCGACCTTGTAGGAGAGGCGTCTCTCAATTTGGGGCGTCTGTTTACGACGCAGACAAAATTACGGTATAATGAGGACTCTGAAGAACTCACGCGGATTGATTCTTCGGCTCGCTTAAGAACAAAATGGGTCGAGGCAGGAGCCAGATATTTTAGACTCAGCACTGCCAGTGGCGCATTAGTCAACACGGCGGGAGCCCCTCAAGAAGAAATTTCGGCGTCAACGCGGCTAAATTTCACTAAGAACTGGAGCACCAGTTATGGATTGACGCGCGACTTGGACAGTGCAACCACCCGCCGACAGACTTTCGGGCTAAGATATCGCGACGATTGCACACTCATTGAACTTCTATACACGCGTAACCGTTTCAATAATGATGCCATTCGCGACAATTCCGGTATTGGAATACGCGTTTCCCTGCTGACTCTTGGTGAGTTTGGCGGTTAACCGACAAAGCTTTTTTCAACTACAAACTCGGCAGGCTGCGAGTTTGACCCCTCTTTAAGCCCAAATGTCTCAACAAGCGCGGCAGTATCGTCAATCATTGCTTTGGAACCGCAAATCATGACGCGGTCTATCTCAGGATTGAGAGGAGGCGTGTTTGTTTCATCGAACAATTTTCCGCTTTCAATCAAGGTTGTTATTCGCCCCTTCAAAGGATGATCTTCTCGCGTCAGAGATGTAATCAATTTCAGGCGCGACGTCCCGTCTTCACGCACCACCATTTCACCGACGAGAGGGTCATTAATTAAATCATCAACCAATCGTTTTGAATATTCCAATTCTCCGGCCTCTCGACATGTATGCGTGACGATTACTTCATCATAACGCTCATATGTCTCAGGGTCGCGGACCAATGACGCAAATGGCGCAAAGCCGGTTCCTGTAGAGAACATCCATAAGCGTTTGCCCGGAAGAAGCGCGTCTAAGACGAGTGTTCCAACAGGCTTTCGGCCAAGCAAAACCGTATCCCCGGCTTCGATGGCTTGCAGGCGCGATGTAAGAGGCCCGTCTTCAACTTTGATGGAGTAAAACTCCAGTTTGTCATCCCACGCCGGAGACGCGATAGAATAGGCCCGCAATATGGGGCGTTTCTGCTCCTGTGTTTTTGGCAGACCAATCATGATGAATTCACCGGTCCGAAAGCGGAATGAAGGCGGCCGCGTTATTGAGAACGCAAATAAGCGGTCTGTGAAGTGTTCAACCGAGAGGACTTTCTCTTCAGTAGGGGCATTAGACATGGGCTGACATCCATCATGATAATCTGTTTGGCGCGCCCAATATACGGACAACATCTATGTTTCAATATACTATATAGTGAACCAATCGTTCTTTATAAAGAACGCACGAGAATGTGATGCAATAAACAGAATTGACGGTAATCAAGTTGAACCTGACTACCAAAAGTCTAAACATGTCCTATGTCAGAATTGCCGATAAAGACCGAATTTCCTGCAAAGTCAGATGAAGACTGGCGCAACATTGTCATGGCAGGGTTGCGCGGAGCAGATTTCGAAACACTGAACAACCAAACGGAAGATGCACTTCGGCGCGGACCGTTAATATCTGCGGCCGACTTACCTCCAGTTCTTGCAAAATTGGGACGGGCTGACTTACCACTCTTGGAAGGGCGTGCTTGGCATATTGCTGCACCCGTTAGAAATCCGGAAGTTAGCAAATCCAATGCTCAGCTTCTAGAAGATCTAAAAGGTGGCGCAAGCGCAATCAGGGTTGAAAGAGGCATTGATTTATCAAAACGGCAATCCCTTAAGCGTCTCTTCGAAGGGGTATATACCAACCTCGTCCCCGTTCAATTCACCCATGGCGTCTTAAATACTGAGAATTTTAAACATGTGCTAGAGTTAGAAAAACTGAAAACGTCCCATGTTTGGGCGGGGCTGGACCCGAGCTCAGATGTGGCGACACTTTCGTCTATGTTTGATTCAACACCAAATCAGTGGCGTCTCATGGGTCTATCTCCAGCATCTATTCATGAGTCCGGAGGAACTAATGCTCAAGAACTCGCTGTCCTTGCAGCATCGCTTGCAGAGGCCATGCGGCTGCATGATGCCAAGACAGTCTGTCGGCATCTTGTAATTGACTTGGCAGCAGATCGGGACACGCACCTAACGATTGCCAAGTTCCGGGCCGCGCGTCGCCTTATTCTGCGTATTGCGGATGCATTCGGCGTTGATGGCTCACCTATACCCATATGTGCCGTGACATCTCTTCGTATGATGCAAACGCAAGATGCGTGGACCAACCTTTTGCGTATTATGAGCGCGGGTTTCGCCTCTGTAATTGGCGGAGCCGATATGATTACAATGCGTCCCTTCACGGACGGATTGGGACTTGCGACGCCATTTGCACATCGTATCGCCCGAAACATGCAGCTCATGATGATGGAAGAAAGCCATCTCGGGCAGGTTTATGATGCAGCGCATGGAAGTTATTGGCATGAGAGAATCAGTGAAGACCTTGCGCAATCGGCTTGGCGAAGGTTTCAAGCCATCGAAAACGACGGCGGAATGACCGCTTACAGAAAAAGCGGGAAGCTCAAAGCCATCATTGATAAGTCCGCTGCAAAGCGCTTAGAAAAGAATGAACCTATTTTAGGCGTGACCTTGCATCCGGCTGAAAAACTGAAAGCGCCTGAGGTTTTGTCATGAGCATGCCGGATTTCACGAAATTAGAGCTAGGCGGAGTGCTGCAGACTAAACCATTAGGAAGACCGGTTTGGACCGCTCCAGAAGGCATTGACATCAAATCCGACTACCGGGCGCAGGATATTTCTGGCCTACCTTTCACCGACACCATGCCAGGTTTCGCCCCCTATATACGGGGCCCCTATCCTACCATGTATGTCCAACGTCCTTGGACAATTCGCCAATATGCGGGGTTTTCCACCGCAGAAGACTCAAACGCTTTTTACAGACGGAACCTGGCGGCAGGACAAAAAGGCCTCTCTGTCGCCTTCGACTTGGCAACCCATCGCGGATACGACTCTGACCATCCGCGCGTTCCGGGTGATGTGGGCATGGCAGGCGTCGCAATTGATAGCATTTATGACATGCGCATTTTGTTCGACCAGATTCCGCTGGATAAAATGAGTGTTTCGATGACGATGAACGGTGCAGTTCTTCCCATCTTGGCTCTCTATATTGCAGCTGCGGAAGAACAAGGCGTAGAACAACATCAGCTGGCGGGAACGATTCAAAATGACATTCTCAAAGAGTTCATGGTGCGAAATACTTATATATATCCACCCAAACCAAGCATGCGAATCATCTCGGATATCTTTGCTCACACCAGTGAAAAAATGCCAAAATTCAATTCTATATCGATATCTGGTTATCATATGCAGGAGGCTGGCGCGTCTGCGGATATTGAATTGGGGTACACGCTGGCCGACGGATTGGAATATGTTCGCACCGGATTGGCGGCGGGCATGGACATTGACAGTTTTGCCCCGCGCCTAAGCTTCTTCTGGGCTGTGGGCATGAATTATTTCATGGAAGTCGCAAAGCTACGGGCGGCCCGCCTTTTATGGGCACAGCTTATCGGTGCTTTCGACCCTAAAAATCCGAAATCCAACATGCTGCGCACCCACTGCCAGACATCCGGCTGGTCCCTCACCGCGCAAGACGTGTTTAACAATGTGGGCCGCACCCATATCGAAGCTATGGCAGCGGTTGATGGCGGGACGCAGTCGTTGCACACAAATTCGCTGGATGAAGCGCTTGCCTTGCCAACAGACTTTTCGGCACGAATTGCGCGGAACACACAGATCTTTCTTCAAACAGAAGGCCAACATGCCTCTCAAATCGATCCATGGGGCGGCAGCTATTATGTCGAACGCCTGACACATGATTTGGCCGCGCGAGCCATGTCTCACATCCGCGAAGTTGAAAGCTATGGCGGTATGGCCGCGGCGATAGAGGCCGGCATCCCGAAACTCCGTATTGAGGAATCCGCGGCCAGAATTCAGGCGCGCATTGACAGCGGTGCGCAGACCGTTGTTGGGGTGAATAAATATCCGTCAGAGGAATTAGACGACATACCGATTTTAAAAGTTGATAACGCCGTCGTCCGGCAAGGTCAGATTGCAAGGTTAAAACAGCTTCGTGCCGACCGCGACACGGCGGCAACAATGGAAGCCTTGGACGCGTTGACGAAATCCGCCGACACCGGCGTCGGCAATTTACTCAAACTCGCCATAGATGCTGCGCGAAAAAAAGCGACGGTTGGCGAAATTTCTTCTTCATTGGAAAAAGTATATGGTCGCTTCACCGCGAAACCAGCCGGCGTAACAGGCGTTTATTCCAGCGCATTTGACCCTGACAACCCAAGCTTCAAAGAAGCCAAAACGCGTATTGATGCCTTCACGGAGTTAGAGGGCCGAAAGCCAAAAATTCTTATCGCAAAGATGGGTCAGGACGGACATGACCGTGGTCAAAAAGTTGTGGCCACAGCTTTTTCTGACATCGGGTTTGACGTAGTCATCGGCCCCCTTTTTCAAACGCCAGAAGAAGCCGCCGAGCTGGGCATAAAATCTGATGTCGACATTATTGCCGCCAGTTCTTTGGCAGCCGGTCATCTATCTCTTGTCCCGTCTTTGCGAGATGCCTTATCGAAAAATAATCGTGAGGATATTTTAATCATTGTTGGCGGGGTTATCCCACCTGAAGACGTAGACACATTAAAAGACATGGGCGCTAAAGCAGTCTTTCTACCAGGCACTAACATTCCCGATGCAGTTCTTGAAGTTCTTGATGTTGTGAATATGCGTCTCAGTCAGGGTGCTTAGTCTCATCTTGATGCCTCCATAATATCATGAATTTTAAACTTCACCTCGCCAAGACCGCTTCGGTTTTTGAGCGCATATTTGATGCCGTTAAACCCAAGCGGGAGTATGGCGATGTAGAAATTG
This sequence comes from Hellea sp., assembly GCA_020628495.1. GTDB lineage: Bacteria > Pseudomonadota > Alphaproteobacteria > Caulobacterales > Maricaulaceae > Litorimonas. The sequence continues at coordinate 17,199 of JAHDFA010000035.1, forward strand.
ACCCCTATTTCGGTCACGCTACGCCGAATGAAATTGTGCTACGCGGTCGGGTTTTAACACGGCGCGCAATTGAGGCTGTGGAAGAATTAGAAGAAGACCCGAGCCTTTGGACGAATTTTAAATCCATGATTGCGCTGTTTAACACGCGGGAAATGGCTAATGTCCTGATCTCCTGCGATAGTAAAGAAACACGCAGCGATGAGGAAGGCTATTTCGAACTGACACTGCCGCGGCCTAAGGGCAAATATGGATGGAGCAATCATCAAGTTCTATTTGATGACGATAAAAATTTCGCGGAGTTAATAGCCCTTCTTCCCTCGCCTGACGCGGAATATGGCGTTATTTCAGATATTGACGATACTTTGATCAAGACCGACGCTTGGAGCCTGCGCCGCAATCTTTGGAATTCTTTGACTGGGAATGCGCAATCAAGATTGGTCTTTCCGGATGCAGTCCGACTTATTTCAAAATTGCATAATGACGTTAATCCCATTTTTTATGTCAGTTCCTCACCTTGGAATATGCATGGCTTCCTCAGCGAAATATTCGAGCGGGCGGGCCTTATTCGCGGGCCGAAGTTTTTGCGGGATTTAGGTATATCGGACACTCAATTCATCACGGGCACACATGGCGACCATAAAGGCCAGGCGATTGATGAAATTTTGGCAGCCAATCCAACTCTGTCTTTCATTCTAATCGGCGATACGGGACAGCATGATGCGCATGTTTATCATGACGTTATCACGCGTCATCCCGGCCGTATTAAACAGGTTATTTTGCGTGCGCCCAATCCGAAATTATCTAAGTCCAATCAAAAATGGGCGGATAAAATTGGCCAGACTCAAACGCCCATATATGTTGGCAGAGACTATCTGCCGCTTCTGAAGACTTAGCCTTAGCTGGCGTTTACTAAAGCCATAAATTCCGCGCGGGTTTCAGGCTGGCGGAACTGCCCGTCCAATGCAGATGATATCATGCGATGCGGCGTTCTAATGCCACGCATCGTCATGCAAAGATGTTCGCCTTTAGCCATAACGGCGATATTATCCGTACCTAAAAACTTTTTCAGGTCATCTGAAATATCCGCCACAAGCTTTTCTTGAAGCGACAACGCATGCGCATTTTTATGTGCGATACGGGCAAATTTGGACAAGCCTAACACCTTATCTTCGGCGATATAGGCAACGGACACATCACACCAAAATGGCAACATATGATGTTCACACATTGACCAGACCCGCATGCCTGTTACGGCAACCATTTGATCATGGCGAACGGAGGAGAAAGTCGTGTTCAGCTTTCCCGGGTCATATTCAATAAATTCGCGCCAGAAATTAGCGATACGTCGCGGTGTTTCCAGCAGGCCTTCCCGGTCCGGATCTTCACCCAAAGCAATTAGCATTTCACGGACGAGTTCTTTCAATCGTTCATGATCGACTTTTTTAGGTTTGAGGTGCTGTTCTGGCATATATCCGGTCCTTGGTGAGACGGCGCGGAGGCGCTGTGTTTACTTTCTACGCCTGAAGCGTCGGGTTCGATTGCACAGCGCGGCGTATGGTCTCAACCCGTTTGCGGTTTACGCCGCGGTCAGAATATCCGACGCGGCTGCCGGATCGTATATGGCACACATCCCCGGCTTGGCGGACTTCCACATCATCGACAAATTTAAAGAGCCGGCTCATATAAGTCGCCGAGAGATATTCATCTGAGCGCGCCGTGATAGTCCCGCCAGTAACTTCTATCGCATCGGCCACGTCCGACAATTTCGCAGCGATTGGTGCGACGGCGCGCTCGGATTGTGTGCCGGGTTCAGAACAAACGGTATTGGGCTTGCTGCCCGGTTCAGCCAATCGTCCATCTTGCAAGCCGGGTGCTTCACCCTTTTGACTGATCAGACCCAGAATTATAAACATGATGAATAGGCCTCCGATGACGTATAAAAATATCATTGGGAGTCGCCTTCCATAACCTGCTCAATATAATCATCATACCACGTCGGGCCCTTCAAGGATTGGAAAAATCCGTTATGGCCGCCATGCGGATGAATAATCCGGCGGGCACGATGGTTCAGCTTTAGCCCTAGGAGGTTTTCGACAGGTATCATTCCGTCATCTGCGGCCGTAATGATAGAAATTGGCACAGGGCAATTTTCCAAGTCGCGCTTATCGAGACGGTAGGCGTCGAAATAGGATTTCATATCCGGGAAATCGGAATATGCGGGCAAGAGCTTTTCCGTCATGCCCAACACAGTACGCCGCGATAATATGTCCTTGAAATCATAAAGATGCGGATAGAGCTTTTGCTTTTTACGCAAAGATCGCGTCCATTTTTTCAGGAAATAGTGCTGATAGAGCGGATTTAAATCGACGAGCGGCGCGGCGCCCCAAGGGTCAATGACGGGACTAATCGCGAAAATATGCTTCAAATTCGGCAACGTTAAATCCCGCAGAGACCGCGCGATACGCAGCGCGAAATTACCGCCCAAGGAAAAACCGACGATATAGACGGGCGCACCCTCCCCCAGTTTCGCAGCCTGTTTGACGGCATCGAAAACTTCATTAAACAGGGTTGAATAGAACAGCCCCTCATTCAAATCATGACTATCGCCGTGGTCGCGGTAATTCAGTCGAAAGACCGAAGCGCCGCGTTCAAAGACGCGGCGTCCGGCCGTCACGACATAGGTACTGTCTTGCGAGCCTTCCCACCCGTGCAGAAAAATCACGAGCGCTTTATTGTCCGGATGCGGGGAATAACTGCCCTTTAACCGCACGCCGTCATCGCAGTCCAAAATCATATCTTCCGCGACATCCAACATCGGATTAGGCCCGCGCTTGCGGAATTTCATACTCGCCAGAATGGTTTGCACCAAATGATGTCGCATGAGCCAGGGCGGATTAAACGGCTTTACGCCAATGGGGAGCGGCGGCAGCACAGGCGTTTCAATATGTGAGACGGATTCAGGCATGTTCAGGCGTCATTGAATCAAAAAACGCGGCCGTGCAAGTGACGGGCCGCGCTTTCACTATTTCAGTCAAGCATATTTAAGGTTTGCTTAGAGGTCGTTTAGATATGCACCGAAATGCGTATTGTCAGACGCTTTTAAGCCAAGCGCTTCGACTTCGCTCATAATCGCCTTCGGATTATCACCCCGTAATGCGATAGAGATTTTTGATTTACCGTTCACGTCAACCGTTTCAATCTCGACAGAGACATTGTTGCGCTCATAGTGGCGGCGACTGAGATTGGCTTCGTAATAGCGGGATTTTTTAGACAAAGCATCTGTCAGGCTTTCTGCATCCGCAACGGAGGAACAGGACCCGCGGAATTTCGGCACATATGTACCGATAATGGAAGCCGTGGTCCGCTTCATCGGAAAGGTCGTTTTCACGCTGCGCTCCCATTGCTCCAGCGTGCCGTCAGCGGAGACCATTGTATGCACTTCCAGCGTTTCATTATCGCAGAGTGTTGTGATGGTATTGGACCGACCCGGAAGGAGGAAATATTTATCGTTATGCGTGCTCTCACCATGCTCCGTAAATTCTTTTTCAATGACCTGCACGATGTCATCCAATTCTGAATTATCATCAAAAAAGCCGCGCCATTGATAGAATCGGTCCGGGCCATTGGCTGCATGGCGACGGGACGGATTGAGGGGGCGATTGTCGAGGTAAAGCATAATGTCCTTTAAAGGTTTCTAATTGGGAGTTGTTTAGCCGTTAGACCCAAAACGTAAAAGCGGCGGGCACGAATATGGTAAAGATTATGAATCTCTTCTGCAGCATTCGGGTCTGCTGATTTCTGGCAGTGGTAAACATGTCCAAAGGCTCGGCATAGAAAATCCTTTACCAAACCTTAACGCAAGAGTCAAAGATTTGGTTCGGTTGTGATATGAATGGGAGGGAAGCGCGCAAGCGGGTGCGTTTGCAGCCCATCTTGTGGCTGCCGGAGGCATCTGGGTTGGGCAA